>NZ_JBEXYK010000038.1:0-97739 GCF_040630865.1 Nonomuraea sp. NPDC005730
ATCAGAAGGGCGTCTAGGTCAGTCTTCACACACCGACCATGGACGCCCTTCGTCACGCTCGCAGCCAATCACCGAAATTCACATCAGCGATCTAGCCGTCCCCCTACCGACCCACGTCCTCCTCATCGGGTGGAGGAAGGACGGCACATGCGTCGTCGATTTCTCCCGTTGCGATCATGTCCTCCACCACGTCGATCATCGATGCCGTTCTGGTCGTCACGTTCCCGAGCAGAGAAGATCATCCGGATGGTTCCCGCTTATGCCGGCATGGAGCCCGCGAAGATCGATGTTGACGACTGGATGTATGAGTGGCTGCCTGACTTCAAGAGGCATGGCCTACTGATTGGGGCTAACTGGTCGGGGGCGCGAGCGGTGGGCTGGGACCTCGAGGTAGATCACGCGATTGCTCGGCTCGAAGCCGCACAGACATTCCGCGCGACCTCCCCAGACACGTAACAACATCACATGCTTGTTCCGCAGGAGTGAGTGAGACGTGAGCGGCGGTGGCGTCGTCGTAGCTGTGCCCCGCAGGGCATCTCTAGCTCTCGATGATCTTGGTCTGCCCGGCCGCGACGCGTGGGTTCAGCACGTCGGCGATCTGCCGGCTACGCGAAGAAGGCCTGCTCTGCACCGTGCTGAACCTCGTCGCTGCACGGGAACCCGTAGGTCCAGCCGGACTGCGCCGCGAGTGCCTGTCATCCGTACGTGCCTCCCACGTTGTAGTCATCGCCGGAGACGACGAGACGGAGATGACTGATGGACGACGGGTTCGCCAAGTACGTGGCGCATCGCCATCTACGGCTGTGCCGGATGGCGTACCTCCTCACCCGGGACTGGGGCACCGCCGAGGACCTGGTGCAGACGGCGTTGGCCAAGGCATGGGTGGCCTGGCGGCGGATCGAGGGCAACCCCGATCCGTACGTCTATCGCATCATCGTCAACACCCACGCCACCTGGTGGCGCCGGCTGTGGCGCGGCGAGGTGCCGGTCGAAACCCTGCCCGAGACGGCCGACCCGCAGGACCACGCGGCCGCCGTGGGGGACCAGGCGGCGCTGTGGAAAGCAATCGCCGCCCTGTCGCCCCGCCAGCGGGCGGTGATCGTCCTGCACTATTTCGAGGGACGGACGCTCACCCAGATCGCCGACATCATCGGCTGCTCGCTGGGCGCGGTCAAGAGCCAGCTCGGCAGGGCCCTGACCCGTCTGCGCGTCGATCCGGACATCCGCACCATGAACCTGGAGGAGCTCCAGCGATGAGGCACACGGAGAGCAACCTGCGCACGCTCCTGGACACGTACGCCCACGACGCGACCGGCAGGGAACCGGTCCCCCACCTCGACGCGATCCGCCGCCGAGGCCGCCGGATGCGGCGGGCCCGGCGTTCGCTGAACATCGGCGTGCTGGCCGTCGCCACCGCCGCTGCCGTCATGCTGACGGGCCCCGACCAGGCCGACCAGGCCGCGGTGGCCCAGCCGCCCAGCTCGGCGCGGATCCAGACGCCCCCGGAACCGCCTGAGACGTACCCCGTAGTGCTGGGAGCCGAGAGGTTCACCCTGCCCCTCATCCACTCCCAGCGCTTCGGTACGACAGGCGTCCGCCAGACCGTGACGTTCGCACCGACGAGCGTCTCCACCGGTTACAAGGTGGTTTGTGCTGACCCCAGGGCCTGGGTCGTCGTCTCCGTCCCGCTCAAGGGTGGTGAATCGGGCGGCACGTCCGGGCGGTGCGGAACCGGGGTGGGCGGCCACCACGACCGGCTGTCGGCACCAACCAAATGGCTCAAGGGCCGGCAGACGATCCAGATATGGGTCTTCCCCTCGGACGCCCCCGTCGTCAAGGTCGTCGAAGAACTCGGCCGCTGCCGGCCGTTCCAGAAGGGGGCGACGTGCGACGAGCGGGCGGCCGGCGTCTCGCTTCCCCGCCCGGACGTGCTCGAACGTCTCTCGGCGGAGGTCGGCGAGCGACCCGGCGAGTGGGCGGTCGGCGTCTACGACCGCCCGACCGCCGCTCCCACCACCGTCGATCGCTCCTGACCGCGGGGGACGATGGTGGATGGCGTCCCGCCCGACAGGGGCACCGGAAGAACGGGACCGCGGCCCTCTCCCTGAGACCGGTCCCGGACGGCGGGCGGGACACGGCGCGGGCGGGACACGGCGCGGGCGGGCGGCGTCTGCACTCAGGTGACGGGGAGCGTGGTTGATCACCACGTGTTCGGTGAGGCCAGTACGAACCGAATGTGGTCGGCAGCCGAAGTTCCTGCGCACCCGTCCCGCCCACTAGGCTCCAGCCGTGATCACGGTTGTCGACTACGACCCCACATGGCCGGATCGGTTCGAGGCGCTGCGCAGGGAGTACGCCATGGCGTTGGCAGCCGCCGAAGTCGCCGTGATCTCCATCGAACACGTCGGCAGCACGTCGGTCCCCGGGCTGGCCGCCAAGCCGATCATCGACTGCGACATCGTGGTGGCAGAGCAAGATGTCGCAGCCGCCACGGACGTCCTGATCGGCCTGGGGTTCTCGCCGTTGGGCGAGCTGGGGATCCCCCAGAGATGGGCGTTCAAGGAACCCGCACGACTCGCCGGGACCCACACCTACGTGATCGTTGACGGTTCGCTGTCGCTGCGCAATCACCTCGCGGTCAGAGACGTCCTGCGGACCAACTCGAGACTTCGCGACCAGTACGCCATGGTGAAGAAGCACGTCGCCGGGAACGCCGCCGACATGGACGACTACGGGCGAGGGAAGAACGCGACGGTGCAGGCCATCCTCGCGGAAGCCGGTCTGACTGACGCTGAACGAGCGTCGATAAACGACAACCAGGTGCCGTCACACGATGAGGTTCCGAGGTGACATGACCGGTCGCGAGATTTCGTCGGGCTCGGCGGGAAAAGGCGAGGTCAGGTGTAGTCCGCGTACGCCATGTGGATCCCGCAGTTGCGGCACCTGAACAGGTAGCCGGTCGGGTTTCCGTCTTTGTCGAGCGCGGCCAGGAATTCCTCCACCTGCCCGGAAGACCATCCGCCCGTGGATTGCTCGAAGCGCAGCATTTCCCGTGCATCCGGGTGAGCGACGAGCTCCGATGCCCCGACTGCGCCGAGGAAAGCAGCTCCGTCGCCACAATGGAACAGCCAACGGTTTCCCTGCCAGGTGGAGAAACCGGGGGTTCGGCGACCGATGACCTCGATCACCTCCGCCGGGACGCCGCCTGGGACGTCATACACGTCCACGAGGGTGGCATCGAAGCGGGTTGCGAGACTTCCGTCCGCGATGCACCAGGGGCATGGTTCGCCGGCGAGGGACTCGACGCAGTAGACCGGCCCTGTATAGACGTAGCCTCGCTGTCTCTCACAGCACACGCAGGCGGCATCAGATGCCGTCACCGATCCCGTATTGAGCGGGTCAGGGTGATAGGCGAAATCGGGCAGCATGGCGGTAGCGTACGCGGAGCTCATGGGGATCAGAGGCGCCGCGCCCGTTCACCCATGTCCTGATCGGCGGGTGACGCGTTGCCCGCCTCCGGTGCGCGGTCGGAGGCGGGCGTGGTGGGCGGGGGTGGGGGCGCAGTCAGGCGGGGAGCAGGCCGATGGCTGCCTTGGTCTGGCGGATCTTGGCGCCGGCCAGGTCGCGGGCTCGTTCGGCGCCGGACCGCAGGGCCTTCTGGACGTGGCCGGGGTCTTCCGACAGGTGCAGGTAGCGGTCGCGGATGGGGGTGAGGGTGGTCACCACCGCGTCGGCCACCGCCTCCTTGAGCTCGCCGTAGCGGTCGAACCGGGACGCCAGGTCCTCGGGGGCGCGGCCGGTGCAGGCGGCCAGGATGGCCAGCAGGTTCGAGACGCCGGGTTTGCGGTCGGGGTCGTACGCGACCGTGTTGTCCGCGTCGGTGACCGCGCGCATCACCTTGCGCCGCAGCACGTCGGGCTCGTCGAGCAGGCGCAGGACGCCGCCCGGCGTGGCGGCCGACTTGCTCATCTTGTCGGCGGGGGCCGTCAGGTCCATGAGACGGGCGGCCACCGGCGGGTTGACCGTCGTGGGCACGGTGAAGACGGGGGCGTACCGGGTGTTGAACCGCTGGGCGACGGTTCTGGCCAGCTCGACGTGCTGCCGTTGGTCCTCGCCGACGGGGACCTCGTCGGTGTCGTACAGCAGGATGTCGGCGGCCATGAGGATCGGGTACGTCAGCAGCGACATGCGGACCTGCTGCTGGCGGCCGGACTTCTCCTTGAACTGGATCATCCGCTGGGCCTCGCCGTAGCCCGTGGTGCATTCGAGCAGGTAGTGCAGTTCGGTGTGTTCCGGGACGTGCGACTGGACGAGGAACAGACAGGACTCGGGGTCCGTGCCGGCGGCCAGCAGCAGGGTGGCGAACTCCAGGGTTCGCCGGTGCACCTGGGTGGGGTCGTGGTCCAGGGTGAGCGCGTGCAGGTCGGAGATGAAGACGACGGTGTCCGTGGTGGTCTGTCCGGCGATGATCGGGGCGATGGCGCCGAAGTAGTTGCCGAGGTGCAGGTCGCCGGAGGGCGTGAAACCCGTGAGACGTCGTGGCATCGGTGGAGCTCCCTCAGGTCGGGAGCCGCCTATCGTCCTGGATCGGCCGAGGGATGAGGACACCGACGGGCCGCCCGGGACTGGGCGGCCGCTTTGTCAGGTCTGCGCGGATGAGCAGTGCCGCCCTGTTAGGGGCGCCACCAACCGAGAAATGAGTGGATCATCCGCATGACGCATACCGTACCACCCGGTTTGGAACGGGCGGGTCCGCCGGTTGATGACTATGGGAAACATCTGGCGGTTTGGTGGGGTGGTCCGGGATCATGCTGCCCGTGGCGATGCTCCGGCTGTTGGCGATAGGTCTTCTTGCCGGTGCCGCGGTGTGCCTGGTCCTGTGGCCGCCGCTACGTGAGGACGATTTTCAGCATGCGCGGCTCTCGACGCTGATGGTCCTGGAGATGGGGCAGTTCGTCACCGTGCCGATCGCGCTGGTCGTGGGGCTCGTGCTCGCCGTGCAAGGGGTGTGGGCGCGGACCCCTGGTTATCTGCTGGGGACGGTCACGACCCTTTTCGGGGTGCTGGTCGCCACTCAGGCATGGGCCATGGGCGAATGGGTCAGTACCGGCCCGCCCGGGATAGGCGATCCGGACGGCGAAAGCTTCTTGGCGTTTCTGGGCCTCTTCTCCGGTGCGGTGACTACGGTCGTCGGCCTGTCCATCTTGATGTTGCGATGGTCCGGCTACGATTCCCCGACCGCGCCGGTACGTCAGCGACGCCCGCGCAGGCGCAAGTGAATATTTTCGTGGTGCGAGGAGTCCGGTGAGACGTTGGTTCTGGCGGGTGCTGGTTGCGAGTGTCGTGGCGTTGTCGGGAATGGCCGGGCAGGCCGCGTCGGCCGAGGTGGAGCCCGGTCCCGCGGACGTCGCCGCTGACAACGGTGAAATCGCGGTGTTCCTCTGTACGCCCTCCGCGCGCAGGTGTGACAAACGGCATGCGACGGCGGGACAGCGGCGCGACATGGAGGCTTTCCTGAACTCCATGCCCGGCGTGACCGAGGTCCGGTTCGTGAGCCGGGCGGCGTCCTATGCGGGGTTCCGGCGGGAGTTCGCCGGTCAGCGGAGGATGCTGGCCGAGGTGCGGGCCAAGGACATGCCGGAGTCGTTCTGGATCCGGGTCTCCGAGGTGGCTGATCGGGCTCGCGTCGTGAATGCGGCGGATCGGCGGCCCGGGGTCGGGCTGGTGGTCGATCAGCTGGAGACCCGTCGCGTGGCCCGGTCGTACTGGAGTGTGGAAGTCTCCGTGTTCCTCTGCTTGGGCGATTCCTCCTTGCCCGAGTGCCGGCACGGGCGGGGAGGGGCGAACAAGAAAGCCGCCACCGCCAAGGAGAAGAAGGCGATCGTCGCCGTCATCGAGCGGATTCCCGGCCTCGAATCGTATGAATACGAGGACCAGAAGACGGCCTATCGCCACTTCGCCGAGACGTACGCGGACAATGAGACGTTGGTCGCGGCTACCAGGGTGTCGGACATGCCCGAGTCGTATCGGCTGTCGATACAGCCGGAGGTGAACCGCGGTCCCTGGCGCCACCGGCTCGCGAAGACGCCGGGGGTCAGCCAGGTGTGGGACCACGAGTGCGTGTCGCAAGGGGCGCGGCTCTGGTCCGAATACGGGCTGCAGAACGTCGAAGCCCGTACCCGGGAATGCGAGTAGCAGCGTCGACGCGCGAGCGTTCTGTTCAAGACCGCGGGTCGGCGTACGGCTGAGACTGCGCTCATGTCGCAACAGACCTTCACCCCCGCCCTCGGACGTCTGAAGTTCACCCGCCTGTACGACCCGGTCGTCGCCCTGACGCGGGAACGCCTGTGGCGCAGCCTGGTGGCCATGCACGTCGCCCCCAGGCCCGACGACACGATCGTGGACGTCGGCTGCGGCACCGGCTCGCAGGCCATGCTGCTCCACCGCCTCGAACCGCGGGCCCGGATCGTCGGCGTCGACCCCGATCCGGAAACGCTGGCCCAGGCGCGGCGCAAGAGCACGGCGAGCGGCACGGCCCCGGAATGGCGGCTCGGCATGGGGGACGCGCTGACCGGCCTGCTGGGGCCGGGTTCGGCCGCCACGGCGGTGTCGAGCCTGGTCCTCCACCAATGTCCGCTGCCGATGAAACGCGCGATCCTCGCCTCGATGCACGCCGTGCTGCGGCCGGGCGGCAAGCTGGTGATCGCCGACTACGGACGGCAGCGGACCGCGTCGATGCGGCTGGCGTTCCGTGTCGTGCAGCTGGCCGACGGGGTGCGGGACACGCAGCCCAACGCGGACGGCGTGCTGCCGGAGCTGATGACCGACGCGGGGTTCGCGGACGTCCGCGAGGCGGAGGTCGTGCGGACGGTGACCGGCTCAATCTCCGTCTACGTCGCCGCCCGCGGCTGACCGGCGCAGCAGCGGCAGCACGGTGGCCGGCGTGAGCCCCAGCATGTCGCGCAGCTGCCGGTGGAAGTGGGCCTGGTCGGCGAAGCCGCCGTCGAGCGCCGCCTCGGCGATCGAGCGGCCGTCGGCCAGGGCGCGGGCCGCGCGGGTGAGCCGCCGCCAGATGCGCCACCGGGCGAGCGGCATGCCGAGCTGCAGCCGGGCCAGTGCGCGCAGGCGTTGGGGGGAGAGCCCGGCCTGCGCGGCCGCTGCGGCGACCAGGAGGTTCCGCGACGTCAGCACCTCCATCGCCACCACCAGGCGCGGATCGAGCGCCCCGGACGGCCGAGGTGCCGCGACGAGACGGAAGTCCTCCTCACGGAGGGCATGCAGGTCGGCGGCCGCGGTGATCACGCCGCCGGTGGACGAGGTGCCGGGGCCCGCGGCGCAGCGGTCGCGCAGGGCGGACGCGTACGAGCACTGCGGCTCGACGAACCAGATGCGGACGTCCGGCGCCCCGGGCATGCGGTGCCGGACCATGGGCGGGATGATCAGGGCCGGGCCGCGATGACACGTCCCCCGCTCGTCGATGACGGCCACCTCACCCTCCACGGCGGTCGTCACCTGGTACGCGGCGTGACGATGGAGCGAGTTGTCCGCCGACGGCCCCTGGTACGACGCGTACCCCTCACCGATGAAGAACCGGCTCGTCATCCCTCAGCCCCCCTTCGCCGGACCACCGCCCATCGTGCCGGAGATCAGGACCTGGGGGATCAGCTCCATGTGGCGCGCTTGAGCACGCCGGCCAGCCCGTAGGTGTTCCAGGCGTCCACCACCAGGATCCTGGACTGCGGCAGGAACCACTCCTTCTCGTTCCACCGGGCGGTGGTGCGGCCGGTGTCGTTCGTCACGCAGCGGTTCGGCCAGGTGGTGTACTTCGCCTTGTGCCCGGCGCCCATCGGCCGCAGCCCGCGGTAGGACGCCTTCTCGCCGGGATACCAGCTCAGGTTGGAGTTGAACGGGCACGGGATCACCCCGCTGAACGGATGGAACTGCTGCTTGCCCGTGTACGTGACGGAACCGCCGCCGACCGGCACGTTCGTGTAGTCCTTCGGCCCGAAGATCCAGAAGCTCTCGCAGTCGGGCGCGAACGGCTCCGGCTTCTTGCACAACAACCCGGTCACCACCACGACGTGGTCGCCCGACCGGTACACCTTCCAGTCGGCGGGGATCCGCAGCGTCATGCCGCGGAAGGAGAGCGTCTTCCCGGCGGAGGAGGCCGAGGCTACGGACGCGGTCGCGGGCAGCACGGTGGCGGAGACAGCGGTCAGGGCGGCGAGGAGGAGAGGGATCTTTCTCATGGTTCGAGAAGATATGCACCGCAACTTGCGGAGGGCTGGCCATCCACTTGGAGGAGGTCCGTCGTGGGTGGGTATGGGGTAAAGCATGATCTTCCTGAGACGGGCCGTGCTGATGGCCGTCCTCGCCTTTCTGGTCATCCCGATCACCGAGGTCGTCGCCGCGCCGCAGCCGGCCGCGGCGCAGTCCGGCGCGCGCACCCGGGCAGGCGCCGAGGCCAGTGCGGCGCGGGCCCGGCGCATGCTGGCCCGGCTACGGGTCGCCAGGCCCTTATCCCTGCGCGGCTACACCCATCGCCGGTTCCAGCCCAAATGGGGACGTCACACGGGAAGGTGTGACGTACGCGAGACCGTCCTGGCGCGGGACGGGCGGCGGGTGCGCAGGAACGCGGCCTGCCACCCGGTCAAGGGCGTCTGGTACAGCCCGTACGACGGCAGGCGGTTGAAGAGCGAGCGCCTGGTGGACGTCGACCACGTCGTCCCGCTGGCCTACGCCTGGCGCTCCGGTGCCAAGAGGTGGAGCCAGGCGCGGCGGCGGGCCTTCGCCAACGACCTCACCCGTCCTGAGCTGGTCACCGTCAGCCATTCCGCCAACATCGCCAAGGGTGGGCAGGGGCCGCAGAGCTGGCGTCCGCGCCGCCGCGCCTACTGGTGCCGCTACGCGACCTCGTGGATCACCGTGAAGTACCACTACCGCCTGTTCGTGACGCGGAGCGAGCGCGTGGCGCTGTCCAACATGCTCCGCACCTGCGGCCGCTGACCGCACGTGCACCCGGCCGGCCGTACGTTCACGCCTGGCCGGGAGCGAGCAGTTCCTTGAGCGCCCGAGCCGTCGCGCGCGGGAAGGCCGTGTTGCCGTTGTGGCCGCCCGGCAGCGTGACCGGCTCGGTGCCGAGCAGCTCCGCCAGCGCGAGCGCGCAGCGGTAGGTGTGCACCGAAGGCCGGGTGGCACGGCCGATCGCCGGGATCACCCGGGTCCCGGTGCCCACCGTCTCCGCCGGGGCGAGGTCGTCCTCCATGACGGCCGTGAACTCCGTCCCGATGAAGAACCCGAAGTTGGCCTGCCGCCTGGCCGTGAGCGGCTGCGGGGTGAGCCCGTCCTCGCTCTCGTCGTGGGCCGGGTCGATGCCGAGGTGCCGGGTGATCGCGGGGACGGCCGCGGCCAGCCCCCCGGCCGCGAACGCCCGCTGGATGGCCGCCAGCTCGGCCACGTGCTCGGCTCGACCGGCGGCGGGCAGCAGGTTCGGCAGCACGGGTTCGTGCGCGATCAGCGTGCCGAGCACGCCGGGGTGGCGGGCCGCGACCCGCAGGCCGATCGCGCCTCCCATGCTGAACCCGGCCATCAGGGCGGGCCCGTCGGCGACCTCGGCGAGCAGCCGCGCGACGTCGTCGGCGTGGTCGGCCATGGTGACGGGCGGCGCGGCGGGGTCGAGGGTGCTGCGCGACAGGCCGCGCCGGTCGTAGGTGACGACGGTGAAGGCGTCGGCCAGGAGCGGCACGAGGTCGGCGGTGCGGTCGGCGTCGCCCTCGCCGCTCTGCGACAACAACAGGACCGGACCGCTGCCCTCGACCTGGAAGTGCAGGGTGGCGCCTGGGACGGGAAGGGCGTTCATGTGGGTCTCCTCCGCTAGAGAAAAGCATCTAAATCGATGCATCGATATAGATGTATCATGACTTCATGAACGGAGTCGAACTGTTCCTGCTCGGCCGCACCCTCATGAAGATCGGCGAGCAGGCGATGCCCCAGCCGAAGGGCGACGGCCTGCGCGGCTCGGTCCGTACGGTGCTCGTCGTCCTCGGTGACGTGGTCGCCCACCCCGGCACGACGGTCAGCGAGATCGCGGCGCGGACCGGCCTGCCGCAGAGCCAGGTGTCCACGGCCGTCGCCCGGCTGGAGTCCACGGGGTCGATCGAGGGTGTGCCCGATCCGGCCGACCGGCGGCGGCGGCTCATCCGTCCCGCGGCGACGCCGTCCGCCCGGGTCGCCGAGGTCAGGGCCGCCCCGATCGACGACGCCCTCGCCGCCGTCCTGCCCGATCCGGGCCCCGAAGCGGTCCGCGAGGTCACCGCCGCCCTGGAGGTGCTGGCCCGCCATCTCACGCCGGAGGTCGCCGCCCGCGTACGCGATGTCGAGGGGACGGCGGGCGTCCTACGATCTCAACCGTGAAGACACCGGCACCCAGTCTTTATGTCATCGTGTGCGCGGCCGGCCCGGCCGGCGACGTGGCCAGGCTCGTCGTCCCGGCCCAGGACGAGGGCTGGGCCGTCCAGGTCGTCGCCACGCCGTCGGCGCTCGGCTTCGTCGACGTGCCGGAGCTGGAGCGCCTGACCGGGCGCCCGGTCCGCAGCCGTTACCGCAGGCCGCACGAGCCCAGGCCGCCCAGGGCCGACGCGATCATCGTCGCTCCGGCCACGTACAACACGATCAACAAGTTCGCCATGGGCGTCGCCGACACCTACGCGCTCGGGCTGCTGGCCGAGGCTCCGGGGCTCGGCATCCCCGTGGTCGTCCTGCCGTTCGTCAACAGCGCGCTCGCCGCCCGCGCGCCCTTCCGGCGCAGCGTGGAGGAGCTGCGGTCGGAAGGGGTGCGCGTCCTGATCGGGCCGGGGCAGTTCGAGCCGCACGCCCCGAGCGCGGGCGACGGCAACGACACCTACGTCTGGGAGAGCGCCCTCACGGCGCTGCGTCCCTGACGCGAGGCCGGCCAGCTGCGGGCCCGCTTCGCCCGTCCGCGGGCCTTGTCGAACGAGATTCGCGAATGACATTCTGGAATTCGGAACCTCGTCCCCGGAGGACGCATGGACAAAGAAGCCCTCCGCCGCAAATACCTCGAAGAGCGCGACAAGCGGCTCCGCCCGGACGGCAACGACCAGTACGTCCGCCTAACCGGCCGCTTCGCCCACTACCTCGACGACCCGTACACGCCGAGGACCGAGCGCGAACCGAAGACCGACCACGTGACGGTGGCCGTCGTCGGCGGCGGGTTCGCCGGGCTCGTCACCGGCGCCCGGCTCAGGGAGGCGGGGGTCGACGACGTGCGGATCGTCGAGAAGGGCGGCGACTTCGGCGGCACCTGGTACTGGAACCGCTACCCGGGAGCCCAGTGCGACACCGCGTCGTTCGTGTACATGCCGCTCCTGGAGGAGACCGGCCACATGCCGACGGAGAAGTACGCGCACGCCCCCGAGATCCTCGAACACTGCCGCCGCATCGGCAAGCACTACGGTCTGTACGACGACGCGCTCTTCCACACCGAGGTCCAGGACCTGGAGTGGGACGCGTCCCGGTCGCGCTGGACCGTGCGCACGAACCGCGGCGACGCGTTCACCGCCCGGTTCGTGGTCATGGGCATCGGCCCGCTGCACGTGCCCAAACTCCCCGGCATCCCGGGCATCGACGAGTTTCGCGGGCACGCGTTCCACACCAGCCGCTGGGACTACGACTACACCGGCGGCGACCCGACGGGCGCGCCCATGGACCGGCTGGCGGACAAGCGCGTCGCCGTCATCGGCACGGGCGCGACGGCCGTCCAGTGCGTGCCGCACCTGGCCCGCGCCTGCGCCGAGCTGTACGTGTTCCAGCGCACCCCCTCCTCGGTGGACGTACGCGACAACCGGCCCACCGACCCCGCCTGGTTCGCCGGGATCGCCACCCCGGGCTGGCAGCAGCGCTGGCTGGAGAACTTCACCGGCAACCAGACCGGCGGCCTGGTCGACGAGGACCTGGTGATGGACGGCTGGACCGACATCGCCCGCCGCGTCCGCGCCCGCATCGCGGCCCTCCCGCCCGAGGACCTGACCGTGGAGAAGATGGCGCAGGCGTACGAGGACTCCGACTTCGAGAAGATGGAGGAGATCCGGGCCCGCGTAGACGCGATCGTCGCCGACCCGGAGACCGCCGCGAGGCTCAAGGCCTGGTACCGCCAGCTCTGCAAGCGTCCCTGCTTCCACGACGAGTACCTGCAGTCCTTCAACGTGCCGGGCACCCACCTGGTGGACACCGACGGCAAGGGCGTCGAGCGCGTCACCGGGCGCGGGGTGGTGGCCGCGGGCGTCGAGTACGAGGTCGACTGCGTCATCTACGCCTCGGGCTTCGAGGTGACCACCGACTACACCCGGCGTGCCGGCTATGAGCTGACCGGCCGCGACGGCGTCCGGCTCACCGACCGCTGGGCGGACGGCATGCGCACCCTGCACGGCATCCACGTGCACGGCTTCCCGAACGCCTTCGTCGTCCAGCCCACGCAGGGCGCGAACCTCATCTCCAACATCCCGCACAACCTCACCGAGGCCGGCCGGACGATCGCCATGATCGTCAGCCACGCGCTCGACCAGGGCTTCGACGAGGTCGAGGCGACGCGGGAGGCCGAGGACGACTGGATCGAGCTGCTGCTGTCGGGCCCCGGAAGCATCCTGGGCGCCTCCGCCGACTGCACGCCCGGCTACTACAACAACGAGGGCCACGACGCCGGCAGGAAGGGCCGGCTGAACATCGGCCATCCACAGGGGGCGATGGCGTACTTCGCCTACATCGACAGATGGCGCACGTCGGGCACGTTCGAGGGGCTGGAGTTCCGCAGGCACGCAGAGGCGGAATGATCCCGCCGCTCACCCCGTATGTGACCGCCGAACGCGATATTCGCGCGGATTCGTCAGGGTTGGGCACTAGTTTCGTCCACCATGAGCTACGACCTGTACTTCGGCTCGGAGGACGACGAGCCGCGCCCACCGGACATGGTGGCCTGGAACAACGTCGTCACCCAGGCCCGCGCGCTCCTCGGCGACGTGACGATCTTCGAGGACCCGCCCAACTGGGACCTCGAACACGAGGGCACCGGCATCTCCGTGAACCACTGGGAGGGCGGCTGGGGGATCAGCGTGCCGTACTGGTGGCACGGTGAGGCCGCGAGCCGGGTCGTGGACCTGATGTACCAGGTGGCGCGGATCGTCGAGCGGGAGTCGGGGCTCGACGGCAACGATCCCCAGCTCGGCCGCCCGCTCGCGGACGCGGACGTGGCGGCGGCGGTCAGGATGTTCGACGCGGTCGCGGTGCGCTACGGAAGGGGCTGACCCGCCAATCTGAACGATCGGTCGTTAATGTATGCTGACGGCATGGCCGACGTGAAGGAAGACGGTCGCCGGGCGCGCGGGCAGCGCAGCCGCGAGGCGATCCTCGGGCAGGCCGTGTCACTGGCCTCGGTGCACGGTCTGGACGGGCTGACCCTGGGCCGGCTGGCCGAAGCCGCCGGGGTCAGCAAATCCGGATTTTTCGCTCATTGGCGGGATAAAGAGCAACTTCAGCTCGACACCATCGAGTGGGCCGTCCGCCAATGGACCGACGAGATCGTCAGGCCCGCGCTCAAGGCCCCTCCCGGCGTGGCCCGCGTCCTGGCCCTGCACGAGGCCCGCCTGCGCTTCTACGAGAAGGGCGTCCTGCCCGGCGGGTGCTTCTTCTACACGGCGCGGGTGGAGTTCGACGACCGTCCCGGCCCGGTCAAGGACCGGGTGGCCGAGTCGATGGCCGACTGGCTGAGGTTCATCGAGCGGCTCGTCCGGGAGGCGGTCGAGCTGGGGGAGCTGCCCCCGGAGACCGACCCGGCGCAGCTCGCGTACGAGATCGACGCCCTGGGCGAGGCCGTGGTCACCCACACCCGCCTGCTCGGCAGGGGCGAGGCCGCCTACGAGCGGGCCCGCCGAGCCGTCCACGACCGACTGAAGGAGCTCGCGTGACCCAGACCCGCCCCGCCCAGGTGCACTTCGACGACCTCGACGCGATGGGCCTGCTGCACAACTCGCGTTACGCCCTGCTGGTCGAGCGCGCGATCTCCGCCTACTGGGCCGAGCAGGGCTGGAGCTTCGATCCGGCGATCTCCAAGTTCAAGGACCTCTACCTGGCCGTACGCGAGTTCAAGATCACCTACAACGCGCCGGTCATGGGGGCGGGCGAGGTGCTGGTCGACTTCTGGATCGACCGCATGGGCCGCACCAGCGGCGTCTACGGCTTCCGCGTCCTGTCCGAGGACCGCTCGGTCGTGCACGCCGAGGGCTACCGCGTCAACGTCAACCTCGACCCGCAGACCTTCCGGCCCACGCCGTTCAGCGCCGAGCTGCGTACCGCCGCCGAGCCGCTGATGGCGGGCTGAGCCGCCGACGGTAGACCCTGCACTACTGCGGGCCGTTCCCGTCCCCGGATACGGTCACCGGGTGGGAAACAGGACCGCGCTCGAAGCGCTCACGCAGCGGCCACCCGCCTTCCTCCGGTCGGCCTGGCCGTGGCGGTGCGTGGCGTACCTGCTGGGCAGCGTGGTTCCGGGGGCGGCCGTCGCCCTCGGGGTCACGGTGGTCGGGCTCACCGGGTCGCCGGCCGGCCTGCTGCTCGTACCGGTGCTGCTGGTGCTGGTCGTGCCGGTGATCGCCCGGTTCGAACGCGTGCGGCTGCGCCTGGTGGACACCGTGCCGCTGCCGCAGGTGCCCGACCGGCACCGGCGGGAGGCCGGGGTCGCGGTCATGACGGTGTTCGCGATGTGGTGGATCGACCTGGTCATGCTGGGGTTCACCGTCGGAGGGCCGGTGCTGCTGATCCTGTCCCCCGTGGTTCAGCCGGAGGCCGTGCCGGCGTTCGGCGCCGTGGCGAGCGTGGCGGGGGTGCTGCTGCTGCCGGTGGCGGCGTACACGATCACGGCGTGGGGCGGGGCGCGCGGCGCGATGGTCAGGGCGGTGCTCGCGCCGGCCGGGTCGGAGCTGAGCGAGGTCATGCGGTCACGGGCGCGCCTGGTGGACGCGTTCGAGACCGAGCGCCGCCGGATCGAGCGGGACCTGCACGACGGCGCGCAGCAGCGGCTGGTCGCCCTGTCGATGACGCTCGGCCTGGCCAGGCTGGACGTGCCCGAGGACTCGCCGACGGCCCGGATGCTCGACGCGGCGCACGACGAGGCCAGGCAGGCGCTGGCCGAGCTGCGCGAGCTGATCCGGGGCGTGCACTCGCAGGTGCTCACCGACCGGGGGCTGGGCGCGGCGATCCGCGACGTGGCCGGCCGCTCGCCCGTCCCCGTGGACGTGGACGCCGAGGAGCTCGGCCGGTTGCCCGCGCCCGTCGAGGTCACCGCGTACTACGTGGTCAGCGAGGCGCTGGCGAACGTGGCCAGGCACAGCGGAGCCACCAGGGCCGCGGTCACCGCCCGGACGGCGGCCGGCACGCTGGCCGTCGAGGTGCGCGACGACGGCGTCGGCGGCGCGGACCCGGCCAGGGGCACCGGGCTGACCGGCCTGGCCGACAGGCTGGCCGTGGTGGCGGGAAGATTGTCGGTGTCCAGCCCGCCGGGCGGCCCGACCCTGGTACGAGTGGAGATCCCGTGCGCGTCGTGATCGCTGAGGATGCCGTGCTGCTCCGCGAGGGGCTGGCCGGGCTGCTCGAACGCTTCGGCCACACCGTGGCGGCCTCGGTCGGCGACGCCGACGCCTTGGTCGCGGCGGTCGCCGAGCACCGCCCCGACGCCGTGGTGACCGACGTGCGCATGCCCCCGAACTTCACCGACGAGGGCCTGCGCGCCGCGCTCGGTCTGCGCCGCCGCCACCCCGGGCTGGCCGTGCTCGTGCTCAGCCAGTACGTCGAGCAGACCTACGCGGCCGAGCTGCTGGAGTCCGGCGCCGGCGCGGGCGTCGGCTACCTGCTGAAGGACCGGATCGGCGACGTGCGCGAGTTCGTCGACGCGCTCGACCGGGTGGCCGCGGGCGGCACGGTCGTGGACCCGGAGGTGGTGCGCCAGCTGCTGCGCCGGCGGCGCGACCCGCTGGCCCGGCTCACCCCGCGCGAGCAGCAGGTGCTCGGCCTGATCGCCGAGGGCCGCGCGAACGCCTCGATCGCCAGGGAGCTGGTCGTCACCGACGCCGCCGTGGCCAAGCACATCGCCGGCATCTTCACCAAGCTCGACCTGCCGCCGGAGGCCGACGGCCACCGCCGGGTCCTGGCCGTGCTGGCCTACCTTCAGGGATGACCGGCGGGAAGTCCGAAAAGTAAGGTTCGTTGGCATGAACGAGCAGTGGCAGGAGGTCGGCGACCGGGTCTACGTGCGTCGCCATGAGTCCTTCGACCTGAACACGGGCCTGATCGTGGGCGACGGGCACTGCCTGGTGCTCGACACCCGCAGCTCCCACCGGGAGGCGGCCGACCTGATCGACGCGATCAGGACGATCACCGGTTACCCGTGGACGGTCGTGAACAGCCATTCGCATTTCGACCACTACTTCGGCAACGCGCTCTTCCGTCCCGCCGAGATCTGGAGCCACGTCCGGTGCGCCGAGGAGATCGACGTCTACGGCGAGCGGCACCGCGCGGACGTCATGGAACGGCTGCCCGACCGCCGCGCGGAGATGGAGGAGATCGCCATCGTGCCGCCCGACCACACCTTCACCGCCTCGGCCAGCCTCGACATCGGCGGACGCATGGTGCACCTGCGGCACTTCGGGCTCGGCCACAGCAGCAACGACATCGTCGTACATGTGCCGGACGCCGGCGTGGTGTTCGCCGGTGACCTGGTAGAGGAGGGCGCGCCGCCGGCGTTCGGCGACTCCTACCCGCTCGACTGGCCGGTCACGACGGCCGCGATGCTCGCCGCGCTGCCCGATCCGGTGTTCGTGCCGGGGCACGGCGCGGTGGTCGGCCGGGCCTTCGTCCAGGAGCAGCAGGCCGAGCTGGCGCTGGTGGCGGAGCTGGCCGCGAAGGCCCACGTGGAGGGGCTGCGCGACTCGATCACGCGCTTCCCGTACCCGGAGGAGGTGTCGCGGCAGGCGATCGAGCGGGCCTTCCTCCAGCTCGACAGGTGAGCTATATTGCAAATTGCAATATAGCGGGAGGCAACATGGCACAACGCAAGGGCCTGGTCGACCTGACCGTGCTCGCCCTGCTCACGCTGCACCCGAGCCACCCCTACGAGCTCCACCGCTTCATCATCGACACGCACAAGGACTACATCACCGGCCTGCCGCGCAGCCTCTACCACGCGGTCGAGCGGCTGGCCAGGGACGAGCTGATCGTCCCCGCCGCGACCGGCCGCGAGGGCCGCCGGCCCGAGCGCACGGTCTACGAGATCACCGACGAGGGCCGCGAGGAGCTGATCACCCGGCTCCGGCGGCTGCTGGAGCAGCCCGACCCCGACCGGCGCGCCTTCGTGGCGGCCATCTCGCTGATCGGCTGCCTGCCGCTGCCCGAGGCGCAGCGGGCGCTGCGCGCCCGCGCCGCCACGCTCGAAGGCACGCTCGCCGGGATGGAAGGACACATCAAGGCCATGAACGACAGCGGCCTGCCCGAGATCCTCATGCTGGAGGTCGAGTGCGAGCAGGCGCTGCACGCCGCCGAGCTCGCCTGGATCAGAAGACTTCTCGACCGGCTCGACCAGGGCGAGCTCGCCTGGACGAGCACGACCGAGAGGTGAGAGAAGGGCCGCCGGGGTGCGCCAACACCCCGGCGGCCGGACATCCGAACACGGCGCCTGCCCTGCCCGGACGCGCAACTCCCAGGATAGGCGCCGCGACGAAAGGAGCTGTGCCATGTCCGAAGAGATCACCCGCCTGGTGGCGCGGATGACGGAGACCTGGAACGCCGGCGACTCCGCCGCCTACGCCGGCCTGTTCACCGAGGACGCCGACTACATCACGTTCTTCGGCCTGCACCTGCAGGGCAGGAAGGCGATCGAGGAGACCCACCGCGCGTTGTTCGAGACCTCCATCAAGCTCGCCGAGGGCGGCCCCGCGCCGATCGTCAGGACACTGACCGACGACGTCGCGCTGGTGATCGTCGGCGGCAACTCGTCGGTGGCCGGCGTGCCCGACCCGAGCAGGGAGTCCGTCGTCACGCTGACCGCGCTGCGCACGCCGGAAGGCTGGCGGTTCGCCTCCTTCCAGAACAGCCGGGTGCGCAAGCCGTGAGGAAACGGCTGATCGCCGAGGTGGCCGGGGTGATCGGCGCCCCGGCCGAGCAGGTGTGGCAGGCCCTGACACGCTCGCTGCCCGCACACCCGATGACCGTCGAGAAGGACGGGTACACCGTCGCCTACCAGGGCGGCTGGTGGTATCGGGGCGAGTGGACCGTGCTCCCGCACCCCGAGGGCGCCCGCGTGGAGCACCGCGTCTACGACGTGGCCGAGTGGGGACGCTGGGGCGTGCCCCTGGCCAACCGGTTCTTCATCGGGTTCGGGCAGCGGACGAGGAAGGGCTTCGCCGAGGGCATCGCCCGCATAGGGAAAGAATTGGGGTGCTTCGCCAGGCTGTCCTAGGCTGCTGGCCATGAGCCTGGTGTGGGAACCGCTGACCCCCGACGACGCCGAGGCGCTCGCCGCCCTCCTGGCCGCGATCGAGGCCGAGGATCGCACGGGCGAGGTCCACGACCTCGACGACGTCAGGGAGCAGCTCGGCCACCGCCTGATCGACCTGGCCGCGGGGACGCTCGCGGCCAGGGAGGGCGGCGGCATCGTCGCCTACGGCTACCTGCCGGCCCGGCAGTCCGCCACCGACACCCACGTCATGCGGCTGTCGGGCGGCGTGCACCCCGCCCACCGCAGGCACGGGCTCGGCCGGCGGATCGTCGACTGGAGCCTGGCCGCGGCGCCGGTGCTGAGCGAGCGGGCCTTCCCCGGCGTCCAGCCGGAGATACACCTCTACGTGCCCGACACCAACCTCGGGCTGAAGGCGCTGGCCGAGGGCGCCGGTTTCGTCGCCAACCGCTGGTTCGCCCACATGGGACGTTCGCTGTCGGGCGACCTGCCGGCCTTCGCGCCGCCCGCCGGGGTGACCGTCACCCCCTGGTCGCCCGAGCTGGACGAGGGCGCCCGCCGCGTACGCAACGAGGCGTTCCTCGACCACTGGGGCAGCGTTCCGCACACCCGGGAGAGCTGGCGCGACTACATCGTCGGCTCCCAGAACTTCCTGCCCGAATCGTCGTTCGTGGCCCTGCACGAGGGGCGGGCGGTGGGCACGCTCATCACCCACACCTTCGAGGGCTACAACGAGCTGGCCGGCGAGCGCCGGGCCTGGATCCAGATCATCGGCACGCTCAGGGAGTGGCGGGGCAAGGGCGTGGCCAGCGCGCTGATCGCGCACGCCCTGGCCGCCTTCCGCGCGCAGGGGTTCGACACGACCGGGCTGGGCGTCGACGCCGACAACCCCACGGGAGCCGTCAGCGTCTACTCCCGCGCCGGTTTCGAGATCTTCCAGCGCAGTACGAACTACGCCCTGGCCGTCAAACCGGGCTGAGCGCCGCCTCCGCGAGGGGGAACCGGGCCACGAAACCGGCGTCCGTGTACGTGAGCGTGCCGCCGTGCAGGTGGGCGATGTCCCTGGCGATGGGCAGGCCGAGCCCGGCGCCGCCGGCGTCCCTCGCCCGCGCCTCGTCCAGGCGGGTGAAGCGGCCGAAG
This sequence comes from Nonomuraea sp. NPDC005730, assembly GCF_040630865.1. NCBI lineage: Bacteria > Bacillati > Actinomycetota > Actinomycetes > Streptosporangiales > Streptosporangiaceae > Nonomuraea > Nonomuraea sp. NPDC005730. Next base: position 19,655 of record NZ_JBEXYK010000038.1, read on the forward strand.
ACGGCCTCGCGCTGCTCCGGCGGGATCCCCGGGCCGTCGTCGTGCACCTCCAGCACGGCCTGGCCCTCCTCGGCGCGCACCCGTACGCGTACGGCCGAGGCGGCGTGCCGTACGGCGTTGTCGGCCAGGTTGGTGACCAGCCGGTCGAGGTGGGCGCGGGAGCCGTTCAGCACCACGTCGGGCTCGACGTCCAGCTCGACCCTGATCTCCGGCCGCCGCCTGGCGCGCAGCGACTCCTCGGCCGCCACCTGACCCAGGTCCAGCTCGTCGGAGCGCAGCGGCTCGCCGGCGTCCAGCTTGGCCAGCATGAGCAGGTCGGCGGCCAGCGACTGCAGGCGTTCGACGTCGGCCAGCGCCTCGCGGGTGAGCTCGCTCTGCTCGGCCAGTTCGAGCCGGGCCCGCAGGGTGGCGATGGGGCTGCGCAGCTCGTGCGCGGCGTCGGCGACGAACCGCTTGTGCCGGCCCACGGCCGTCTCCAGGCGGTCGAGGGTGCCGTTCACGGTGGTGGCCAGGGCCGCGATCTCGTCCTTGGAGCCCGGCACCGGCACCCGCTGGTGCAGGTCGCGGGCCGTGATGTCGGCCACCTTGGCCCTGATCGCGGCCACGGGGGCCAGCGCGCGGCCCACCGAGAACCAGGTCATCCCGGCCACCACGAGCAGCAGGGCGGGCACGCCGGGCAGCAACGCGCCGTACAGGGCCTGGACGGCCTTCTGCACGCCGTCCAGGGAGACCCGCGACCAGAGCGTGGCCGGACCGGTCGGCGTGCTCACCTGGAGCCCCGCGACGGCGTAGTCCGCCGGCTGCGCCCACAGGGCGGGCGAGCCGGTGGCGCGGCCGGCCAGGACGAGGTCGGGATCGGCGAGCCGCACCACGGACAGCTCGTCCACCAGGATCGTGCTCGACTGGGCGGCGGTCGTCCTGGCCGCCGGCGTCGCCCCATCAGGCATGATCGGCACCGTCTCCGCGTACGGCATCGCCGCCGCGGCGCGCCTGGCCGCCTCCTCGCCCGCGTTGCCCTCCAGCGTGCCGCGCAACGCCATGACCAGCACCAGGGCGGCCACGCCGAGCGCCAGGGCGACCACCAGCGTCGCCGCGAGGGTGGCCCGCACCCGCACCGACGACAGCCCGGCCGGCACCCGCCCCCACTTCGGCCGTCGTTCGAGCAGCGCCCTCATGCCGCCTCCAACCGGTAGCCCGCTCCCCGGACGGTCACCAGCGTCGTCCGGCCGAACGGCAGGTCGATCTTCCTGCGCAGGGCGCTGATGTACACCTCGACGATGTTCGGGTCGCCGTCGTAGGAGAAGTCCCACGCCTGGGCCAGCAGCTCGCTCTTGGAGACCACCTCGCCGGGGCGGCGGGCGAGCGCGTGCAGCACCGCGAACTCCTTCGGCGTCAGCCCGACCTCTGCCCCGCCCCTGCGGCAGCGCAGGCCGGCCGGGTCCACCACCAGGTCGCCGACCGTGATCGTCACCGGCCGCTCGGTCCCGCCGCGCCGCACCAGGGCGCGCAGCCGGGCCAGCAGCACCACGTACGAGAACGGTTTGGCCAGGTAGTCGTCGGCGCCGTTGTCGAGCGACTCGGCCTCGTCGTAGACGCCGTCCTTGGCGGTGAGCATCATGATCGGGGTCCAGTCGCCCGCCTCACGCAGCCGGGAGCAGACCGTGTAGCCGTTCATCCTGGGCAGCATCACGTCCAGGACGATCACGTCGTAGGCGTTCTCGGTCGCCATCCACAGGCCGTCGCGCCCGTCGTGGGCCACGTCCACGGCGAAGCCCTCGCCCGCCAGCCCGCCCTTGATCAGGCCGGCCAGCCGTTCCTCGTCCTCCACCAGCAGCACTCGCACGACGTCCAGAGTGCCTGAGCGAACCTAAAGCCAACCTGAAGATCATTTAGGGCGCGTTCAGGGTCGCTTCAGGTGCGGGCGAGCACGCTCGGGGGCGTTCGGATGGATTCCACTGAGGAGAATGCATGTTCAAGCGACGTCTCACGGTCCTCGGCACGGTGGGGGTGCTCGCGCTCGCGGGCCTGGGCGGCTCCGCCCTGGCCGACGGAACCCCGGCCCCCGACGCCACCACCGCCACCGCCACCACGGCCGCGGTGTCCTGCCGGACGCCGGACGGCAAGGAGGTCAAGCTCGCCGACGGCCCGGCGGCCCGCCTCTTCGTCATGCGCGAGGAGAAGGGGGAGCGGGCGGACGGCGCGCCGGAGCTCAAGGCCGAGCAGGGACGCATGATCGAGCTCGCCCCCCGGACCGTCACCGAGGCCGCACCGACCACCCCCCAGGCCGGCACCGAGGCCGCGCCCGCCGTCCCGGCGACCCCCCTGACCGACGCCGAGACCGGGCCCGCCGCGCCGAGCGACACCCTTCCCGAGGGCGAGGCGGCACGGATGGTCCCGGCGCTGCCCACGGCCGAGCTTCCCCCGGGCGCCGTGAAGATGGACGACCTCAGCAAGGTCGTCCACATCGTCTGCGCGCCCGCCGAGCCCGCCAAGTAGCTTCACTCAGGGAACGACGGGTGCGGGCCGAGTGCCCAGTACTCGTACAGGCCGTGGCCGACGAGCCCGTCGTACTCGAAGCGGCCGACGGCGTCGACCAGGCCCCACATCCTGGCGGCGTCGTCGGGCAACCGGTACGTCACCCCCTGCACGACCGGCCCCGGCCCCTGGTACATGCCGTGCCGCCACTCCGGCTCCAGCCCGTATCCGGTGCCGGCCATGAGGTGGACCGGCAGCACCGGCGTGCAGCGCACCTCGAACGGTTTGCCGCCCGGCGGCGAGAAGGCGATCACGGCGTCCACGACGTCCCGGGTGCCCGGGGCGTAGACCGGGCGGTAGTCCGGCCGGCCGAGGTACTCCTCCTCCCGCCCGTCCGTCCAGACGCGTACGGCCTCCTCCAGCAGCCGCCGGCCACGGTGGTCCTCCTGGATGATGCACAGGATGGCGTGGTCGTCGAACTTCATCGGCGTGTACAGCCAGTAGAACGTGCCGGGGTTGTTCGCCTGGACGCCGGGCGGCTCGGGCTCGCCGACCGGCCGCACGCCCCATGACCGGTCCCTGGTGCCGAGCCAGCGGTCGGGGGTGACCGGGATCACCTGCTCGCCGACGGTGATGCTGCCGGACCAGCGGCCGGTCTGGGCGAGCCGCACCGAGTCGAACATCACCCGTTCCTGCCGGCGCAGGAAGTGGCGGGGTTCGAGGGTCGCCGGGATCGTCCCCTCCCAGTCGAGCTCGAAGGACAGGCCATGCTCGGTCGGCTCCAGGGTCACCCGGAGCCGCTTGAGCCCTTCGATCACCTCGACCCGGAAGGGGCCGATCCTGGTGTCCATCCGGTCGGGGCCCAGCTCGCGCGAGGCCCGCACGACGCGGTGCAGGTCGCCGTGCCGTACGCAGGCGAAGGCGTCGGTGACGCCGAGGTTGGGGTACTGGCCGAGGCCGACGATCAGCATGAGCTCGTCGGTGCCGGCGTGGCAGTTGAAGTAGTAGCGGTCGTAGAAGTTGCGGTCGGAGGTGGCGACGTGCCGCATGACCTGGGCGGTCTGGTGCACGGGGTGATCGTCGAGCGGTGACAGCGCCATGCTCGGCTTTGTAGCAAGCGCTTGGTGAAGAGTCAACGGGCCGGAACGCGGAAGCGCGCCCCCGCTCTCACGAGAGCGGGGGCGCGCTTCCAGTCCGGATCAGGGCATGTTGTGCGATGCCTGGTCCGTCTTGTTCTGCACGTTGGACGCCATCCGGTCCGCGGAATGCGCGGTCCTGTCCGCCTTCTCGCCGACCCAGCGCGATGCATCGGAGGCAGAGTCCTTCATGTGCTCGGTCCACTGCTGGGCGTTGCGACGGTAGGCCATGTAGCCGATCGCGCCGACCGCAAGACCGGTCAGCAGCACCATCGTCGGCCACCGCCGTGACCGGGACGGTTTCGGGTCGATTCTCTTGGCCGCCGCCGACAGCATCCTGCTGACCTTGGGGGCGACCTGATCCTCGAACCCGTGCGCCGCGGCGTCGAGCCTAGGCGCCGCCCAGTAACGGGCGTCTTCGATGCGCTGGACGGTGGCCACCTTGGCCTGGTCCGCCATTGGCGCCATGCGATGGCCGGTCTTGACGGCCTGGGCCTTCATGCGGCCCATCCACGTGGCGGGTACCTCTATTACCACGCGGCGTCTCTTCAGTGTCAGGGACACGACAACCTCCCCTGTCGTTGGGGCCCCGCGCTTGACCTTCCCTGGACAAGGCGGCTCAATCATGGCGGTCCATGGGAGGATGGCTCACGAGGCCGAACGGCCACATTCCGCAGAACATCACATACAACCCTGTGCATAGAGGGGGGCAGCTGTCTCGTGGCTGAGAAGCTGATCGCAAATCTGAAGACCAATCGCGGCGATATCAAGGTCGAGCTTTTCCCGAACCAGGCGCCGAAGACCGTCCGGAACTTCGTGGAGCTCGCCGAGGGCACCCGCGAGTGGACACATCCGGAGTCGGGCGAGAAGAGCACCGCCCGTCTGTACGACGGGACCATCTTCCACCGGGTCATCTCCGGTTTCATGATCCAGGGCGGCGACCCGCTCGGCCAGGGCATCGGCGGCCCCGGCTACGAGTTCGACGACGAGATCCACCCGGACCTCTACTTCAACCGGCCCTACCTGCTGGCCATGGCCAACGCGGGCGTCCGGTTCGGCAAGGGCACCAACGGCTCGCAGTTCTTCATCACGGTCGTGCCCACGCCGCACCTCAACGGCAAGCACACGATCTTCGGTGAGGTCGTCCAGGGCCAGGACGTCGTCGACGCCATCGTCAAGACCGACACCGACCGGCGTGACCGTCCCGTCCAGGACGTCGTCCTGGAGTCGGTCACCATCGAGCGCGTACAGGGCTGAGCCGATCCCTGACGGGGGCGGGCCATCCACGGGTCCCGCCCCCTTCGGGCAGGCCCGTCACAGCCCTGATCGACCGCACACAGCTGGGTCCGGTACGTCATAGGCTCTGGACATGACCAGCCAGCCGCCCAGCCCGCCCTCGCAGCCCGAGCAGCCCGCCGAGGCGGTCCCCACGTGCTACCGGCATCCCGGCAGGGAGACCTGGGTCCGCTGCCAGCGTTGCGACCGGCCCATCTGCCCCGACTGCATGCGCGACGCCGCCGTGGGCTTCCAGTGCCCAGAATGCGTCGCCCAGGGCAACCAGGGCTTCCGCCCGGCCCGCTCCACCTTCGGCGGCCAGGTCGTCAGCACGCCGTACGTCACGTGGGCCATCCTGGCCATCAACGTCCTCGTCTTCGGCGCCCAGTACCTCGTGCCCGCCGTCACCGGCGCGCTGCAGATGTGGCCGGCCGGAGTGGCGGTCTTCGGCGACTACTACCGGCTGGTCAGCGCCGCGTTCGTGCACGCCGGCGTCTTCCACATCCTGTTCAACTGCTGGGCGCTCTACGTCGTCGGCCCCTATCTGGAGCGCGCCTTCGGCCACGTGCGTTACACGGCCCTCTACCTCGTCAGCGCCGTCGGCGGCAGCGTGCTCAGCCTCTGGCTCGACCCGCTCGGCCAGCCGACGGTGGGCGCGTCCGGAGCCATCTTCGGCCTCTTCGGCGCCGTCTTCGTGGTGGGCCGCAAGCTCAACATGGACGTACGCGGCATCGCCATGCTCATCGTGATCAACCTGGTGATCACCTTCGTGTTCCCCGGCATCAGCTGGACCGGGCACGTCGGCGGCCTGATCACCGGCTCGGTGCTGGCGGGAGCGATGGCCTACGCCCCCAAGAACAACCGGACCCTGTGGCAGGTGCTGGCGATCGCGGGAGCGCTGGCCGTGCTTGCCGTGCTTGTGATGGCCCGGACCTCGGCGATCCTGAGCTCGATCTGACTTCCCCAGGCTGTGGAAAAGACTGTGGAAAGAACTAACGCCAGCGGGTGGAAAGAACCACACCGAAGATGATGAATACAAACCCGATCAGCAGGTTCCAGTTCTGGAGGTCGCTGAAGAAGGGCGCCTGCGGGGCGACGTAGTAGATCGCGATCCACAGGATGCCGATGATCCAGGACACCACCATGGTGGGTGCCAGCCAGCGCGGGCTGACCTTGACCTGCTGGGACTTCTGGGGCGGCGTGTAAACCGTCTTCTTGCGAGCCTTGGGCTTGGGCACTGGGTAACTCCTGCTGAGGGCCTGGGCTTCCGGATCGTCCACAGGCTCTTCGTTAAGCGTAGTTGAAGCGTGCCCCAGGATAGTCGCCACGCGCACGACATGGCGATCCCCCACGTCGGGAGATGTCATGAATACGCTGACGACATGCGGTCCATCTTCCGGGCCGTGGGGGAGCTGAGCATCACCGCCGGCCTGGTCCTCATGTTGTTCTGCGCCTACCTGCTCTGGGGCACCGGCGCCTACACCAAGAGCCAGCAGTTGCTGCTCCAGCGCGAGCTGGCCGCCGACAAGGCGGAGCGCGACCGCGGCCGCATCGACAAGATCGAGCTCGGCAAGGCCGTCGCCATGCTGAGCATCCCGAGGCTCGGCCGCGACTACCGGTACGCCATCGTCGAGGGCGTGGACGCCGAGCACCTGAAGAAGGGCCCGGGACACTACCCCGACAGCGCCCTGCCCGGCCAGATCGGCAACTTCGTGGTCTCGGGCCACCGGACCACGTACGCGGCCCCGTTCAACGAGCTCGACGAGCTCGAACGCGGTGACGAGATCATCGTGGACGCCCCCGAGGCCCGCTACACCTACCGCGTCACGTCCCAGGACGTCGTGGAGCCCACGGAGGTGGAGGTGCTCGCCCCCGTGCCCGGCAAGCCCGACATCCGTCCCATCCGCGCCTACATCACGCTCTCCACCTGCCACCCCGAGTACTCCGCCGCCCAGCGCCTCATCGTGTACGGAGTCCTCAAGAAGACCGAGTTCAGAAAGGAATGACATGTACGGCTGGATCTGGCGCAAACTGCCCGGCGACACCCGCCGCAAGGTCCTGGCGGCCGCCTTGCTGGTCATGGTCGTGGGGGTCGTACTCTGGTATGCCGTGTTCCCGCTCCTGGAGCCGGCGGTGACGCTCGACGAGGTGACCGTAAGAAGATGACCCGCGTGCTGGTCGTGGACAACCACGACAGCTTCGTCCACACGATCGTCCAGTACCTGCGCGTGCTGGGCGCCGACTGTGACGTGCGCCCCCGTGACGTCGTGGGCGTGCGCGACGGCGACGCCTTCGACGGCGTGCTCGTCAGCCCCGGGCCGGGCACCCCGGAGGCGGCCGGCGTGAGCGTGCCCCTGGTGCTGCGCGCGGCCGAGCGCGGCACGCCCCTGCTCGGCGTCTGCCTCGGCCACCAGGCCATCGCGGTCGCCTTCGGCGCCACCGTGGCCCGCGCGCCCGAGCTGGTCCACGGGCGCACCAGCGCCGTGCACCACGACGGCAAGGGGGTCTTCGAGGGCCTGCCGTCGCCGGTGCCGATGACCCGCTACCACTCGCTCGCCGTGCTGCCGGAGACCGTCCCCGACGTCCTCGACGTGACCGCCCGCACCGACGACGGGGTCATCATGGGCCTGCGCCACCGCCGGGCGCCCATCGAGGGGATCCAGTTCCACCCGGAGTCGGTGCTGTCCGAGCACGGCCACCGGCTGCTCGGGAACTGGTTGCACGGGATCGTGTAACGCCCGGCTCGCACAGAGCGACTACCAAATGAACGCCCCCGCCGTTGCCCCCGAGCGGCGGGGGCGTTCTTCGCGCCCGCCCCACCGGAAGCCTTGCGGTGGAACGACGAAGGCCGCCCTTCCCGGGTGGGGAGGGCGGCCCGTGGTGCTCGGTCAGCCGTTGAGGCCGTCGTCGCCGATCGGGTTGTCCTCGGTCGGCTCGTCGGACGGGAAGTCCGTCTGGTCGTCGGTCGGTTCCTCGGTCGGCTGCTCGTTGGTGGGCGGCGGGGCCGTCTCGGGGCCGGTGGACACCACGATCGTGATCGTCGTGTTCGGCTGCAGCTTCTGGCCCGCACCCGGGTTCTGCTGGATGACCGTGCCCTCGGCCTGGTCACTGGCCTGCGGCGACACCTTCACCTTGAAACCGGCGCCCTTGAGCGCGGCGATGGCGTCCTGCTGGGTGTAGCCGATCACGTCGGGCAGCTCGGTCAGCTCGAACGGCACGTAGAGGGTGACGCTGGCGTCCTTCTCGATCTCGGTGCCGGCCGCCGGCTTGGTCTCGAAGACCTTGCCCTGGGGCTTGGCGGACTGCTTGGTCTTGACCACGCCCTTCAGCCCGGCGTCGTCGAGGGCCTTCATCGCGTCCTCGGTGCTCATGCCGATGAGCCCGGCGGGTACGGCGACCTTCTCCTTGCCCTTGGACACGACCAGCTTGACCGTGGCGCCCTTCTCGACCTTCTCGCCCTCCGCCGGCTCGGTCCGGATCACCGTGCCCTTGCCGAACTCGTCGCTGGCCTCCTGCACCACCTCGGGCTTCAGGCCCAGGGTGATGAGCGCCTTCTGCGCGGGATCCAGCTTCTGCGTGGCCAGGGCCGGGATGGTGACCGAGGCGTCGGTGGGCGCGGCCTTGGTGCCGAACACCAGGTAGCCGACCGTGACGAAGGCACCGATGATCAGCAGCGGGATGATGATCCACAACGCTGTCCTGACCGCGTTGCCGCCACCGCCGGAGGCCCTGCGCCGCCCCACGCGGGTGCCGTCGCCGTCGCCGTACTCGTACGGCGGGACCGCGCCGGTGCGCTGGGTGGCCGGGCCCTGGGCCGCCTGGGTGGCGGTCATCATGCGGGTGCCCTGGTTGAAGTTCCCGGTCATCGCCATCGTCTGGGCGTCGACCGGCATGCCGGACATGGCCCGCTGGATGTCGGCCCGCATCTCGCCGGAGTTCTGGTAGCGGTGGGCCGGGTCCTTGGCCATGGCCTTGAGCACGATCGCGTCGGCCCACGCCGGGATCTCGCGGTCGATCTGCGAGGGCGGGATCGGGTCTTCGCGGACGTGCTGGTAGGCGATCGCCACGGGGGAGTCGCCGGTGAACGGCGGCTGGCCGGTGAGCAGCTCGTACAGCACGCAACCGGTGGAGTAGATGTCGCTGCGGGCGTCGACGCGCTCGCCGCGGGCCTGCTCGGGCGACAGGTACTGGGCGGTCCCTATCACCTGCGCCGTCTGGGTCATGGTGGCGGCCGAGTCGGCCATCGCGCGCGCGATGCCGAAGTCCATCACCTTGACGTCGCCGGCACGCGTGATCATCACGTTGGCCGGCTTGATGTCACGGTGGACGATGCCGCCGCGGTGGCTGTAGTCGAGCGCGCGCAGGATGCCGTCGACCAGCTCGGCCGCCCGCTCGGGCAGCAGCCGGCGGTCCTGGCGCAGCAGGTCGCGCAGCGTCCGGCCGTCGACGTACTCCATGACGATGTAGGGCACCGGGGTGCCGTCGGTGACGTCTTCGCCGGTGTCGTAGACCGCGACGACGGCGGGGTGGTTCAGTGAGGCCGCCGACTGCGCCTCGCGGCGGAAACGGGCCTGGAAGGTGTGATCGCGCGCCAGGTCGGAGCGGAGGGTCTTGATCGCGACTATGCGGTCCAGCCGGATGTCTCGGGCGCGATACACCTCGGCCATGCCGCCGCGCCCGACGACACCGTCGAGCTCGTAACGACCTCCGAGTAGCCGAGGCTGAGTCATTTCCTGCACTGTCCCTTACCGTTCATCTTGGGTACCGGCCTGCTCGGGGGGCCGCCGGTGTCCATCATCGACCCCGTAGCGCATCACGTCTCCTCCTTCGGCGGGTTTGTGCCACCCGGGTCCGGCGAAGCGGTTGGTGTCGGAGTTGTCGGTGTCCTGCTGGGCGTTGGGGTGGTGGGGGTGGGAGTCGGGGTACGGGTGGTCGGGGTTGGCTTCGGTGTCGGCTTCTTCGTAGGAGTAGCCGACTTGCTTACCGTAGCCGACCGCGAGGGTACCGGCCGCGTCGACTTCACCGGAAGCGCCGGGGGTCGGCGCGTGTGCTTCTTCGTCCGTGTGGGCCTGAGCAGCTCAGGCGACTGCATCGGGGAGTGGCTGGGCTCGGCGATCTCCGGCAGGGGCGGCGGCGTCGTATCGCGGTTGGCGAACGTGATCGCGCTCAGCCCCACCGCGGCCACGCAGCCGGCCGTCGCGACCAGCGCCAGCGTCCGCGCGCCGCGGCGGCTGCGGGCCGGTGGATCGGGCGGGCTCTGGACCGTCGTCGCGGGGGCGAGGCTCTCGGTCGCCCGCTGGTCCTCCGTGGCCGGCTCGCGCACCCGGAAACCCGCGGGATCGGTGTACATGCTCAGGTCGGCGCCCTGCTCGACGCCCTCGACCAGCGACTGGCGCAGCACGTACGCCCGGTCGGCCGCCTCCAGCGCCGAGGCCGGACGCATCCCCGGCTCCTTGGCCAGCAGCGTCATGACCAGGTCGCGCACCGGGACGGGCACGTCCGCGCCGAGCGGCGGCGGCTGCTCGTTGAGGTGCAGCAGCGCGATCGCCACCTGGCTGTCGGCCCGGAACGGCGTGTGGCCCGCCAGGCACTCGTAGGCCACCACGCCCAGCGAGTAGAGGTCGGTCGCGGGCGTGAGCGGGAAACCCTGGGCCTGCTCGGGGCTGACGTACTGGGCCGTGCCGAGGACCGTGCCGGTCTGCGTGACCGGCGCGGCCTCCAGGGCGCGGGCGATGCCGAAGTCGGTCACCTTGATCGTGCCCTCGCGGGTGACCAGCAGGTTGCCGGGCTTGACGTCCCTGTGGATGATCCCGGAGGAGTGGGCCGCGTGCAGCGCCTTGGCGGTCTGGTGCACCACGTCGAGGGCCACTTCGGGCCCGAGCGCGCCGTTGCGCCCCAGGATGGCCGACAGCGGCTCGCCGTGCACCAGCTCCATCACGAGATAGGCCAGGTCGCTCTGCTCGCCGTAGTCGAAGATCTGGGCCACCCCGGGGTCGGCCAGTGCGGCGGTGAGTCGCGCCTCGTTGCGGAAGCGCTCGCGGAACGTGGGGTCGGCGTGCATGTGACTGCGCAGGATCTTGACCGCGACCTCGCGGCCCAGAAGCTCGTCACGGGCGCGCCACACCTCTCCCATACCGCCCGTGGCGATGCGGGAGAGCAGGAGATAGCGGTTACGGAGCCGCATGACTCAGCACGTTACCGTCACTCACTTGTTCAGCACCGCCTCCAGCACAGCCTTTGCGATCGGGGCGGCGGTGTGGCCGCCCGTGGCCTCCGCGCCGACGTTGGCGGCGCCCGACTCGACGATGACCGCCAGCGCCACCTTCGGGTTCTCGGCGGGCGCGAAGGAGATGAACCAGGCGTGCGGCGGCGCGCCGTCGGCGGTCTCCGCGGTGCCGGTCTTGCCTCCCACTTGGACGCCCGACACCTGCGCGAGGTTGGCCGTGCCGTTGTTGACCACGCTGACCATCATGTCGCGCAGCTTGCTCGCCGTCTCGGAACTGACCGCCTCGGTCAGCTCCTCGGGCTTGGCCTCCTCCATGACGTCGTTCTTGGAGTCGGTGATCTTGTTCACCAGGTACGGCTTCATGACCTTGCCGTCGTTGGCGATGCCGGCCGCGATCATGGCCATCTGCAGGGGCGTCATCCGGTTGTCGCGCTGGCCGATCGAGGCCATCGCGAGCGCGGCGTCGTCGTACTTGCTGCCGAAGTCGCTCTGCGCCACCGACATCGGCACGCCGAGCTGCTTGCCCATGCCGAACTTCTCGGTCTGCTCGTTGAGCTTGTCGTAGCCCAGCTGCATGCCGATCTTGGCGAACGGCGTGTTGCAGGACTTCTCCAGCGCGTACACGAGCTGCACCTGGCCGGCGCCGCAGGCGGCGCCGCCGTAGTTGGGCAGGCTGATGTTCGTGTTGGGCAGCGGCAGCCGCTGCGGCGCGTCGACCGTGGTGTCGCCGCCGCGCGAGGAGTCGTCCTCCAGGTACGCCGCCGCCGTCACCACCTTGAACGTCGAACCCGGCGGGTACGTCTGGGCGATGGCCCGGTTGAGCAGCGGCTGGCTCTTGTCCTTGTCCAGCTCGTTGTAGCGGGAGAACACCGTGCCCTTGTCGGTGCCCGACAGCTCGGCGGGGTCGAAGGTGGGCAGCGAGACCATCGCCAGGATCCCGCCCGTCCGCGGGTCGAGCGCCACCAGCGCGCCGCGCTTGCCGCTGGCGCGCAGCGCGTCGTAGGCCGCCTTCTGGGCCTTGGGGTTGATCGTGAGGTCGACGTTCGCGCCCCTGGTCGGCTCGCCCGTGAACAGGTCGATGCTCCGCCGCAGCAGCAGGTCGGCGCTGGAGCCGTCGAGCAGCTTGTTCTCGGCCCCCTCGATCGCGCTCGCGCTCTCGGGCGAGAAGTAGCCCGTGACGTGCGCGTAGAGCTTTCCGTCGGTGTACTTCCTGATGAACCTGAAGTTCTTGTTGTCGGTCTCCACCGACTGGGCGATCACCTTGCCGCCGGCGGTGATCCGGCCGCGTTCGACGGCGTAGCGCTCGTAGTAGTTGCGGCGGTTGCTCGGGTTGGAGCGGTAGTCGTCGGCCCGGACCGCCTGGAGGATGTTCACGTTGATCATCAGGAGCGCGAACATGACCAGGCAGGCCACGGCCGTGCGCTTCAGAGTGCTGTTCATCGCTGGAACACCTGGGTGAGTCCTTCGTTCTGGATCGCCTGGGGCGGGGGCCGTCGCGCCGCGTCTGACATGCGTACCAGGAGCGCGATAAGGATCCAGTTAGCCAGCAGCGCCGAGCCGCCCTGCGACATGAACGGCGTGACCAGGCCGGTCAGGGGGATGAGGTTCGTCACGCCGCCGACGATGATGAACACCTGCCAGGCCAGGATGAACGACAGGCCGCCCGCCAGCAGCTTCGAGAACGGGTCGCGGGCCACGAGCGAGGTGCGCAGGCCGCGCTCGACCAGCAGCGCGTAGAGCATGAGCAGCGCCATCAGGCCGGTCAGCCCGAGCTCCTCGCCGGTCGCGGCGAAGATGAAGTCGGAGAAGCTCAGCGGGATCAGGTCGGGGTGGCCCTGGCCGAGCCCGGTGCCGAGGATGCCGCCCGCGCCGAATCCGAACAGCCCCTGCATGATCTGGTAGCTCTTGCTGCACATCGGGTCGCCCGGCGGGTCCTCCAGGCAGACGGGGGCGGTGCCGTAGTAGACCGGGTTGCTCGGGTCGAGCCAGGCGTCGAAACGCGCGCCCACGTGGTCGAAGACCTGCCCGGCGAGGAAGGCGCCGCCGACGAACAGCAGGATGCCGATGAGCACCCACGAGGTGCGCTGGGTGGCGATGTAGAGCATCGCGATGAACGTGCCGAACAGCAGCAGCGAGGTGCCCAGGTCCTTCTCGAAGACCAGCACCAGCAGGCTGAGGCCCCAGGTGACCAGGACCGGGCCGAGGTCTCGGGCCCGCGGCAGGTCGATGAAGAGCAGCCGCCGCCCGGCCAGCGCCAGCACGTCACGCTTGGCCACCAGGTAGCCGGCGAAGAAGACCACCAGCGCCAGCTTGGCGAACTCGCCCGGCTGGATGGAGAAGCCGCCGACGCGGATCCAGATCTTGGCGCCCTGGACCTCGCTGAGCGAGCCGGGCAGCAGCGCGGGGATCGCCAGCAGCACCAGACCCACCGCGCCCGCCGTGTACGTCAGGCGTTGCAGCATGCGGTGGTCGCGCAGCACGATCAGCGTGATCGAGAACATCACGACGCCGACGCCGGTCCACATGATCTGGTTGGTCGTGGAGGCGCCGCCCATGTCGGCCGACTCCAGCCGGTAGATCATCACCAGCCCGAGGCCGTTGATCAGCGTCACCAGCGGCAGGATCAGCGGGTCGGCCCATGGCGCGAACTTGGCCAGCACCAGGTAGGCCGCCAGCATCAGGCCGCCCAGGCCCAGCCCGTAGGCCAGCATGCCGGCGGGCACCTTGCCGTCGACGGCCAGGCCGACGTTGGCGTAGGCGCCCATGATGATCAGCACCGCCATGGCGAGCAGGACCAGCTGGGCCACCCGCCGTTTGGCCGGCATCGGGACGGGGGTCGCGAGCATTTCTGCCATTTACTGCGATTTCGTCTTGGTGGCGGAGGGAGAGGGGGACGTGGCCGTGGTGGAGCTCGTGTCGCCCGCGTCGCCCTTGTCGTCCTGGGAGAACTTCAATCCGTTTATCTTCGTCACGCCTTCGTTGACGTCGGTGACGGGTATGCCGCTCTTGATCAGGGCCTGGTCCGCCGGGGACAGCTTGGAGAGCGGGCGGCCGGTGCGCTTCTCCACGTGGAAGAACTCGATCGGCCCCACCTCCTGCTTGATCCCCTGGAAGATGACCACTTCGTCGCCCCTGGCACCGACGAAGAACTGGTCCTGGGTCCACTGCCATCCGAGGTAACCGCCGGCGCCCAAGGCGACGGCGCCCACCCCGAGCACGGTGACCAGCACGGGCCACACACGACGGCGCCGCCCCGACCGCCGGGTCGCCTGCGCGACCGGCTCATCGAAGTCGTCACCGTCGGCGATCGCCGGCTGGGGTGCGGTCACCGCGCTCACTCGCCCCGGCTGGGTCTCCGGGGCGCCTCCTCGTAGCCTGGTCATCCCCGCGGCGCCGACGATCGCCGCCTCCACGGGAACTTCCTGGCCGTCGCTGATCTCCAGCACGTCGGCGAGCACGCACGTGATGTTGTCGGGCCCGCCGCCCCGGTTCGCCAGATCGATGAGCTGGCGGACCACCTCTTCGGGGTCGTCGATGTTGGTCAGCGTGGCGTGCAGCGTCTCGGCGCTCACCACGCCCGACAGGCCGTCGGAACAGAGCAGATAGCGGTCGCCCACCTGCGCCTCGCGCAGCGTGAGGTCGGGATCGACCTCGCCGCTGCCGTCGAGCGCGCGCAGCAGGATCGATCGTTGGGGGTGCGTGGCCGCCTCTTCGGGCGTGATGCGCCCGTCGTCGACGAGCTGCTGCACCAGGGTGTGGTCATGGGTGATCTGGTAGAGCTCGCCGCGTCTCAGGAGGTAGGCGCGCGAGTCGCCCACGTGCACCAGGGCGACCTGGGTGCCGTTCCAGAGCATGGCGGTGAGCGTCGTGCCCATGCCTTTGAGGCTGGGATCCCGCCCGACCATCTCGTGCAGCCGGCGATTGGCGTCGCGCACCGCTGCCTCAATGGCGTTGAGCAGGTCACCCCCCTGTTGGGCCTCTTCCAGAGAGGCCATGGCGGCGATGGCGACTGAACTCGCCACCTCGCCGTGTGCGTGCCCGCCCATGCCGTCGGCGACGGCCAGCAGGCGGCCGCTAGCGTACGCCGAGTCCTCGTTCCCTTCGCGGAGGAGGCCGACGTCCGAGCGGGCGGCGTAGCGGAGTGCGATGGTCATTTGCGCAATTCAATGACTGTCTTGCCGACGCGGATCGGAACACCGAGCGGCACCGGGGTCGGACGGGTGACTTTCGAGCGGTCGAGATACGTGCCGTTGGTCGAACCGAGATCTTCCACGATCCACTGACCGTCCTGAGGGAAGAGCCGGGCATGCCGGCTGGATGCGTAGTCGTCGCTGACTACCAGCGTGGCGTCGTTCGCCCGGCCAATGGTGATGGGCGTCTCCGTGAGGTTAATGGTGGTGCCCTGCAATGGGCCACCGGTAACGATGAGCTGGCGTGGCTCGCCCTTCTTGCTCTTGGGCTTGGCCACCGGTTTGGCGGGCTTCACGGCTTTGCGTGGGCCCGCGGGAGCCGTGCGTGAACCGAACAAGTCAGTCCGGATCACGCCGACTGCGGCAATGACGAAAAACCACAGCACCGCCAGGAAGGCGAGCCGGATCAGCAGCAGCGTGAGCTCGGACATGGACCGTCTGTCTACCCCTAATCGCGCCGGAACACCAGAGTCGTGCGTCCCAGCGTCACTCGCGTGCCGTTCTGGAGCTCGATTCTGCGTACCGGCTGGCCGTTGACGAAGGTGCCGTTCGTCGAACCGAGATCGACGAGCGCCACGAGCTGGCCCTCGACGCGCAGCTCCGCATGGTGCCGCGAGACTCCCGGATCGACAAGACGAAGATCGCAGTCGGTGCCCCTGCCTAGCAAGGTCACCGGAGTGGTGAGCTCGTAGGAGCGGTCGCCCTGCGGGTCGTCCTGGGTGGAGACGAGCAGCCTGGGCCGCCCGTTGAAGGCCCCGGGCCTGGACGGGGGCAGGTCGCTCGCCGGCTGGCGGATCTCGTCCTGCTCGACCGTTGCGCCGCGGATGACGCCGGACCGGATGCGGAACAGGCCCACAGCCAGGTCTCCGGCGGTCTCGAAGCGCACCCGGACCGGTCCCACGAAGGAGTAGCCCTGTTCCTTGGCGTACTCCCTGGCGAGGTTGGCCAGCTCGTGGCTGATGCTGTCGGCGTAGACCTCAAGCCGTTCGCTGTCGGTCGTGGACAGTTCCACCACGAAGTCGTTGGGCACGAGCGTCCGGCCTTGTGCGACGATCGCCGCCCGCTCGTCCATCTCCCGCTGAACCGCGCTGGCGACCTCGACCGGCTGAAGGTCAGATTTGAACGCCCGCGCAAAGGCCCCCTCAACCAAGCCTTCGAGCCTTCGCTCGAAGCGCTGAAGGACTCCCACCGGGTACCTCCCTTCTTCCCTGCATATGATCGCGGCCCCAGACGCTTCCGGCGCCCGGTTTCCGCTCGTCCCACGTGGCGGCGTCGTGACGCTCGTTGCCAGTCGCGCCCAGCTCCTCCGCTCCCGTGTCTTATGCGATCGTATCCGGGTTCAGTACCAGTGGCTGTTCCGTGCTACTGTTTCTCCGCACCCACAAACGGGCGGGTGGCGGAACGGCAGACGCGCACGGTTCAGGTCCGTGTGTCCGAAAGGACGTGAGGGTTCAAATCCCTCCTCGCCCACTTGGTGACTAAGGGATCCTTGGTCGCCGACCTTAACAGGTCGGCTTCCTCGGGTCCCTTCGTCATATCTGTCCGGGGGATGACCCCCGGACCCCCAGGGGGACAAGCGTTCCGGGGGATTCTCCCCCGGACCCCCTCCATGCGGGTTGCTCATCTGCTGGGCCTGGCCCACAGTTTCGTACCGGGTTCTGCTGCGCAAGGGTCCTGGGATTTCTTTCTCGTGACGTGGTTCTTGGACCTTAGGTCAGCCGGCTTGCAGCGAACTTTCTGGTGGCTTGCGTGATTTAGGTCACATTGGTTTGGTGGGCGGGTTCGGGTGATCCTGAGGGCTACGGCAAACTGTGGCCGCTGGGTTTCTGTTCAGGGGGTTGCCGCACATGGATGACTCGATGGTTCAGTTGCTCACGCCCTCCGGTGAGCGCGTGGAGCATCCGGAATATCCGCTGGTCGTCTCGGACGATGAGATCCGGGATCTATATCGGGATCTCGTGGCCGTCCGGCGCATCGACTCCGAGGCCGTCGCGCTCGCGCGGCAGGGCGAGCTGGGGCTGTGGACGTCCCTGCTCGGGCAGGAGGCCGCCCAGGTGGGCTCCGGGCGCGCCATCGGGGATCTGGACGCCGTCTTCCCCTCCTACCGGGAGCACGGGGTCGCCTACTGCCGGGGGATGGACCCCCTCGACGTGGTCGCCATGTGGCGCGGCGTCAACCACGGCGGCTGGGACCCGTCCCGGCACAACTTCTTCCTGTACACGATCGTCATCGGGACGCAGGCGCTGCACGCCACCGGTTACGCGATGGGCATGCAGCGCGACGGCGTCATCGGTACCGACAAGGCCGGGGCGACCATCGTCTACTTCGGCGACGGTGCCACCTCCCAGGGCGACGTGAACGAGGCCTTCGTCTTCGCGGGCGCCTGCCACGCGCCGATCGTGTTCTTCTGCCAGAACAACCAGTGGGCCATCTCCGAGCCCCAGGAACGCCAGTCGCGGATCCCGCTGTACCGCAGGGCCGAGGGCTTCGGGTTCCCCGGCGTCCGGGTCGACGGGAACGACGTGCTGGCCTGCCTCGCGGTGACCCGCAAGGCGCTGGCCGACGCCCGGTCAGGGCAGGGGCCCACGCTCATCGAGGCGTTCACGTACCGGATGGGGGCGCACACCACCTCCGACGACCCCACCCGCTACCGGGCCAAGGACGACGTCGAGGCGTGGCGGCGGCGCGACCCCATCGAGCGGGTCAGGGCGTACCTGACCGCGGCCGGCACCGGCGACGACTTCTTCCGCGAGGTCGAGGCCGACGCCGCCAAGGTCGGGGCCGAGCTGCGCAGGCGCCTTCTCGAACTGCCCGACCCCGCCCCTTCGGCGATCTTCGAACACGTCTACGCCGAGCCGCACGCGCTGATCGAGGCCGAGCGGGCCCAGCACGCCGCCTACCTCGACGGGTTCGCCACCGGGGAGTAGGCGCGCGAGGCGGCCTTGGTGTCCAGGAGCTCGCCCAGCAGGTCCGTGAGGCTCACCATGCCGATGACCGCTCCGCCCTGGCCGGTGACCAGCGCCAGGTGCGCGCGGGCCTCCTGAAGGGCCGTCACGGCCTCGGGGACCTGCGTGACGCACGCGAGCCTCGGCAGCGGCCTGGCGAGCTCACCGGCCGTACGCGTGGGCTGCAGGAGGGCGTCACGGGCGTGCAGGACGCCCTCGATGCCGGCCGGACCGCCCACCAGCAGCCGCAGGTGGCCGCTGCCCGCCGCCCTGGCCCTGATCTCGGCCGAGCCGGCGGCCGGGGGCACCTTCACTGCCCGGTCGATCGGCACCATCAGGCGCTCGATGCCCTCGGCCTGCAGTCGCAGCGCGCGGGTGAGCAGGTCGTGCTCCTCCCGGTCGAGCAGGCCCATCCGGCCCGACTCGCCCACCAGCATGGCGAGCTGCCGGGGCGTCCTGGTGGTGGCCAGCTCGTCGCGCGGCTGCACGCCGAACAGGCGCAGGATCAGGTTGGTCAGCCCGTTGAGCGACGACAGCAGCGGGCGCATGAGCTGCGTGAACCCGCGGAACGGCAGCGTCAGCACCAGCGCCGCCCGCTCGGGGTGCGTCAGCGCCCACGACTTGGGCGCCATCTCGCCCACCACCATGTGCAGGAACGTCACCAGCGCCAGCGCGATCGTCAGCGCGATCGGCATGCGCAGCGACTCCGGCACGCCGACGGCGGCGAAGACCGGCTCCAGGAAGTGCTCGATGGCCGGCTCGGTGACCTGGCCGAGGCCCAGCGTGCACAGCGTGATGCCGAGCTGCGCGCCGGCCAGCATGAGCGAGAGCTGACGCCCGCCGCCCACGGCCGACTTGGCCGCGACCCGGACCAGGCGGTTGCCGCCCGAGGCCATCTCCTCCAGTCGGTGCCGCCTGGCGGAGACGAACGCGAACTCGGCGGCCACGAACAGCGCGTTGAAGAACAGCAGCGCGAGGCTGACCAGGATCATCGTCATCGGGACGCCTCCGCGTGCTGCACGGGCGCGAGCCGCACCCATTCGGGCACCCGGCGGTTGAGCGACATGACGGTCAGCTCGGCCAGGTGCTCGGCCGCGTCGTCGGCGAACGGGTCGGCGTCCCCCTCGATCGGGACGGTCACCATGTCGCCGGGGTCGGGCATCCGGCCCAGCCGGGCCAGCACCAGGCCGGCGAGGGTGTCGTAGTCGTCGCTCTCCGGCAGCGCGACGCCGGTGGCGCGCTCGACCTCGTCCAGCCTGAGCCAGCCGGGCACCTCCCAGACGCCGCCGGGCCGCTCGACGGCGCCGGCCGGCTCGGGGTCGTTCTCGTCGACGAGCTCGCCGACCAGCTCCTCGGCCAGGTCCTCGACGGTGAGCACGCCGGCCAGGCCGCCGTACTCGTCGATGACGCAGACGATGTCGTCGTTGGCCGCGCGCATCCGGTCGAGGACGGCCGGCAGCGGCAACGAGTCGGGCACCAGCAGCGCGGGGCGGGTGATGCTGCCGACCAGGCCCTCGTCCAGGCCGGACTCCAGCAGCTCGCGTACGCCGGTCACGCCCACCACGTCGCCGTCGTCACCGACGACGGGGTAGCGGGAGTGGCCGCGTTCGCGCATGACCTCCACCAGGTCGGAGATGGGCTGGGAGTCGCGCAGCGCCACCACGCGGGGGCGCGGCACCATGATCTCCTCGGCGCTGTGGTCGCCGAACTCCAGGGCGCGCTCCAGCAGCTCCGACAACCTCGGGGGCAGCTCGCCCGCCTGGGTCGACTCCTCGATGATCCGGGAGAGCTCCTCGGGGGTGGCCCCGTGCTCTACCTCCTCGACCGGCTCGATGCCGACGCGGCGGAGCAGCCCGGTGGCGGCCGAGTCGAACAGCTTGACCAACGGCCCCACGACCGCCAGGTAGACCAGCGTGGACCCGGCCAGGAACTTGGCCACCGCCTCGGGCCTGGCGATGCCGAGGTTCTTCGGCGCCAGCTCGCCGAGCACCATCTGCACCACGGTCGCCACGAACACGCCGGCGGCCACGGACAGCCCCGTGATCGCGGCGTCGGGCAGGCCCGTGGTGTCGAGCCAGGGCCGTACCAGGACCGAGATGGCGGGCTCGGCCAGGAAGCCGACGAGCAGGGCCGTGACGGTGATGCCGAGCTGGGCGCCCGAGAGCATGAACGAGAGCCGGGAGGTCACCTGGAGCGCCTTTTCGGCCTGGGTGTCACCGGCGGCGGCCTGCTCGCGCAGGAGGCCCCGGTCGGCGGCGACGAAGGCGAACTCCTGGGCGACGAAGTACCCGGTGGCGGCGGTGAGGAGGAAAAGGGCCAGCAGGCCGAGATAGGCGCTCACCTGAGTGAGCCCTCAGAGGAACCCGTGCCGAGGCACGGGCCAAGACTCCACGAGTCCGGAGCGGACACGATCATCCCTTCGATAGAGGTCGTCCATAACGCTAACGACGCAGTCCGCGTCTATGTTTCCGCAGTGACTCTCCGCTAGTTGTGTGTACTTATCCGTGGGAGAAACTTGGTGAGATGTCTTCACTGCCAGGGGGTTGGACGTAGCGTCTATGGCATACCGAAGGGAAGAAGGCGAAGTGTCTGAGGACGACCGTACGCGGGCCATGCGCTCGCCGGGCGACGGCCGCCCGCTGCCACCGAGGCCCGGCGACGGGCCGCGCTCCGGTGGCGCACCCGCCCACCGGGTCCCGCCAGGCGTGCCGAACGCGGCCACGTCCAAGCTGCCGGCCTACTCCGACGAGCAGCAGTCGCCGCCGCCTCCGCCGCCTCCCCGATCGGGAAAGGTCTACGGACGCGAGCGCGCCGGGAACAGCCCGGTCAAACCGCTCAGGGCGGCGGGCGACCCCGCGCCGAGGGAGCCGCGCGGGCCCAGGGGGCCGCGGGTGCGCGGCCGGACCGTCCTGAAGATCGTCGCGGGCCTGGTCGCGCTGCTTCTGGTGGCGGCCGTGGGCCTGTTCTTCTGGATCGACTCCCGGCTGGCGGGCATCGACGGGGTGCTCGACGACTACGAGGGCCGGCCCGCCGACACACCCGGCACCAACTGGCTGCTGGTCGGCTCCGACAGCCGCAAGGGCCTGACCGCGGCCGAGCGCAAGAAGCTGGCCACCGGGCGCGCGGTCGGGCAGCGCACCGACTCGATGATGCTGCTGCACATCTCCGACAACGGCGACAAGCCCACCCTGGTCAGCCTTCCGCGCGACTCGGCGGTGACCATTCCGGGGCGCGGGCGCGACAAGCTCAACTCGGCGTACGCGTCCGGCGGGCCGAAGCTGCTGGTCCGCACGGTCGAGACCGTCACCGGCGTGCACGTCGACAACTACATGGAGATCGGCTTCGCCGGCTTCGTGGACATCGTGGACGCGATCGGCGGCGTCGAGATCAACGTCCGGGCCGACGTCGACGACCCCAAGGCCGGGCTCAAGCTCAAGAAGGGCAAGCAGGTGCTCAACGGCTCCCAGGCCCTGGGCTACGTACGCACCCGCAAGGGCGGCGCGCTGCCGGACTTCGAGCGCACCAAGCGGCAGCGGCAGTTCCTCGGCGCGGTGGTGAAGAAGGCCGCCAGTCCGGGTGTGCTGATCAACCCGTTCACGTCGATCCCGCTGGCCATGAGCGCCACGGACGCGGTCGAGGTCGACTCCAGCACCGGCGCGTTCGACATGCTCTCGCTGGGGCTGGCGATGGGCGACAGCCCGGTCACGACCGTGGTGCCGTTCGGCGGGAACGAGATCGTCGCCGGCGGCGGCGCGGCGATCAAGTGGGACCGGCTCAAGGCGCTGGCCCTCTTCGACGCGCTGAAGGCCGACAAGCCGGTGCCGAAGGAGATCGTGGACGCCGGTTGACCTGCCCCGCGAGGCGCGAGCCTCGCGGGGGCGGCCGGGCCCGGCTCGGCCGGGGCCCGGCTCAGCTTGTGGCGGCGACGACCGCGGCGGTGGAGGCGGTGACGGCGACGGCCGCGGTGATGGCGGTGATCGTCTTGGCGACCGCCTGGCCGGCCCACTCGCCCTCGGCGACCTCCTTGACGCGATCGAGGTCGGCGCCGGGGAAGGCTTTGCGGTCGAGCTTCGCCGCGTGCATGATCGCGATCAGCGTGGCGGTGCGCTCGTCGGGGTCGGCGCCCGCGAGGACGGACGTCACGCGTTCGCGCACGTCGGCCTCCACCTGGGGGTCCGACTCCGGCCAGCGGGTGGTCGGGAAGATGCCCAGGACCCGGCCGCGCTCCTCGGCCAGCACGCCCGCCTCGGCGAGCCTGGTGAGCAGGCGCCTGCGCAGCTTGTCCGTCTGCAGCCGCTGCACCCACCACGCGGGCTTCCTGGCCTTGCCGTCCTCGGCCATGCGGGCGAGGGCGGCGTCGAGCTCAGTGTCGCCCAGCGGGGTGGCGTCCTTGACCGTCACCTTGTCGTCGGCCAGCTCGACGCGGCCCGCGGCGGCCAGCTCGGCGAGGATCGCGCCGCCGAGCGCGGGGTTGAGCTGGACGCCCCCGATGAGCTGCTTGCCCTCTTCCTCGTCGTGGGCGAGGAGGAGGAGTTCTTCGGCAATCGTCACGGTCATGCCCCGACACTAACCTCCCAGCATGAGCATTTCGGAAAAACTTCACGCGATCGGCCGGCCGCTGCTCCAGGCGCAGCTCGACCACCCCACGGTGGCCGGGATCGGGCGGGGCGACCTGCCGGAGCCGGTCTTCCGGTCCTGGCTGGAGCAGGACTACCTGTACCTGCTCGACTATGTGCGGGTGTTCTCCAGGCTGGCCTGGCAGGCGCCGGACGGGCATCTGGGGGACCTGGTGGATCTGGCGCATGCGACGTACCACGACGAACTGCGGCTGCATCGGTCGTTGTCGGCGGAGTTCGGGGCCGATCTGGACAACGCGGTGAAGGGGCCGGCGTGTGCGGCGTACACGGCGTTCCTGCTGGAGGCGGCGGGGTCGTACGGGGAGGGGTTGGCGGCGCTCTATCCGTGTATGTGGGGATATTCGAGTCTTGGGAAGATCCTTGCCGAGAACCCGCCCGCCGAGCCGCGGTACCGGGCCTGGGTGGACACCTACGCCGACCCGGCGTTCGCGGCGCTGACCGTACGGATCGGGCAGATGATCGACGAGGCCGACCCCGACCCCGTACGGGCGGAGGCGCTGTTCGCCGAGGGCATGGCACACGAGCTCGCCTTCTGGGACGTGCCGTAGTCGCGTGCCGGCCCGGTGCGCGCCATACCCTGGTGGCATGCCGGAACTTCCCGAGGTGGAGTCGCTCACCAACTTCCTGCGCGAGCGGGCGGTCGGCCGTTCGATCGCCGGCGTCGACGTCGTCGGCTTCCAGGCGCTCAAGACGTTCGACCCGCCGGTCACCGCGCTCGGCGGGCTCACCGTCACGGGCGTGTCGAGGCACGGCAAGTTCCTCGACCTCGACTGCGACGGCCTGCACCTGATCATCCATCTGGCCCGCGCCGGCTGGCTGCGCTGGCGCGACGACCTGACCGGCGCGCGGCCGGTACGGCCGGGCAAGGGGCCGCTGGCCGTACGTGTACGGCTGGCGCCGGACGACGACGGCCTGGCCCCCGGGTTCGAGCTGACCGAGGCCGGCACGCAGAAACGGCTTGCCGTCTACGTCACCGACAAGCCGGAGGACGTGCCCGGCGTCGCCGCCCTGGGCCCCGACCCGCTCGACGACGCCTTCACCGTCGAGGCGCTCAAGCGCATCGTGGGCGGCAACCGCACCCAGATCAAGGGGCTGCTGCGCGACCAGAAGGTGATCGCGGGCATCGGCAACGCCTACTCCGACGAGGTGCTGCACGCGGCGAAGATGTCGCCGTTCAAGATCGCGGCGTCGCTGACCGACGCGCAGATCGCCGACCTGCACGAGGCCATCGTGACGACGTTGCGCGACGCCGTCGAACGGGCGCACGGGCTGGCCGCCAAAGACCTCAAGGCGGAGAAGAAGTCCGGGCTGCGCGTGCACAACCGGGCGGGCCAGCCGTGCGACGTGTGCGGCGACACGATCCGCGAGGTGTCCTTCGCCGACTCCGCGCTCCAGTACTGCCCGACCTGCCAGACGGGCGGCAGACCGCTGGCCGACCGGCGGATGTCGCGCCTGCTCAAGTAGGGTCCCGGGCGCGGGATGATGGAGGCATGACCGTTCCTGAGATCGAGGCCACCGCCGTTCCCGACGACGCCTACCTGCTCGACGTCCGTGAGCAGGACGAATGGCTCGCCGGCCACGCCCCCGAGGCCGTGCACATCCCCATGTCGCAGATCCAGGGCCGGGTCGAGGAGGTGCCCGCCGACCGCACCGTCTACGTGGTGTGCCGGGTCGGCGGCCGGTCGATGCAGGTCGCGGCGTGGCTCAACCAGCTGGGGCGCGACGCCGTCAACGTGGGCGGCGGCATGCAGTCGTGGGAGTTCGCGCGCCGTCCGATGGTCAGCGAGACCGGGCAGGAGCCTTTCGTGGCCTGAATGCCCCACTGTGGCGGTTCTGCCGCCATTAAGGCATGATGAGGGCGCCAACTGCATAGTCGCGGGAGCTCGGGGTGCCGGGCTGAGAGGGCAGCAACACAGCCGCTGCCGACCGCCTGAACCTGTCCGGATAATGCCGGCGTAGGGAGTGTGCGATGACGCATGTCGTCGACGAAGTTCCGCTGACCCTTGACGGCGCGCCCCCCAAGACCCTCGGCGTCCTCGACCAGGGCGCGCTCTGGGCCAACCTCGGTGTCAGCCTCCTCGGCTTCTCCGGCGCGCTCGTCCTGATCGACCCCCTGGGCGGCGCGCCGCTCAGCCTCGTGGCCGCGCTCACGGCCGCCGTGGTCGGCAGCCTCATCGGCACGGCCATGGTCGGTCTGTCGGCCATCCCCGGCACGCAGACCGGGCGGCCGGCGATGGTGCTGCTGCGCGGGCTGTTCGGGGCGAAGATGTCGTACGTCCCGTCCGTGCTGAACATCGTGCAGATGCTCGGCTGGGGGGCCTTCGAGCTCTGGGTGATCGCCAAGGCCGCGAACGCGATCTTCGGGAGCGTCCCGTACCAGGTGTGGGTGGTGGTGGCGGGGGTGCTGACCACCGCGCTCGCCGTCTGGCCGCTCGGGTCGATCAGGCTGCTGCGCCGGTACGTCACCGCCGGCGTGATCGTGTCGCTGATCTGGTTCACCGTGTCGTTCCTGGGCGAGGCGCCGACGTACACAGGTGGGTCGTGGACGGCCTTCGCCCCGGCCGTCGACTACGTCATCGCCCTGTCGGTGTCGTGGGTGCCGATGGCCGCCGACTTCGCCAGGCACTCGCGCTCCAGCCGGGCCGCCTTCACCGGGGTCGTCGGCGGCTACACCGTCGCCCAGGTGGCCTGCCTGGCCCTCGGCGTGTACGCGGTGGCCATCGCGGGCGCCCAGGCGGTCCAGGCCGACGGCATGGTCGTGTTCCAGCCGTTCGTCGCGGCGCCGCTGGGCGCGCTGTTCTTCGGCATCCTGGTACTGCGCGAGACCGACCAGTCCTTCGCCAACGTCTACTCCACCACCGTCTCGCTGCAGAACCTCATGCCGAACGTCGACCGCCGGGTCGTCTCGACCGCGATCGGCGTGCTCACCACCGCGATCGCCCTGGTCGTGGACGTCACCTCCTACGGCGCGTTCCTCGGGGTGATCGGCGCGGTGTTCGTGCCGATGTTCGCGGTGCTGGCCGTCGACTACTTCGTGCTCGGCGGCGCCGCCCGCTGGAACACCGCCGAGGACGCGCCCTCGCGCTGGCTGATGCTGCTGCCGTGGGCGCTGGGCTTCGCCGCCTACTGGTTCACCACCTCGACGCCCACGGTCGCCGGCTGGGACGACTTCTGGGCCGCCGCCCGCGACGTCGTCGGCTTCACGCGGGAGCCGTGGATGAACGGCGCGCTCGGCGGCGCGCTGGTCGCGGCCCTGGTGACGCTGCTCATCGGCGTGCTCACCAGGGGCCGGCGCCGCTCAGCGGCCCGCTGAGGCCCGGCGTTCGACGTTGAGCAGGTGCTGCTTGGCGGCCACGCCTCCGGCGTAGTCGCCGAGCTCGCCGTCCTCACGGACCACCCGATGGCAGGGCACGATCACGCACACGGGGTTGGCGCCGACCGCGTTGCCGACCGCGCGAAGGGCGCGCGGCCGTCCGATGCTCGCGCCGATCTCCTCGTACGTCGTGGTCGTCCCGTAGGGCACGGCCATGGTCTTCTGCAGCACGGTACGGGCGAACGGCGTGGCCAGCGCGAGGTCGACCGGCGTGGCGAAGGTGCGCAGGCGGCCGGAGAAGTACGCGTCGAGCTCCCGGCGCACCGGGTCGAGGCGGCGGGCGTCGGGCCCGATGAACGTGCCGACCTCCTTGGCCACCCGCTCGAACACGGTGTTCTCGGCCTCGAAACTGCAGGCCGCGATGCCCTTGCCGGTCACCGCGAGCACCAGCCTGCCCACGGCGCCGTCGTAGGTGCCGAACGCGACGGCCGGTGGCCCCTCGCCCTTGTAGGTGCTGGAGGTCACTCTCAGCAGGGCATCGAGGTCGCTGCTCGACATGCCTCTCACCCGTTTCAGCCACCGGAATCTTCGTGAGCGCAGCGTATCGGACGGATCGCCCGTCAGACCCACCACGCCACGTGCACTATGGAGGTGTGGGGTACGCATGGGTCGGCAGTGACGAGGAGATCGCTCGCGCCGTGCTCGCCGGGTCCCCCAACGCCGTGGTGGCGCTCGACCGCGACCAGAGCGTGCTGGTCTGGAACGCGGCGGCCGAGCATCTGTTCGGCTGGACGGCGGCCGAGATGCTGGGGCGCCGGGCGCCGATCGTCCCCGACGAGCTGGCCGCCGAGCACAACGCGGTGCTGGAGCGCGTACGCACCGGGGGGCAGGTGTCGCTGCGCACCAAGCGCGTCCACAAGGACGGCAGGTCGCTCGACCTGCGGGTGGACATCAACGCCCTGCGGATGGGCAACTCCGTGGTCGGCTACGTCCTGGCCCACCATCCCGCACGGGCCGACGAGGTCGCCGGGCTGCGCATGGAACGCCGGGCCAGGCTGGTGCGCCGGCTCACCGACGTGGTCGGCGACATCAACTCCGAGCTGGAGCTACCGGCCGTGCTCGACCGCATCTCGGCCAGCCTCACCGAGCTGACGGGCGCGGACGCGGGCGGTTTCGTGCTGATCGAGGGGGAGCGGCTGCGGCTGGTCAGCACGTACCGGCTGCCGGAGACGCTCAGGGGCACCACCACCGGCCTGCGGACGAGCCTGGTGGACAAACTCTTACGTACGGGCAAGACCGTCATGCTGGAGTCCCAGGGGCTCGGCGACCTGGTGTGGGCCAGGCTCAACGGGCTGCACACGATCGCGCTCGGCCTGGCCGCGGTCGGCGGCCGTCCTTACGGCGCCCTCTACGCGCTGTTCGCCGGGCCCGCCCCCGGCCACCTGGAGCTGGAGCTGCTCGAACTGCTGGCCGGGCACGCCGGCATCGCGGTCGGCAACGCGGTGGCCTACCAGGAGGCGGTGCGGCAGCGGGCGCACGAGCGGGCCGTGTTCGACGCCAGCGCCGACGGCATCGCCGTGCTGGACGACGTCGGCCGGGTCGTGCGCTGGAACCCCGCCGCGGCCGAGCTGACCGCCTTCCCCGCCGACGCGGTGATCGGCGGGCCGCCGCCGTTCCCGCTGCCGAGCCCCGGTGAGAAGCTCACGTTCCAGATGGAGAACGGGCGCTGGCTGGACGTGGTGAGCGCGCGGATCGAGGAGACCGGCGAGATCGTCATCGACTTCCGCGACGTCACCCAGGCCAAGGAGCTGGAGGAGGCCAAAGACCTCTTCCTGGCCACGACCAGCCATGAGCTGCGTACGCCGATCACGATCGTGCGCGGGTTCGCCGGCACGCTGGACGCGCGGTGGGACAAGATGAGCGACGCGGAACGGCGCTCGGCCGTGCACACGATCGCCGAGCGGGCCGGATCGTTGGGGCAGCTCATGGACCACCTGCTGCTGGGGGCCAGGGCGGGCGCGGACGAGCTGGCCGTCCGGATCGAGGCGTTCGACCTCGCGGCCCGGATCCACGCGGCCACGCTCGGCCTTCCCACCTTGTCCGACCGCCACCGCGTCGAGGTGCGCATCCCGGACGAATTGCCTCCGGTGCTGGGCGACGCCCTGGCAACCGACATCGTTTTGGGGCAATTGCTGGAGAATGCGTTTAAATATTCCCCAATGGGTGGATTGATCTGTGTTGAAGCTTGGCCCGAGGACGACGGCGTGGTCGTAGTGGTGGATGACGAGGGGGTCGGAATCGCACCGCCTGACCGCGAACGGATCTTTGAGCGCTTCGTCCAGGTGGACAGCGGGGACCGGAGACGCTTTGGTGGAGTGGGGCTCGGCCTCTACATCGTGCGCAGTCTGGCCAGGGCACAGGGGGGAGAAGTGAGTGCTCAATCGAGGCCCGGAGGGGGTACGAGGATGCGCTTGATCCTGAGACGCGCTTCCCCTATCCGATCCGACACACCGATGCGGTAACGAGGTGGTCACAGTTGAGCTGATCTATCGTCCAATGTGTACAAGCTGTGATCGAGATGCGGTTTCTGCGATTGGCTAACGGGGCATTTCGGTCGTACCGGGGAGTGTTCCCGCGGGGGGCACAGGGAACGGGGAGGTGGGTGTGTCAAGCGTGGTGCTGCTGCCGTACGCGCCGTCCAGCGTCGCCGTCGCCCGCCAGCGTCTGAGCACTGACCTGCAGGATTGTGGGGTCTACACCGCCGCGATCGACGATGCGGTGCTCGTGGTGAGCGAGTTGCTGAGCAACGCGCTGCGGCACGCGCATCCGCTGCCTTCAGGCATGGTGAGGGTCGCCTGGATGCGTAGCGACGATCACATAGAGGTGGCGGTCAGCGACGGGGGTGCGGCGACAGAGCCGCGGGCGGGCCGCCCGACCCTGTCTTCGCTCGGGGGCCGGGGGCTGGGGATCGTCGAATACGTGGCCGAGAGCTGGGGGGTTCGTCACGACGGTGACACGACGACGGTGTGGGCGATCCTGCCCGCACCCAACGGGGCGGCGGTGAACGGGCAGGTCGCGGCCCTGAAGGAGGCCGGTTAGGCGGTTCTGGCCGCCAGTACGGCCCGTTCGGTGACGGCCCATGCCGTGGACACCAGGAGGTACAGGCCGGCCGCCAGGGGGAGCACGAGCACGGCCAGCGCGGAGGCGTACGGCAACAGCGGCATGACCTTGCGCAGCAGCTCCGGCTGCTCCTCCGACACCTTGATCGAGCGTGCCGACAGCCATGCCAGCAGCACGAGCCCCGCGATCACGATGACAAAGACCGAAACCGGCCAACTGATCAGACCGAAATTGGCCACCACGCCCGCGAGCTGCTGGCCCAGCGGCGTCCCGAACAGAGTGTGACCGGCCAGTGCCGTCGGATGCGTGGCCACCCTGAACATCAGCCACATGAACGGCAATTGCGCCAGCATCGGCAAGATCCCCGCGAACGGCGACGTGCCCTCCCGGGCGTACAGAGCGGTCAGCTCCTTGGACAGCCGCTCGGGATCGCGCCCGTGGCGCTTGCGCAGCTCCTGCAACTTCGGCGCGAGCCGCTGCCGGACCTGGCCGGCCCGCGCCTGGCGGACGTTGAGCGGCAGCAGGACCAGGCGTACGGCGAGGGTGAACAGCACGATGGCGAGCGCGGCGTGGCCGCCGGACACGCCGATGACGAACGTGACAAGTGAATCGATCATGAGCCCTTCAGACATGACGACGGACCAGGGCTCACACATGACGATGAGCCCCGCTTTGACGGGAAGCGGGGCTCGCCTAAGGCGCTCGTGGACGCGGGCGTCCGGCCGCGTCGGGATCGCGCAGCCGCTGGAAGGCCGTGCGGCGCGCGTAGCTCAGCGGGAAGCCGGGAGACTCACCGCCGAGGGTGGGCAGCAACGTGGCAGCCCACGTGGCCAGCAGGAGGATCGCCATCATGGTGATCCCCACCAGCCACGGATCGAACAGGAACGACATCACTGCGACGAACGGGACTTACCGACGACGGTGACCGCGATGAAGACGACCAGGGCGACGACCCCGACGATCAGGACGAGCTTGAACAGACCTGCCAGCAGCGGCAGGAGGAAGTTGAACAGCACGAAGAGACCGAGAAGGGTCCCTAAAACGAGCATCACGACTCTACTCATGAGGCCACCGTACGTCCTCGGGGCATGATCCGCGAGGCTTACGAACCTGTGACGTACATGTCCCCCACGTGGGGCTCAGCCGTACGGTGAGATGGTGAACACCCGCATCCTGGTGGTCGACGACGATCCGACCGTGTCCGAGGTCGTGGCGCGCTATCTGGAGCGCGACGGGCACGAGGTGGAGTGCGTGGGCGACGGCGCCGAGGCGCTGCGCAGGGCTTTGGCCGACCCGCCCGACCTCATGGTGCTCGACCTGATGCTGCCCAGGATCGACGGGCTCCAGGTGTGCAGGAAGCTCAGGGAGCGGTGGCCGGTCCCGGTGATCATGCTGACCGCGCTCGGCGAGGAGATCGACCGGGTGGTGGGCCTGGAGACCGGGGCCGACGACTACGTGACGAAGCCGTTCAGCCCCCGGGAGCTGGCGTTGCGCGTGCAGTCGGTGCTGCGCCGGGCGCGGGGGGCGTCCGTCACGGCCGGCACCGGCGTGCTGCGCGACGGCGACCTCGTCGTGGACGTCGGCGCCCACGAGGTGCGGCTCGGCGGCACGCAGGTGATGCTGACGGCCAGGGAGTTCGACCTGCTGGCCTACCTCATGCGCAACCCGCGGCAGGCGTTCAGCAGGTCGGCGCTGCTCGACCAGGTGTGGGGATGGTCGTTCGGCGACTCCTCGACCGTGACCGTGCACGTGCGGCGGTTGCGGGAGAAGGTCGAGGCGGACCCGACCGAGCCGCGGCGGATCGTCACGGTATGGGGTGTCGGCTACCGGTACGAGCCACAGGAGAGCGCGGGGTGACGCCTCCCGAGCCCTGCCTGGGCGGGGCGTGCCCGCAGGCCATGGTGTCGGTGAGCGAGCTGCCCATGGTCGTGGCCGTCTCGGCGGGACTGGGGCTGCTGGTCGCCGCCGCCGGCGTATGGGCCATGGGACGGCTGCGGACCCGGTCGATCGGGGTGATGCTGGCCGTCGTCGTGGTGGTCGCCGTGGCGGCGACGCTGGCGGGCGTGGTCGCGATCACCATGAAGATGATCATCGAGGGTGCGGTCAAGGACTTCGTGCTCAGCGTGGTCGCGGTGGGCGGCCTGGTGGGGCTCGGGGTCGCGTTCGTACTGGCCAGGCGGGTGGTGGGGGAGAGCAGGCGGCTGGTGGCGGCCGTGCGCGACGTGCCGTTCAGGGCGCCGCTGGGATTGCCGGCCGAGCTCCAGGAGATCGCGAGCACCCTTGAGGAGGCGTACGCGCGGGAACGCGCGCTCGAAGGCGCGCGCCGGGAACTGGTCGCCTGGGTGAGCCACGACCTGCGCACGCCGCTCGCCGGCCTGCGGGCCATGGCCGAGGCCCTGGAGGACGGCGTGGTGGCCGACCCCGCGACGGTCGCGCGCTACCACGGCCAGATCAAGCTGGAGGTCGAGCGGCTCTCGGCCATGGTGGACGACCTGTTCGAGCTGTCGCGCATCCACGCGGGCGCGTTGCGGCTCTCGCGGGCCAGGATCGGGCTCGCCGACCTCGTCGCGGACACGCTGGCCGGGGCCGAGCCGCTGGCCAGGGCCAAGGGGGTGGTGCTCACGGCGGAGGCGGCGGGGGCCGTGCCCGTGGAGGCCGACGCGGCCGCGCTGGGCCGGGCCCTGCGGAACCTGGTCGTCAACGCCATCCGGCACACGCCGTCGGAACGGGCGGTGGTGCTGCGGGCCGGGGTGGACGAGCAGGGGATGGCCTGCGTCTCGGTGGCCGACGGTTGCGGGGGGATTCCCGAGGAGGATCTGCCTCGGGTGTTCGAGGTGGCGTTCCGGGGGGAAGCCGCGCGTACGCCCACCGCCGACGGCGGCGCCGGGCTCGGGCTGGCGATCGCCCAGGGGATCGTCGAGGCGCATGATGGGATGATCGGGGTGGTCAACGAAGGACCGGGGTGCCGGTTCGAGATCCGGTTGCCCCTGGTGTCCGGAAGTTGACGTTCCCGCACGGTGTCCTGCCTCGATCTTCCGCTCTGGTCTCGCTCCTCGATCGTGGGTCGCCCGGGTCTGGTGGCCCGGGTCAGGCGGGTTCGGGGAGCGCGGTGTCGCGTTGCCCGAACGACTCCGACATCGCCCGGAACGTCGGGCAGGGCCAGCGCCACATGCAGCTCCGG
Source organism: Nonomuraea sp. NPDC005730 (assembly GCF_040630865.1). Lineage (NCBI taxonomy): Bacteria > Bacillati > Actinomycetota > Actinomycetes > Streptosporangiales > Streptosporangiaceae > Nonomuraea > Nonomuraea sp. NPDC005730. The sequence continues at coordinate 52,153 of NZ_JBEXYK010000038.1, forward strand.
CACCGCAGGATCGGGTTGGCGGTGTCGCTCGTGATGCCACCCGCGTCGCGCGGCTGGTGCAGGTCGAGCAGCCGCAGCCCGAGCTCGGCGAACCTGAGCAGGTCGGCGCGGGAGCCGGCCAGGAAGTCGAGGTCTTCGCTCGCCAGCCTGGTGCGGATCGGGACGTAGCCCTCGTGGTTCAGCAGACCGCGCAGGCGCGCTGCTTCGTCATGCCATGACGTGGCCTTTTCTGTGCGGATGAGGATGGTCTCCAGACGTTCCCGGAGCCCCTGACGCTGTGGATCTTCAGGTTTCTCTGCATTCATCGATACGAGGCCCATGGGGCGGGCCACAGCCCCTCCTTCTCCATGAAGCGCTGCCGGTTCCGGTGTCACGCTGTCAAGCTTCGCGTACTCTCCGTTTTGATGGAGCCCAAACGGAGGACAAAAACCTGTCGTTCACCTCTCGGCGTGACAACGTGACCGGAAGCCTCCGCGCCGCTAGCCTGCCCATGTGGAGCTCAAGGTCTCGACTCGATCACATGCCGGGTGCGCACTCGTTGCCATCACCGGAGAAATCGACCTCTATACGGCGCCTCACCTGCAGGCCGAGTTCACTCGGCTGCTGCAGGACGAGCCCAGCCGGGTGGTCATCGACATGTCCGCCGTGGATTTCTGCGACTCCACGGGGATGAACGTGCTGCTCTCGGCGCTCAAGCGCATGAAAGAGCGGGGAGGTGTGCTGGAGGTGGCCGCGCCGCGTCCGGCCGTCCGCAAGATCCTGCAGGTGACGGGGCTCGTCTCGGTGTTCACCGTGCATGACGAGCTGCCTCAGGAGTTCCTCATCACCGAGGGATCATGACGCAGGCTGACACGGCTGTCGTCATTCCCGCGGTGAACGAGGGCGATCGCATCGCCGCCACCGTCGCCGCGGCGGCCGGCCTGCCGGGTGTCGATCTCGTCGTGGTCGTCGACGACGGCTCGACGGACCGGACCGGCAAGGTGGCGCGGGCGGCGGGCGCGCGGGTGGTCCGCCACAGCCGCAACCGCGGCAAGGCCGCGGCCATGGAGACGGGCGCGGAGGCCGTACGCCTCCTCGACGAGGACCGTACCCCTCGCCACCTGCTCTTCCTCGACGCCGACCTGGGTGACACGGCGAGCGCCGCGGCGCCGCTGGTGGAGCCCGTGCGCGAGGGCAAGGCCGACATGACGATCGCGCTGTTCGGCACGCGGGTGAAGCTCGGCGGCCATGGGTTAGTCGTGCGCGTGTCCAAGGACGGCATCCGCCGCGCCACCGGCTTCGAGGCCGCCCAGCCGCTCAACGGCCAGCGTTGCCTGACCAGAGCCGCCTTCGAGGCCGCCCGGCCGCTGGCGCACGGGTTCGGCGTGGAGACGGCGCTCACGATCGACCTGCTGCGCAAGGGGTTCAGGGTCGTCGAGGTCGAGGTGGAGATGTCCCACCGGGCCACCGGCAACGACTGGCGGGCCCAGTTGCACCGCGCTCGGCAGCTGAGGGACGTGGCGCTGGCTCTGGCGAGCCGGGAGCCGGTGGTCGTCGAAAATCTTGGCAAACTCCTTCCTAAGCGGTGATTTCGGGCTCCGGGTTATCCACAGGCGTGGATGATCTGGGGCTGGGGCCGTGACGAGTGTGCTGGAATTTGCGGGTGACTTCGGAGAGACGCCGCAAACAGGCACAAGCCCCACCCTTCTGGGTGCCATCGCTGCGGCTTCCGTGGTCTGCCACCGACCGGCGCCGGTTCTCGGCGGGCGGCGGCGGGGGTGTTGCGTGGGGTGGGCGGCCGGTGTTCGCCCGGGCCTCCGCGGCCGGTGGGCGGGCGGCGGTGCCTCGACCGGGGCGGCCGGCCGCCGCCGTTCGAGCGCGGCTCGCGGTTCCCGGGCTGGTGATGATCGCGGTCTCGGTGCTCCTGACGATCACGATCGGGTTGCTCGGGCCTTCTCCCATGGTTCCCGCGCTGGGCGGGCCGGGGTGGCAGCCGCCGTACTGGCTGGATGCGCGTCCTGATCCTTATGCGGTGCTCGTCCTGGCCGCAGCGGCCCTGGTCTTCGGCGGGGTCGGGCTGCTGGCGGCGCTGGCCGCCGGGCCGCGTCCCGGGCTGCGTGCCCGGCCCCTGGTGCTGCTCGGTTGTCTCGCCGCGGGGGTGCTCGCGTTCCTGCCTCCCTCGGGCTCCGGCGACCATCTCAACTACGCCGTGTACGGCCGGATGGTCACGCTGGGGCTGAGCCCCTACACGCACGGCGCCGACGACCTGCCGGGCGATCCCGTCGCCGACGCGGTCGAGCGGCCGTGGCGCGAGGAACCCAGCGTCTACGGGCCCGTCGCCACCGCTCTGCAGGCGCTGGCGAGCTGGATCGGCGGCGACTCGCTCCGGTTGACCATCTTCGTGCTGGCGGTGTTCAACGCCGCCGCCTTCGTCGTCACGGCCCTGCTGATCGACCGCTTCACCAGGGACGATCCCGCCCGGCGGCTGCGGGCCGCCCTGTTGTGGGCGGCCAATCCGCTCCTGCTCTACCACCTGGTCGCGGGCATGCACGCCGACACCCTCGCCATCGCCTGCATGGTGGCCGCGCTGCTGGCCAGGGCACGTCCGGTCGCGTCGGGGGTGCTGCTCGGGCTCGGGGTGGCGACGAAGCTCAACGCGGGGCTGGTGGCGCTGGGGCCCGCGTGGGAGCTGCGCCGCCGTCCGGGGCGGCTCGCCGTCATGGCGGCCGGCGCGCTGGCCGTGGTGGTCGTCGGCTACGCGGTCGTCGGGCCCGAGGCGATCGCGCCGGTGACGACGACCAGCAAGGCGATCTCGCACGCCTCGTTCTGGAAGCTGGTGCAGGGGTGGCTCTGGGCCCTTGTGGGCACGGGGCGCGCGTACCGGGGTGAGATCCAGGTGGGTGCGCTGGTGGTGCTCGTGCTCGTCGCCTGGGCGTTGCTGCGGCCGGCGTCCCGGCGGTCCGCCGCCCGCCAGGGGCCGGGGGCCTCCGGAGGGCTGGAGGCGCCGGTCGTGGCGGCGGCGCTCGTCGTGGCCTACCTGTTCGCCACGCCGTACATCCTGCCCTGGTACGACGGGCTGGCGTTCGGGATGCTCGCCCTGGTGGGCGCCTCGGCCGTCGACGGGTTCATGGTCGCCCACCTGCTGGTCCTGTCCCTGGCCTACCTGCCCGCCCGGGTCGACGGGCAGCCGCCGGGCGTCGAATGGCTCAGCGGCGTCCTCAGGCCTCAGATCGCGTGGGCGCTGCTGGCGCTGACCGTCCTGCTGGTGGCGTGGGCGTGGCGAGCTGGAGGGCCCGTACGCAGGCCGCGAGCGTCAGCGGCACCGCCACCGTGAGCGCCATGGCCGGGATGGCGATGCCCGAGTCGTTCATCAGGAAGCCGATGAAGGCGCAGGTGAGCGTCCCGAACAGGCCGGCCCTGAGCGGCGGGGCCAGCGTGTACGCCTGACCCAGCGCCGAGGCGCCCCACCGCGACGGGCGGGCCAGCACCAGGAACAGGAACGCCAGCGCGACCAGCGAGAGCAGGGTCAACGGCCAGTTGCCCACGGTCACGCCGATCATGGCCCCGAACTTGCGTCCGACGACGGTCCACGCCTGGCCGTCGATGATCTGCTGCACGAACGCGCCGAGGTGCGTGCGCCTGTCGGCCGGGCGCATCCAGTCGAAGACCGAGATGGCGGCGATCAGCGCGGCCGCGCCCACCCCCACGAGCAGGAGTTTCACCACCGACACCCGCCTGCCGGACAGCAGGATGAGGAAGACCGCCACCCCGATCACGAACGCCGGGACACCGCCGAAGTCCGCGCCCCACGAGGGCGAACCGTCCGCGAAGACGGCGAAGGCGCCGTACAGGCCGCACAGTGCCACGACCACCGTCCTGGAGACGCCCCTGCCGAGCAGCCAATGTGCCACCCCGGCCAGGCCGAGAACCGTTCCGGTGGCGTAGACGGCGAAGGCGATGTTGCTGAAGCCGTAGAAACGTCCGCCGGTGACGGGTTCGTAGCCGGTCACGGCGTTCACCTGGAGTGCCGAGCCGGTCATCACGTCGATGAGGAGGGCGAGCGAGGTGACGGCCGCGACCACGGTGAGCGGGCCGAGCACGTGCGCACGCCACGGGCCGGCGAACGCGAGGGCGGTGATCAGGGCGGCGATGGCCAGGATCGTCACGATCACCGAGACCATCGGCATCGGCAGGCTCCACCACGGCACGAGCTGGGCCAGGAACGTGGAGACGGCGATGGCGCCGCTGACGGTCGCCACCACCTGGATGGCGGCCAGCAGCTTCGAGGCGTCGGCCGGGTCGCCGCCCGCAGCCGGGGTGGGGTGGCCGTTGGCCGCGGGGGCACCCTTCACGGCGGCGGGCGGCGGGGGCGTGTGGTCGTCGGCGGCCGATGAGCCGGCGTCGTCGGGCGCGGGTGGGGTCTGCCGGACGCGGGAGGAGCGGCGGCGGCGGAGCGCCAGGGCGGCCAGGGCGTAGAAGAGGAGCTGCACGCTGACGAGGACGGTGAAGAAGGGCCCGCGTACGTCCCGGAGCACCTGGCTGGCCAGGTCGCCGTCGGCCAGTCGCGTCACCGTGGCGGCGGCCGGTGCGGGGGCGTTGCCGTCGGGCTGCCAGGCGCGGCCGACCACGTCGCGGGGGGCGGTCAGGCCCAGGAGCTGGATGGCGGTGGCGGTGAGGTCGGTGATGGTGACCAGGCCGTCCTGGCGGGTGGAGGAGGCGGTGAGGTGGCCCCCCTGCGGGTACGGCTGCCCGCTCGGGGACGGTCCCGTGGCGAGGGCCGCGTGGAGGTGGGCGTTCGGGCTGATGTCGGAGATGCCGGCGAGCAGGACGGTGGTGTTCGGGGGCACCTTGCCCATCAGGGCGGCGATCTGCTGGTCTGCCCTGGTTGCGGCGGCTTGACGTTCGGCGGCCGGGAGGGAGGCCGGGATCGCGTGATCGTCGAGCGGGCCGCGGGCCCAGGCGGTGGCGAGGTCGGCGGCGTCGAAGACGATCAGGTTGTAGGGGGTCAGGTCGTTCAGGCCGTCGAGGGTGGGGGCGTATTTGGTGATTTTTCCGGTCTTGTCGGCGGCGGCGAGGGCGGCGCCGGGGCCGATCGCCGCCACCTTGCCCCCGCCGTCCGTCACCAGCTGGCCGAGCGTGCCGAGCTGGGCCGCGTAGCCGGTGTCGGCCTGGAAGGCCACCAGCTCCCGCCAGCCGGGGACGGTGGCGCCTTCCCCGTCGGGCTGAGGAGGCGTCGGGGCGGGGCAGCCCTGTCCGGGGGTCCCGGCGCGCTGGCCCGCGGAGACGGTCAGCCAGCCCGCCATGGGGCAGGTGACGCCACGGTCCTTGGGCGGGACGGCGCGGGTGGACAGTGACGCCGAGCTGCCCTGGGCGGCGAGCTTCCACAGGGTGGGCGTGCCCGCCTCACTGAAGTCACTCCACTGCAGCCCGGGAACGCCCACCACGACGACCCGCCGCCCCACCGGCCCACCTTGCCCTGAGACCCCGTTGCCCGCGGCCGCCGCGGCACTCCCCTGGACGGCCGCGGCACCGCCCTGAACGGTCGTGGTGCCGCTCTGGGAAGCGGCGGCGGCTGTGCCGGGGAGGAGGAGGGTGGCGAGCAGGAGGCCGAGGAGCACCGTGACGAGATGGCGGCGCGCCCGAGGCGCCGCTGTCCGGAGGCGCTGAAGAGGCTTCAGGGGCTGGTGGGGCGACCTGGCTATGAGGTGCTGCTGAGGCTTTAGGCGCTGTAGGGGGGTGCGGGGTGGGGCGGTGGGTTGGCGCACTGGTTCGGGGGGGAGGGCGCCTGGGGCTGCGGGGCGTACGCGTCGCGCTTGGTGCTCGCCCCCGAGCGTGGCGTAAGGCATGTACGGAACCCCCAGTGTCTGCGCCCTCGATCAACAGCCACGGTAACGTGCCACATCGTGACAAGAGGCGAGGTGCGAGTGATCCGGCGGCAGTGGTGGGCGTGGGCGGTGGTGGCGCTCGTCGTCGCGGCGGCGGCGGCGCCTCTTGTGCACACGTGGCTGACCAACCCGGACGACCAGCGGCTCGTCGACCTCGACGTCTACCGTACCGGCGGGCAGATGCTGCTCGACGGCCGTCCGGTGTACGACTTCTTCACCCCGGCGCCCCAGCTGCTGCCGTTCACCTATCCGCCCATCGCGGCGATGCTGGCCGTGGCGCTGGCCGAGATGTCCTGGGGCACCGCCCAATGGGTGTGGACGGCCGGTATCTTCGCGGCGCTGGCGGTCACCGTCTGGTTCGCCTTCCGTCAGGCGCTGCGGGCCTACGTGCCGTGGGTGTTCGGGCTGCTCATGGTGGCCTGCACGTACCTGATGCCGATCCGGGACCAGGTGCGGTTCGGGCAGGTGGACATCCTGCTGGTCGCCCTGTGCCTGGTGGACTGCCTGGCGCGGCGGCCCTGGCTGCCCCGGGGGTTCCTGGTCGGGCTGGCCACGGCCGTCAAGCTGACTCCCGGCGTCTTCCTGATCTACTTCCTGGTCACCAAGCAGTGGCGGACGTTCTTCATGGCGGCGTTCGTGGCGGCCATGCTGACGGTGCTGCCGTTCGTGGTGATCCCGCAGGACGCGTCCGCCTTCTGGTTCTCGGCGCTGCTCGATCCGGAGCGGCTGGGGGCGAACACCGCCACGACGAACCAGTCGATCCGGGGCATGTTGCTACGGCTGTACATGCCGGAGTCGCTGACGTTCGTGATCTGGGCCGTGATCGTGGCGGCCGTGGCCTGGTACGGGTTCCGCGCGGCGCGGGCGGCGTACCAGGCGAAGGACGAGCTGACGGCGGTGGCGCTGACCTCGCTGATGGCGGTGCTGCTCTCGCCGGTCGCCTGGATCCACCATCTGGCCTGGGTGGTCGTGGTGCTGGGGGCGATCGCCGGCGACGGGCGCGATCCGGTCAGGCTGCGGGTGGCCGCGGGGGTCTGGCTGTTCTACGTGGTGCCCGTGCCCTGGTGGGGGGTCTCGCTGATCGCCGCCGGGATCCCGGGGGTGAGCCTGGTGCTCGGGAAGATCGTGCAGGACGGGTTCGGGCTCGGGGCGCTGGTTCTGGTCTGGCTGCTGGCGTCCTGGTTGCCCAAACGGCGGCAAGCGGCTTGACCGGAGTATTACCCTCTGTGTCGTGCTCGTTACCGCTTGGGTAGTCGTGGGCCTCGTGGCCGGGGTGAGTGGCGTGTTCATCGGCTACATGGGCCTCAGGCAGGCCAGGGCCGCCGTCGACGACTGTCTGCGCAGGGTGGCCAGGCAGACGAGCGAGGGTGCCGGCGACCTCAAGGCGATCAGAGACGTGGCCGTGTGCCGCTACGACGCGCTCGCCGAGATGAGCGGCAGGCTCTCGTTCTCGGTGGCCATGATCAACGGGCTGGGCGACGGCATCGTGCTGACCTCGATCAACGGCACCAGCGAGACGCGCACGTACGTGCGTCCGGTGGTGGGCGGAAAGGGGCAGCAGCCGCTGTCGCCGGAGGAGGAGCAGGCGGTGCGGGCGGCCCGGCTCGGGCTGGGGCCGCTGGTCCCGCCGCGGGTCCTCAGGAGCTCACACTGAGTGTCCGTACGAGTGCCGTACGCGGTCGGCGAAAGGGCGGCGTGCTGCGACCACCTGCGGATACTCTGGATGCATGCCCAGACTCGCCTATCTCGGCCCGGAAGGCACCTTCACCGAAGAGGCCCTGCGGCTCCTTGACCCCGCCGCCGAGCGCCTGCCCTGCGCCACGGTGAGCGCGGCGCTCAACGCCGCCCGTTCCGGTGACGCCGACGGCGCCGTCGTGCCGCTGGAGAACTCCATCGAGGGCGCGATCACCACGACGCTCGACGAGTTCGCCTGGGGCGAGCCGTTGATGATCACGGCCGAGTTGCTGCTGCCGGTCCAGTTCTCGCTGCTGGCCAGGCCCGACACCGAGATCGCGCACATCAAGCGGGTCTACACCCATCCCGCGGCCATCACGCAGTGCCGCGCATACATCGCGCGTGAGCTGCCCGACGCCGTAGTGGTCGCCGCGCCTTCCACCGCCGCCGCGGCCCAGGAGGTCTCGCTGCCCGGCTCGCCGTACGACGCGGCCATCGCCGCGCGCATCGCCGGCGAGCACTACGGGCTGGTCGCGCTGGCCGGCGACATCGGCGACCGGTCCGACACGGTGACCAGGTTCGTCAAGGTGAGCCGTCCGGGGCCGCTGCCGGAGGCGACCGGGTCCGACCGCACCACGCTGGTGGTCTTCCTGGCCGACGACCACCCGGGCGCGCTGCTGGAGATGCTGACCGAGTTCTCCGTGCGCGGGGTCAACCTGACCCGCATCGAGTCCCGGCCGACGGGCGACGGCATCGGGCGCTATTTCTTCCACTTCGACTTCGAGGGGCACATCGCCGACGCGCGGGTGGGCGAGGCCGTCGCCGGGCTCCACCGCATCTGCGGCGAGGTGCGTTTCCTCGGCAGCTACCCCCGCGCCGACGGGGTCGCGCCGCAGATCAAGAGAGGCACGGCCGACACCCAGTTCGCCGAGGCCGCCGACTGGCTGGCCCGCGTCAGGTCCGGCCAGGTCTGACCGCCCCGGGGGCGTTCGCGCGGTTCGTGGCGGTTGCGAGCGGCGGGCGGCGGCGCGCCTTCGAAGGGCGTGCCGGAGAATCCGGGGGCGGGGTGGGGGCGGGCGCCGGTAGCCTTTCCTTGTGATTGACCTGCGTACCCTTCGTGAGGATCCCGACCGGCTACGGGCGTCGCAGCGTGCCCGCGGTGAGGACGACTCCGTCGTCGCAACGCTGCTCGACCTCGACGAGCGCCACCGATCCGCGCTGACCTCGTTCGAGTCGATGCGCGCTGAGCAAAAGAGCATGGGCAAGTCGGTCTCCAAGGCGCAGGGCGAGGAGAAGGCCGCGCTGCTCCAGCGGGCCAAAGACCTCGCGAGCCAGGTCAAGGCCGCCGAGGCCGAGGCGGAGAAGCTGGCCGCCGAGCTCGACCAGCTCATGCAGACGGTGCCGAACATCGTCGAGGAAGGCGCCCCTCCTGGCGGCGAGGACGACTATGTCGTCCTGGAGACGTTCGGGGAGCCGCGCCAGTTCGACTTCGAGCCGAAGGACCACCTGGAGCTGGGCGAGGCGCTCGGCGCGATCGACATGGAGCGCGGCGCCAAGGTGTCCGGCTCGCGGTTCTTCTTCCTCAAGGGCGTCGGCGCGCGCCTGCAGCTCGGCCTGCTCAACATGGCGATGCAGCAGGCGATCGAGGCCGGGTTCACGCCGATGATCACTCCGGTGCTGGTCAAGCCGGAGACCATGCAGGGCACCGGCTTCCACGTGGCCCACGACAAGGAGATCTACCGCCTGCCGGAGGACGACCTCTACCTCGTCGGCACCTCCGAGGTGGCGCTGGCCGGCTACCACGCCAACGAGATCGTGAGCGGCGACGAGCTGCCGCTGCGCTACGCGGGCTGGTCGTCGTGCTTCCGCCGCGAGGCGGGCTCGTACGGCAAGGACACCCGGGGCATCATCAGGGTCCACCAGTTCGACAAGGTGGAGATGTTCTCCTACGTCCGTCCCGAGGAGGCGCACGAGGAGCACCAGCGGCTGTTGGCCTGGGAGAAGGAGATGCTGGCCAAGATCGAGGTCCCCTACCGGATCATCGACACGGCGGCGGGCGATCTCGGCATGTCGGCGGCGCGCAAGTTCGACTGCGAGGCGTGGATCCCGACCCAGGGGCGCTACCGCGAGCTGACCTCGACCTCCAACTGCACCGAGTTTCAGTCGCGCAGGCTCGCCGTCCGGTATCGGGACAAAGACGGCAAGCCCCAGCATCTGGCCACGCTCAACGGCACGCTGGGCACCACCCGGTGGATCGTGGCGATCCTGGAGAACCACCAGCAGGCCGACGGCTCGGTGGTGGTTCCCAAGGCGCTGCGTCCCTACGTGGGGCTCGACGTGCTGGAGCCGTCCAAGTAGGAGTGGCGGCGGGCGTCGATCGCGATGACGGCGACGCCCGCGATCACGATCAGGCAGGTCAGCAGGGCCGCGAGCGTGACGGCGGTCCCATGGGTCTCGGGCGTGCCGCGTGCCCAGCCGTGGAAGGGCAGGTAGACGGCCGCGTAGACCAGCGGCGCGGCCACCACGCCGGTCGCCGCGCTCACCGGCTGCGGCTTCCCGTCACAGGCCAGTACGAAGCACAGCAGCCCGGCCGCCAGCGCCACCGCCCAGCCGAACACGGCGGTGAGGTTGACGAACACCACCTCGCCGGTCTCGCTGTCCAGTGCGGCGAACACGGCCAGCGCCCCGATCATCCCTGAGATCGCGAACCCGCCCTGATATCTGCGCATCCTGGCGCCGACGCCGCCCAGCAGCATGCACACGGCCAGGAAGAGCGCGATGTTCCGCTCGGGGCTGAGGTCCACCTCGTCGGCCTGCAAGGCGTCGAGCGTGTAGGACCAGCCGAGGCGGCGCCAGGCGCCTGACACGTCCCTGACCAGGATGCCGTCCACGCCGTTGGCGACGACCACGACGTGCCCGCCGGGCCTGGCCTGGACCGCCAGGTCGTATGACATGAGCATGCTCTCGTCCGCGCCGTACTTCCTGGTCAGCCGGAGGTGGGCGTCGGGGGACGGTTGCCAGGAGGGGCGCCAGGTCAGGCCGCCGTCGTCCGACTGGTCCACGCCCAGGTGGTTCTGGCGGACGCGGTAGCAGCGGGTCGCCTGGCCGGGCACGCACTGGGCGCTGATCGACGTCCGGGCCGGGGTAGGGGCGGTTCCGTCGGTCCAGGTCGTCCCGCCGTCGTCGGAGAGGCGGGAGCGCTGTTCCGCGCCGGTCGTCCCAACGACGATCTTGCCCGACTCGGTCACGTCGACGGACAGGGCCGCCGACGGGGGGACGGACGCTGCCGTGGCGGTCACGGCCAGGACGGCCAGTGGCACGGTGACCATGATCCGCCGGCGCGGGGAGTCGGTGCCGGCGCTGCGCTGCCGTACCCACCAGGCCAGGGCGAGGGCGGGCAGGGCGATCAGGTCCGTGGGGTCGGCCAGGACGCGCGAGGGCCCGGCCACGAGGCTCCAGCCCTGGGAGGCGAGATCGGCGCCCGTCTCCGTGGCCTTCATGAACGTGAACAGCAGGCCGGTCAGGACGGTGGCCGCCAGGTCGGCGCGGCGCCCGAGGAGCAGTGCCAGCAGGGCGGGGGCGACCACGAGTCCGGCCAGGTCACTGAGCTTGCCGGTGAGGAGGCCGGGCCAGAGCGGCTTGAAGAGGTGGTCGTTGAGCAGGAGCAGGATGACCCCGGTGATGGTCACGGGGTGACATAACCACGCGTACCTCATATACGAGTGGATGGCGGGAGACGGAGGGAAGTTGGGCCCCGCCCGAGGCCGTGACTGATTTGTGAAACTCCCCTTTGTCCACAGAGCGGCATCCACCTGTGGACGAGCCTCGGCGGACGCTTCAGACGGCCTCTGACGGGCGAGTACATGTCCGGACATGGGGAGGGGCCGAACGATGCCTGTCGGAGCCGCCACGGCCTCTTCAGGCTCTGTCGAGGGCCGAGTGACGGTTTCCGGGGCGAGAAGCAAAAAGGCCGGAGTCCGCTGGAATGCGGACCCCGGCCTTACTTGCGAACTACGAACTACAGGTCAGATAGCACGGACCTGGGAGGCCTGCGGCCCCTTCTGTCCCTGCGTGATCTCGAACTCGACCCGCTGGCCGTCTTCAAGGCTGCGGTAGCCGTTGCCGACGATCTCGGAGAAGTGCACGAACACGTCCGGCGCACCGCCGTCCGGGGCGATGAAGCCGAAGCCCTTCTCAGCGTTGAACCACTTGACGGTTCCCTGAGCCATAAAAGCTCTCCCTCAGGATGTGAATCTATGGGACCCACACCTCGTGGATCCCGGTGTGTCGTACAGCAAGCACCCGGGGTGGCTCAGACAAAGTCATGCTGGTTTTCACTACGGGATCAGCTAATACAACGCCATCACATCTAACACCATTCTGGCGCGTTGGTGTTCCCGTCCCTACGAAGATTTCTGTCAGGCGGCATCACCGGGCAAACTGGAACCTGTTATGCGAAGCCTTGCACCGCCGCGCCTAGTGGCCACCGACCTCGACGGCACCGCTCTGCGCGCCGACGGAACCGTGTCTCCCCGGACGGCTGCGGCCTTCGCGAAAGTCGAGGAATCCGGGGCCGCGCTCGTCTTCGTGACCGGACGGCCGCCCAGGTGGATGAGGGAGGTCGCGGGCGCCGTACGGCACCGTGGCCTGGCCGTATGCGCCAACGGCGCACTGATCTACGACCTCCATACCGAACGGATAGTGGAATCTCACCTCATCGACGTCCACGTACTCGGCGAAGTCGTCGCTCAGCTACGAGCGAACGTGTCCGGTCTCGTATTTTCGGTCGAGTATGAAGGTGGTTTTGCGCACGAGTCCGAATTCCGGCTCGGTGGTCTGGATCGCAAGGGTGTCGGAGTTGTCCGGATTGACCGTGACGCGCTGACCGCCCAGCCTTGCGCCAAGTTGCTCGCCCTCCATCCCGACATGGGCGCCGACGAGCTGCACGCGACCGTGCACGACCTGGTGGGGCACCTGGTGACCGCGACCCACTCCAGCCACGGCGGCCTGGTCGAGATGAGCGCCCAGGGCGTGACGAAGGCCACGGCGCTGGCCACGCTCGCCGGGCGGCACGAGATCAAGCCGGCCGAAGTGGTCGCCTTCGGTGACATGCCGAACGACCTGCCCATGCTGAGCTGGGCAGGCACGTCGTACGCCGTCGCGAACGCCCACCCCGACGTGCTGGCTGCGGTCGATCACGTGACCGCGTCCAACGACGAGGACGGCGTCGCTCAGGTGCTGGAGCGGCTCTACAGGTAGGGGCCCGACCCGCTCGGCGGCCGGTGGCCCTCGTCACCCTGCGGCACGCCGGGCAGCGCCCTGCGCATCTGCTCCAACTGGGCCCTCGCCGCCATCTGCTGGGCGAACAGGGTGGTCTGGATACCGTGGAACAAACCCTCCAACCAGCCCACGAGCTGGGCGTGCGCGATGCGCAGCTCGGCCTCGCTGGGGGGCGTGCCGTTGTCGTCGGTGAACGGGAGCGACAGCCGTTCCAGCTCGTCGACCAGCTCCGGCGCCAAACCGTCCTCGAGCTCCTTGATGGAGGACTCGTGGATCTCCTTCAAGCGCTTGCGGCTGGCCTCGTCGAGGGGGGCGGCGCGCACCTCCTCCAGAAGCTGCCTGATCATGCTGCCGATGCGCATCACCTTGGCGGGCTGCTCGACCAGGTTGGTGACCGAGCGCTCATCATCACCGCTATCGCCCTGACCTTGGAAGTCGGGGCCCACCACCACGATGTGAGGGGTGTTGTTGTCCTCAGCATTCATAACACTCACCGTACTAGCAGGATCTTGCCGACGTGCTCTCCCGAATCCAACATTCGGTGTGCATCGGCTGCCTCAGCCATGGGCACCCTCGCGAACACCACGGGACGGACGGCACCCGCCTCGATCAGCGGCCAGACGTTGTCCACGACGCTCCGGACGATGACGCCCTTCTCGTCGACCGGACGGGCGCGCAACGTGGTGCCGTGGACGGAGGCCCGCTTCGTCAGCAGCGCGCCGAGGTCGAGCTCGGCCCTTCCGCCACCCTGGAGGCCGATGATCACCAGCCGGCCGCCGGTGCGCAGCGCCCGTACGTTGGCCGCCAGGTATTTGGCGCCCATGATGTCGAGGATGACGTCGGCCTCCAGCCGGTCGGCGAAGTCCTCCTCGCGGTAGTTGACGACCTCGTCCGCGCCCAGCTTCCTGACCTGCTCGGCCTTCGCCTCGGACCCGACCGTGGCCGCCACCCGCGAGCCGAGCGCCTTCGCGAGCTGCACCGCGAACGTGCCGATGCCGCTGGCCCCGCCGTGCACCAGCAGGGTCTCGCCGCGCCGCAGCCGGCCGACCATGAACACGTTCGACCACACCGTGCACGCCACCTCGGGCAGCCCCGCCGCCTCCGCCAGCGGCACGCCCTGCGGCGCCGGCATGACCTGCTGCCAGGGCACCGCCACGCGTTCGGCGTAACCGCCGCCGGCGAGCAGCGCGCACACCTCGTCGCCGGCCTTGAACTGCTCGACGTCCGCCCCCACCGCGGCCACCACGCCCGACACCTCCAGCCCGGGGTACAGCGGCGCGCCGGGAGGCGGGTCGTAGAAGCCCATCCGCTGGTGGACGTCGGCGCGGTTCACCGCCGAGGCCACCACGTCGATGAGCACGTCGCCGCGTCCGACGGCCGGATCGGGCACCTCGCGCCATTCCAGGACCTCGGGTCCGCCCGGCTCGGTGATCTCAATGGCTCGCATGCGATCCACGGTAGCCGGGCAAAGAAGTTGTGGGTTGCCGGGCTGCGCGGGAACGCGTGGCGTTAACCTGCAAAGTATTTGCTGCCCCTTTAGACCCACCCGAGGGGGAACACGGTGGCAAGACACGATCGAGAAGAATCTCTCGAGGAACAGCTGGCCTGGCTGGACGCGATCAAGGAGACGGAGGAGACGCCCGTCTCCGTCGGAGCCTCGTCCGCGTCGGCGGACGAGCCGGTCGCTTCGCCGTACCCCAAGGACCCGTGGCTGCTCGTGCCGACCCCGCACGAGACGCCGACGCCGCCGCTGTTCCGCGCCGCCGTCGACTCCGTGTACGGCCACGCGGCGGCCGAGGACCTGCCCGAGGCCGAGAGCGAGGCCGGGGAGTGGCTGGACAGGGCCGCCACGCAGGAGAGCGGCAGGGGGCAGGAGAGCGCGGCGAGCGAGCCGGCCGCGCCGCCGGTGAGCCTGGGCCGGTCCGAGGACCCCTTCCTGGCGCCGCTCAAGCCGTTGCCGCGTCCTGACGACACCGACAGCTACTCCTTGACGTTCACGCCGCCCGAGCGGCCGGAGAGCGGGGGGAAGGGCACCGAGAAGGGCACTGAGCTGGGCCAGGAGCCGAGCCAGGAGCAGGGCGAGGAGCAGAGCCGGGAGCGGGTCCGGCAGCAGGGCGAGGAGCAGGCGCGCGAGGGCGAGGAGCCGGGCTGGCCGTCGCTCGGCGACTGGTCGCGGCCCGCCGAGCAGTCGAACGAGACGCAGCCGATGATCACCGAGTTGCCCGAGGCGTTCGGCCTGGCGGCCCGCACCGAGCCGCCCAGCGCGTTCGACGTGCCGGCCCGTACTGAGCCGGCCAGGGCATTCGACGACGAGCCCGCCCCGATCGAGCCCGCCGAGCCGCCGCGCGGGTTCGAGGAGCCCGTCCGCGAAGAGGAACCCGTACACAGAGAGCCCGTACGCAGGGAGCCTGTAGGCAGGGAGCCCGTACGAAGGGAGGCGGTCGAGGAGGCGCCGGCCGACGAGCGGCCCCGCTGGGACGAGCGGCCGCAGTGGTCCGACACCTCCTTCCGCGAGGGCCGCCCGCAGCGGCCCGACTTCGCGCACGGCGAGCCCGCCCCCCAGGAGGCCGCGCGGGACGAGCGCCCGCAGTGGAACGAGCGCCAGGAGTGGCGGCCGGCCGAGCGGGAGATCCCGCCGCCGCACGAGCGCCGGCGGCGTCCGGCGCCCATCCCCGTCTTCACCGCGCCGCAGCGCCCGCCGCTCACCGGCCGGCCGACCGCCGACAGCCTCGACCCGGAGTCGCTGCTGCGCGGCAGGCGCAACGCGCCCTCGAAGGGCTGGCGGCGTCTGGTCTACAAGGCGTCCGGCGGCTGGATCAAGCCGGGCGAGGCGCCGGAGGTGCGCCGCCGCCGCGAGCTGGTGACCAGGGCGCGCACCCCCGTGACCACCGGCCACCACCGGGTGGCCGTGCTGAGCCTGAAGGGCGGCGTGGGCAAGACCACGACCACGGTCGGGCTCGGCGCGACGCTCGCGCAGATGCGCGGCGACCGCGTCATCGCCGTGGACGCCAACCCCGACCGGGGCACGCTGTCCGACAAGCTGGTGCTTGAGACCTCCGCCACCGTGCGCGACCTGCTCAACGAGCGCGACCAGGTCAAGCGGTACGTGGACATCAGGGCGTTCACCTCGCAGGCGCCCTCGCGGCTGGAGGTGCTGGCCTCGGACCGCGACCCGTCGGTGTCGGAGGCGTTCAGCGGCGCCGACTACCAGGCCGTCTCCCAGGTGCTGGAGAACTTCTACTCCATCTGCATCACCGACTGCGGCACCGGCCTGCTCCACTCCGCCATGGGCGGCGTGCTCGGGCTCGCCGACCAGATCGTGCTGGTCAGCAGCCCTTCCGTGGACGGCGCCAGGGCCGCCTCGGCCACCCTCGACTGGCTGGAGGCCCACCACTACGCCGACCTGGTGAAGAACGCGACCGTGGTGCTGTGCAGCGTCCGGCCGCGGTCGAAGTCGGCGGTGGACATCAGAAAGCTGGAGGCCCATTTCGCGGCCAGGTGCCGCGCGGTGATCAGGGTGCCGTACGACCCGCACCTGGAGGAGGGCGCGGAGATCGACCTCGACCGGCTCCAGGAGGCGACCAGGGAGGCCTACCTGCAGCTCGCCGCCAGCGTGGGCGACGGGTTCGCGGGTGTGCGCGAGTGAGCGGAGGGTGTGGGATTCGAACCCACGAGGCCATCGCTGACCTGGCCGCTTTCAAGGCGGCTGCACTCGTCCACTATGCGAACCCTCCTGTGCGGACACCACGATAGCGGCTGTGGTGGCAGGGGTGTACGTTCAGGAGGTGGCGGATCTGGGCGTCGAGGTGGAGCGCGGTCATGGCGACACGACGGTGCGCCTTGCCGGAGACCTCGACAAGCTCACGGCTCCCCTGCTGAAGCAGCGGCTGGCCGAGCTGTTCGCCGAAGGGCTCGTGGACCTCGCGATCGACGCCCACCACCTCGACTTCTGCGACTCCAGCGGCCTGTGGACGCTGGTGGAGCACCAGCGCGCGGTCGCCGGGCGCGGCGGCTCGTTACGCCTGTTCGGCGTGCACGGCGTGCTGCGACGGGTGCTCGACGTGACCGGGTTGACGGCCGCCTTCGACGAGGTGCTGCCGGTTTAGACGTGCTGCCCGTTCAGTACTGCCGCCGGTTCAGAGGCGGTCGCGGGTGAGTTGGGACAGGAGCCAGCGGGGGCCCTCGGTCTCGGCGCCCAGTTCGGCGACCCGTTCCCTGAGTCCGCGGTCGGCCGTGACGACGAGCACGCGCTCCCACGGCTTGGCCTGGGCCACGACGTCGACGATCGCGTCGTCGCCGCTGCCCGTGGCCGCGACGACCTGCAACCCGGGGATCTCGGGGGTGCTCCTGGCCGCGCCCTCCACGACCGCGACCACCCGCGGGAACCACTGCGACAACACCGGGTGGGTGAGCCTGAGCTCCGCCACCTCGGTGAGCAGGCGGGTGGCCGCGCCCAGCCGGTCGTTCCACCAGCCGCGCTCGGCCCGCGCGCCGATGATGTTGGCGACGTCGAGCACGATCGTCTCGGGACGGATGGCGGCCTGGACGTGGTCCCAGGTGGCGGCGAAGCCGGGATGCAGCTTGCGGCCGGCCACCTCGGGCAGCGGCAGCCAGCGCAGGTCGGTGCTCTCGCTGTTGGCGGGCTTGGCCGGCACCAGCTCGGCGGACTCGGCGATCACCGTCTCGAAGGTCCAGCCGCCGTGGTCGTCGAGGTAGACGCCCTGGACGCGGAACCCGTCGCCGCCGAGGGCGGCCTCCTCGTGGGCCTCGCGCAGCGCGCTGGCGACGGCGTCCTCGTGGCTGTCGCGGGCGCCGCCGAGCAGCCCCCAGGTGCCGCCGTGGTGGCTCCACAAGGAGCGTTCCTGCATGAGCACGTGGGGCACGCCGAGCGGGTCATGGTGGACGAGGAGCAGGCCCGACGCTCCGTGGATGCCCCAATGTCTGTGTCCGAGCCCGCATTCGGCCCAGCCGTCGCCGTCCTTAGCCGCCATGAGGGATTGTCTCAGCCTCCGCCCTTACTGAAATGTTGCAGGTCCTTGGCGCCCGCCCAGTAGCCGCCCCACTCCCAGCCGACGTCGGCGAAGGCCCTTACGACCTTGTCTCCAGGGTTTACCACACCTTTACCCTTCATTGGGCGGCTGGTGTACCTCTTGGCATTTTGGTGTGCGGTGCCACCGCTTGCAGTGACATATGGGTTCTCGCGCGGATTGATGTCAATCGCTTGGCCGTACGCGTGGTTCGACCAATTGCTGGACCCGGTCGCGCGACGGCAGTTGAATGCCGAGGTGTTGTCGGCCTCGATGGAGGCGAAGTCGTCGCCTTTGTAGACGTCGACGAGCTTCATCTGCCGGATGGGCCAGCGCCAGTCGTACAGCTTGCGGAAGACGGTCTCGATGTCGTCGGTGACCGTCTTGCGGACGACCAGCTCGCCGGTGTGCGGCTTGTCGTCGAAGCCCCAGAAGGACATGGTGACCAGCCGCAGGTCCTGGTAGGACACCGGGCAACCGGGCCGCCACGAGTACGGCAGCCGGTCGCGCGACACCTTCGTGACCTTCGAGGTGAACGGTGGCGGGGCCGCCGGGCTCGGCTCGCTCGTGGGCGAGGTCGTGGGCGACGCCGTCCCGGAGGCGGGCGCCGAAGGCGTGGGCGTGGCACCGGACGAGGCGACGGGCTCCTGCCCTGCGCACGAAACGGACGTGAGCACCACGAACGCGATGGCGGCGGTACGTTTCATCTGGCCACCATATGCGACGTCATGCCAGGTCAGGGGACTATCAGCACGGTACGGCGAGCCCGTTTCGCCAGGCCGACGGCCACCGAGCCGCCCAGGGCGTGCCAGGAGGAGCGCGACCTGCCGACCACGATGGCGTCGGCCCGGTAGGAGCCGGCGAGCGCCTCCAGCTCGCGGGCGGTGTCCCCGCGGACGCTGACGAACTGCCAGGGCACGCCCGCGCCCCTCAGCTCGTCGCGGAGGTCGTCGGTGAGGTCGGCCCCGCTGTCGGGGATGATCGGGGAGCCGGCGAAGAACCACAAGGTGGTGCTGTTGATCGGCTCCACGAAGGCGACGAGCAGCGCGGCGGCGTCCCGCCGGGCCAGGCCGGCCGCGTACGCGAGCGCGTTGCGGCTGGGGTCCGACCCGTCGAAGCCGACGACCAGCAGCCCGGCGCCGTCCTTGCCGATCTCGAACTGCCCCGCCGGGAGCCGGCCCTCCAGTGGCTCCCGGCCGGGGTCTGTGCTACCGCCGAACACGGCACGACTCGCGTCAGAGGTCCGCGTGCTTGCCGCGGCGGGCCAGCTCACGCAGTGAGTCGGCGGCGTAGATCACCAGGGCGACGAACGAGACGGCGGCGAGCCCGCCGCCGACCCACAGGTCGTTGACGGTCGCGTCGGCGTACGCGGCGCCCCGGGGCTGGTAGCCGACCGCGAACGGCGCGGCGACCAGCCACAGACCGGTCAGGAACAGCAGGACGAGGGCGGAAATGCCCAGCTTGGCCTTCATCGGGACTCCTCCAGACCCACCAGGGTGGTCTTGCCGTTCTGACGGTGTTCACCGCCGCGGCTCGGGTTGTGCATGTCCTCGCGCAGCGCCTCCACGAGCGGGGCGAGCAGGCTCGCCAGCTCGGCGGAGGACGCCTGGGGCGCGGCGGGCACGGGCTCGGGCTCCGGTTCCACGCGCTGCTTGACGGTCACCAGCCCACGGATCACGAGCTCTTCGTAGATGGCCAGGACGAAGCCGACGACGCCCACGAGACCGAAGACGGTCACGCCCAGGCCCGAGAAGAACTCGGTGGTGGTGGGGTCGGTCCAGTCGGCGTTCTCGGGCTGCGTGCCGAGGGCGAAGGGGGCGATCATCAGCCACAGGCCGGCCAGGACCGCCAGGGCCGCCGCTACGGCGCCCACGAACTTGCGAATCATTGTGAGACTCCTCCGGATACGAGGTGTTGCTGCGCCGGCGTGGCCTGCGCGATGAGGGCGCGCGAGGTGGGCCGAAGCACGTTCTGTGCGACTGCCCAGGCGCGTTCGCGCTCGGGGCGGCCGTCGGGCGGCGCCATCCTGGCGACCGCGGAGAGCAGCGCGGACGGCTGGCCGTTCGACCGCTCGACGCGCTGGGCGATGAGCTCCAGGAGCAGCCCGGCCAGGACGAGGTCGTCCTTGCCGAGGGGCTTGGGGCCGGCCGGCATCGTGGTGCCGCGCAGCGGCAGCTCCTTCAGGAACAGCGCCGCGAGGAACCCGAGCAGGGCGATCGGCACGCCGACCATGAACACCGTCTCCAGGGCCCGGGTGAAGGACTCCAGGATGATGCCCTTGATCGGCTCGGGCAGGTGCTGGATGGCGGCGGGGCTGCCCAGCTTCTGCCCGGTGCTGGGCAGGTGGAGGCGGGCCTGGGCCACGAGGTCGGCGAACTCGCTCGCCTGCCGGTTGGTCAGGATCGCGCCGAAGCCCGCGACGCCCATCGCGCCGCCGAGCGAGCGGAAGAACGACACGCCGGCCGTCGTCGAGGCCATGTCACGCAGCTCGGAGCCGTTCTGGGCGGCCAGGATGAGCATCTGCATGGACAGGCCGAGTCCGATGCCCAGCACGCCCACGTCGAAGCCGATGAGCCATTCGCTGGAGTCGACGTGCAGCCGGGAGAGCAGGAACAGGCCGACGGCCACGATCACCAGGCCCACGACCGGGAAGATCTTCCACTTGCCGGTGTTCGTGACGATCTTGCCGGAGATCACGCCCGCCAGGAACAGCGCCACCACCATGGGCAGCGTCATCAGGCCCGAGTTCGTCGGGCTCAGGCCCTTGACGATCTGCAGGTACTGCGGCAGGTAGATCATCGCGCCGAACATGGCCATGCCGACGAACAGCGAGGCCGCGCTGGTGAGCACGAACGTGCGGTTCCTGAACAGCCGCGGAGGCAGGATCGGGTTGCGGGCCGTACGCTCGGCCAGCACCGAAAGGGCCAGCATGAGCACGGCGAACGCGGCCAGGAAGTACGTCCAGAACGAGTTCCACTCGAACTCGTTGCCGCCCAGCGTCAGCAGCAGCATCAGCGAGGCCGCGCTGGCCGTGATGGTCGTCGCGCCCCAGATGTCGATCGAGGTGTTCCGCTTGACCTTGGGCAGCCGCAGCACCTTCTGCACCACCGCGAACGCGACGATGGCGAACGGCACCACGACATAGAAGCACCAGCGCCAGCCGAGCCAGTCGGTGTCCACGATGAACCCGCCGAGCAGCGGCCCCGCGACGGTGGAGATCCCGAAGACGGCCCCCATGTAACCGGAGTACCGGCCGCGCTCACGCGGCGAGACGATGTCTCCCAGGATCACCTGCGCAAGTGCCGACAAACCACCCACGCCCAGGCCCTGTACGGCACGTGCCGCGATGAGCTGTCCCATGTTCTGGGACAGACCGGCCACCAGTGAAGCCGCCACGAACAGACCGAGAGCGGTCTGGAAGAGCAGTTTCCGTCCGAACAGGTCGGACAGCTTGCCCCACAACGGTGTCGAGACCGTCATCGTCAGCATGGTGGCGCTGGCCACCCATGAGTACTGGTCCTGACCGCCGAGTTCCCCCACGATCGTCGGCAACGCGGTGCCCACCACGGAAGTGGAGATCATCGACGTCAGCATGGCGAGCATGAGCCCGGACATGACTTCGAGGATCTCGCGGTGGGTGTACTGCCTTCGGGCGGGGGGCGCGGCCTGTGCCTGGGCTACCAAGACACCACATCCCCTTCGTACGCACTTATCCAATGTTGAGTATACGCATGTTTACTAGCCGCGCGGCAAGTGACTTTATTCCTGAGTAGAGTTCGGGACATGGACGCCCCGACGACGGACGCCCGGCCCCGCGGGCGCGAGGCCACCCGGCAGCGCATCCTTGACGCGGCCCGCGTGCTGTTCGGCGAGCACGGATACGAGCAGGTCACCGTCCGCATGATCGCTGCGGCGGCGGAGGCCAACATCGCCCTGGTCGGCCGCTACTTCGGCTCGAAGGCCGGGCTTTTCGGCGCGGTGCTCGAAGGCGAGCCCACGTTCGTCGCCCTGCTGGCCGGCGATCACGGGAGCCTGCCGCGGCGCCTGGCCGAATACGCGGCCGAGCGCATGCACCACGACCCCGAGAGCCCGGTCCTGCGCACCCTCGAACGTTCGGCCGCCCATCCGGAGATCCAGGACGTCGTGCGCGAGCGCCTGCGCACGTCCATCCTCGATCCGCTGGCCGCGCAGCTCGACGGTCCCGGTGTGCAGGCGCGGGCCAGGATGGCGACGGCGGTCTTCCTGGGCATCGGCGCGATGCGCCGCAGGCTGGGCCCGGAGCAGCCCACGGCGGCCGACGTCGACCGGTTGACCGCGGTGTTCGAGGCGTGCCTGGCGGAGTGAAACTTTCATCGCCCTGACCGGTCGTGGCCTGGGGGAAGCCGGTTCGCAACGGTCGGATGTCTTTCTGCGGCCGGGCACGCTCCCTACGATCCGGAGAGAGCTGTGGGAGCGCTCCCACTCCCACTCTACGGACGGAGTAACCTCATGTCTCGCAGAAGGCCCGCGCTCGCGGCGCTCCTCGCCGCCACCGCCATGGCCGCGGCGGGGGCGGTCGTCCTCGCCTCGTCCACCGCCCAGGCCGCCGACTCCGCTTTCTACGTGGATCCCCAGACGAACGCCGCCAAATGGGTCGCCGCCAACCCGGGCGACAGCCGTACGCCGGTGATCAGGGACCGGATCGCCGCCGTGCCCCAGGGCCGGTGGTTCGCCAGCTACAACCCCGCGACCGTGCGGAGCCAGGTCGACTCCTACGTGGGGGCCGCCGCCGCGGCGGGCAAGATCCCGATCGTCGTCGTGTACGACATGCCCAACCGCGACTGCGGCGGCGCGAGCGCGGGCGGCGCGCCCGACCACGCGTCCTACCGGGCGTGGATCGACCAGATCGCGGCCGGTCTGGGCGGGCGGGCGGCGACCGTCGTCCTCGAACCGGACGCGCTGGCCATCATGACGAACTGCATGAACTCCGCGCAGCAGGCCGAGGTGAAGGCGTCCATGGCGTACGCGGGCAAGAAGTTCAAGGCGACGTCGTCGCAGGTCAAGGTGTACTTCGACATCGGCCATGATGCCTGGTTGCCGGCGTCGGAGGCCGCGTCCAGGCTCAACGGCGCCGACGTCGGGGGCAGCGCCGACGGCATCGCGCTCAACACCTCCAACTACCGCGCGACGCCGGGACTGGTGTCGTACGCCAAGAGCGTCATCGCGGCGACCGGCGTGTCCAGGTTGAAGGCGGTCATCGACACCAGCCGCAACGGCAACGGCCCGGCGGGCAGCGAGTGGTGCGACCCCGCCGGCCGGGCCACGGGCATCTGGAGCACCACGAACACGGGTGACGCGGCGATCGACGCCTACCTGTGGGTCAAGCCGCCGGGCGAGGCCGACGGCTGCATCGCGGGGGCCGGGCAGTTCGTGCCGCAGCGGGCGTACGACCTGGCCATGGCCGCGCCCTCGCCCACCACGAGCCCGACCGTGACGCCCACCGTGACCCCGACGGTGACCCCCACCGTCACCCCCACCGTGACGCCCACCGTCACCCCCACCACCGGCCCGGCCGGCTGCTCGGCCGCCTACAAGGTGACCAGCCAGTGGCAGGGCGGCTTCCAGGGCGAGGTCACCGTGAAGAACACCGGCTCGGCGCCGACCGCCGGCTGGAAGGTCCAGTGGACGTTCCCCGGCGGCCAGACGATCAGCCAGCTCTGGAACGGCAACCTGTCCGGCAACGCCACCGTGACGAACCTGAGCTGGAACGGCGCCCTGGCCGGCGGCGCGACGACCACGTTCGGCTTCCTCGCCAACGGCAACGCCGCGACCAGCACCCCGCCCGCCCTCACCTGCACCGCGTCCTGACGCCTCCCGGGCGCCCCTCGCGAGGGGCGCCCGGGAAATAACCGGAGAGCCGTTACGGTTGCACTGCCCGATGGCCACCGTCCAGGCGAAAGGGCTCGTTCTCCATGACTTTTCCACTCTCCATCCTTGATCTGGCGCACATCGGCGACGGAGAGACGGCGAGCGAGAGTCTGGCCGCCAGCGTGGGCCTGGCCCAGCGGGCCGAAGAACTGGGATACCACCGCATCTGGTACGCCGAGCACCACAACATGCCGAGCATCGCCTCCTCGGCCACCAGCGTGCTCATCGCCCACGTAGCCGCTCACACCAGGACGATCCGCCTCGGAGCGGGCGGCATCATGCTGCCCAACCACTCCCCGCTGACCATCGCCGAGCAGTTCGGCACCCTGGAGACCCTCCACCCCGGACGCATCGACCTCGGCCTCGGCCGCGCCCCCGGCAGCGACCAGCCGACCATGCGCGCCCTGAGGCGCACCCCCGGCGCCGCCGACACCTTCCCCCAGGACGTCCTCGAACTGCAGGGATTCCTCACCGGCGAGTCGCGCATCCCCGGTGTGGACGCCACGCCGGGCAAGGGCACGAACGTGCCGCTGTACATCCTCGGCTCGTCGTTGTTCGGCGCCCAGCTCGCCGCCGCGCTCGGGCTGCCGTACGCGTTCGCCTCGCACTTCGCGCCCGACGCGCTGGAGGAGGCCGTGGCGCTCTACCGGCGCGAGTTCAAGCCGTCCGAGCAGCTCGCCGAGCCGTACGTGATCGCCGGGGTGAACGTGATCGCCGCCGACACCGGCGAGGAGGCGCAGGAGCAGCTGCTGACGGCCAAGCGGTACCGGGTGAGCCGGTTCCTCGGACGCGGGCGCACGTTCACGCCGGAGGAGGCCGACATGGTGCTCGAATCGCCGGCCGGGCAGCAGATCCTGCGGATGATGCAGTACTCGGCCGTCGGCACGCCCGCCGAGGTGGCCGACTACCTCGCCCGCTTCGCCGCGCACGCGCAGGCCGACGAGCTGATCGTCGTCTCCTCGGCGCCCGACAGGAAGGCGTGGCTGCGCTCCATCGAGCTGCTGGCCGCCGCCCACGGCCTCACCCGCGACGCCTCCTAGTCGGCCGAGCGCTGCGGCCGCAGCAGGTGGGGCCCGGTCAGGTCGGACGGCGGCGCCGGTGACAGCCCCGCGTCCACGAGCTGCGAGCGCAACGCGAGCACCGTACGTTCCAGGGCCCGGATCTGGGCCTGCAACCGGCGGATCTGGTCGCGCATCGCCACCGAGCTGCTCTGCTCGTCGACCAGCTCCGCGCCGAGCTGGCTGGCCTGGCCCTGCATCCGGGTCATCTGCTTCTCCATCTGCGCCAGGGCGTCCTCGTAGATCGTCTTGGCGCGGATGAATGCCTCGGCGTCGACCTTCGAACGCTCGACCTCGGCCTGGTGCTCGACCTGCAGCAACGCGCTCTGCTGGGACTTCTTGCTGGCGTCCGTCGCCGAGCGGAAGGCGAGGTAGGCCACGCCGAGCGGCACGATGCCGACGCCGAGCTGGACCAGGATGTCACTCAGACCGGACATGGCGGCCCCCCAATGGACGGATCACCCCTGTGTAGGTGACGCCGTCGTCGCTGTGCCAGGCGTTGACCGTCAGCGCGATCGGGAACTCGCCGCCGTCGCGATGGAGGCCGACCAGCGGGATGATCCGGCCGGCCAGCTCGGAGTGGCCGTCGGAGAGCACCCGGGCGAGCCCGTCGGTGTGCGGGTCGCGGAAGCGCTGCGGCATCAGGATCGTCAGCGACCTGCCGACCGCCTCGTCGGTGTCCCAGCCGAACAGGGCCTCGGCCTGCGGGTTCCACGACTGGATCGTGCCCGAGGCGTCGGCCACGATGACGGCCGTCGAGGACGCCGCGCGGCCCCCCGGCAGGCGGCCCAGCACGACCGCCTCGGGCCAGGTGGCGATCAGCGCGATCCAGCCGCCGAAGGCCAGCCAGACCGCCCCGCCGACCCAGCCGCGCGGGTTGTCGCCGGTGAAGGTCGAGATCAGATAGATCAGCCCGTACGTGAGGAGCAGCGCGGTCGCGGCGGCGAAGGCCACCCGGTCGGACCGCATGAACGCCTGCGCCAGGCAGAGCATGCCGAGCGCGCACCAGACCGCCGCCCAGGCGGGCAACGGCGCGATGACGGCCAGCGACGCGTAGCCGGGCGTGCCGCGCTGGTTGCCCGGCACGAACGCCAGCGAGGCCGCGATGGCCAGGCTCAGCAGGCCAACGTCAAGGAGGCGCCCCGCCTCCCGACGCGGCGGAGGACGCGGATGAGGGTACGGCGAAGCGGGGGCGTACCGACAACGTGTCCATTACTCACAGTCGCCAGATTAATGCATTTAGTTATCGTCCGATGAGATTATCTGGCTGGTCGGCCCGGCGTGGCGCCCGTACGGGAAACACCGGGGAAACGCCGTGACCGGTTGCATGCCTTTCCTGGACCTGTCCGAGAAGAGGTGGGCATGAGTGGAGCCGGATCCGCGCGGCC
The DNA here is from genome assembly GCF_040630865.1 of Nonomuraea sp. NPDC005730. Classification (NCBI taxonomy): domain Bacteria; kingdom Bacillati; phylum Actinomycetota; class Actinomycetes; order Streptosporangiales; family Streptosporangiaceae; genus Nonomuraea; species Nonomuraea sp. NPDC005730. The sequence continues at coordinate 78,351 of NZ_JBEXYK010000038.1, forward strand.
GTCGCGGCGGACGACGTCGGGCCTGCTGGGGGCCGTGCCCCTGACGGCCGAGGGCGGAGTGGCCGCCCATGACCGTCATCTCCGTTCGCTGGCCGAGCAGGACAAGTTCTCCGGGACAGGCGGGCGGCCGTACCGTCGACCTCACCTCCCGCCCCGACCGCGCGGCCGCCAACCGCCTCTACGAGCGCCTCGGGTTCCGGGTCAGGAACTCGACGGTCTACCGCTTCGGCTCCGAGCGCTAGCTCGTCCCGCACGCGGTAAGGAGGCGGGCCAGGGTCTGGCCGGGGGTCTCCCCGTCGGTGTGCAGGACGGTCGTGGCCAGGGCGCGGTTGCCCGGGTCGCGCACCCACTCCGCGAGGAAGTCGTGGCCGTCGGCGCTCGTCCAGTCGGTGCTCTTCGTGGCGAGGCTGCGCCGCCGCAGGACCTCGACGGCTCGCCCCTCGTCGGCGCAGGGCAGCACCAGCACCACGTGCTCGACGGGCGCGAGGGCGGCCCGGACGCGCAGGAACGGCTCCGGCCGCGTGTAGTGGCTGTGGCCGGCCCCGAGGGCGAGGATCGTGTCCGGGTGGTCGGCCACCGCGCGTTCCACGGCATGGGCACGGGCCGGTTCCCACTCCCGTTCGGCCGCGACCCGGCCGACGGCCCGGATCCGGGAGCGCAGCCTGTCCATGTCCCAGCCCGTCTCGGCGTAGTAGTCGGCGCCGATCGCGTCGATGTCGACGAAGCTCCGGCCCGTCGCCGCGGCCATGCCCGCACCCAGGGTGCTCTTGCCCGCTGCGGCGGGACCGATGAGGATCATCCACGGCGCTTCACGCATCCGTACATTCTCCTCGGCAACCGGTGAAACCTTGTCGAGGGCACGATGAAACCGGCGTCCCCGACACTGGAGCCATGAGCATCACAGAACTCGGGCACACCGGGGTCGGCCCACCCCCCAGAGCGGCCACCGAGGCGGCCGTACGCGCCGAAGGGCTGGTGAAGACGTTCGGCGCACACCGGGCCGTGGACGGGATCGACCTGGACGTACGCACCGGCGAGATCTTCGGCGTCCTCGGCCCCAACGGCGCCGGCAAGACCACCACCCTCCGGATGCTGGCCACCCTCCTGAAGATCGACGCCGGCCGGGCCGAGATCTTCGGGGTCGACGTGGCCGCCAACCCGCACGTGATCCGCCAGCTCGTCGGCGTCACGGGCCAGTACGCCTCGGTCGACGAGAACCTGACCGCCCGCGAGAACCTCTGGCTGTTCAGCCGCCTCCAGGGCATCGCCAAGCCGCGCGCCCGGCGCATCGCCACCGAGCTGCTGGGCCAGTTCGGCCTGGAGGACGCGGCCGACAAGCCGATCGCGCAGTTCTCCGGCGGCATGCGCAGGCGCCTGGACCTGGCGGTCAGCCTGATCACCCGGCCACCGCTGATCTTCCTGGACGAGCCCACCACCGGCCTCGACCCCCGCACCCGCGGCCAGATGTGGGACGCCATCCGCGACCTGGTCTCCGACGGCTGCACCGTGCTGCTGACCACCCAGTACCTGGACGAGGCCGACCAGCTCGCCGACCGCATCGCCGTCATCGACCACGGCCGCAAGGTCGCCGAGGGCACGCCCGACCAGCTGAAGAGCGCGGTCGGCAACTCGACCCTGCAACTGCTGCTCGCCGAGCCGGACGAGGTGCCCGCCGCCGTGGAGATCGTGCGGCGCGTGCTCGGCTCCGACCCGGTGCTCAGCCCGGAGCAGGGCCGCCTCAACGTCGCGCTCGACCAGGCCGACCTGGCCGCCGAGGTGCTGATCGCCCTGCGTACCGCCGGGGTGTCGATCTCCTCGGTGAGCGTGGCCAAGCCCAGCCTGGACGAGGTGTTCCTGGTCCTGACCGGCCACGGGACGGACGGCGACGCCGCAACCGGCACGGAGGAGAACCGATGAGCACCATGATCGCCCCCACCCGCGAGACCGTACGGGCCGCCGACCGCGTGGAGGCCGCCCGGCGGCGCGTGACCCTGGCGGAGACCGTCGGCCAGACCCTGTCGATGGCCTGGCGGGCGCTGAAGAAGATGCGCCGAAACCCGGAGCAGTTCTTCGACGTGGCGCTGCAACCTCTGCTGTTCACCGCGATGTTTGCCTTCATCTTCGGCGGCGCCATCGCCGGCGACGTGCAGAGCTACCTCCCGCTGATGATCCCCGGCATCCTCGCCCAGACGGTGCTGACGACGTGCATGGCGACGGGCACGCAGCTGCGCGAGGACATGGAGAAGGGCGTCTTCGACCGGTTCAAGTCGTTGCCGATCGCCCGGATCGCGCCGCTCGCCGGCCCGATGGTGGCCGACCTGCTGCGTTACACGATCGCGGCCACGCTCACCTTCGGCATGGGCCTGGTGATGGGCTACCGGCCGGGCGGCGGCGTGGGCGGCGTGCTGGCCGCGATCCTGCTGGCGATCTTCACGGGCTGGTCGCTGGCGTGGATCTTCACCTGGGTCGGCACGATCGCCCGCAGCGCCCAGGCCGTGCAGGGCATCTCGATGATGATCCTGTTCCCGCTGACGTTCCTGTCGAACGCGTTCGTGCCCGTCGAGACCCTGCCGGGGTGGCTGGCCGCGTTCGTCCGGGTCAATCCGGTCTCACACCTGGTCACGGCCACCCGGGACCTCGCCAACAACGCCCTCGTCAGCGGCGAGGTGGCCTGGACCCTCCTGGCGTGCGCGGTCGTCATGGCGATCTTCGCGCCCCTGTCGGTGCGCAGCTACAAGCGGCACATGTGAGCGCCGCCGGTCACGCCCGAAGACCTGCTCGACGTGCCGCCGGGCCTCGTCGAGCACGTCCGGGCCGCGCCGGTCGCCGTACCCGGCCCGGACGGCGGCGAGCAGGCCCGGCGCGGCCCGTTCCGCGTGCGGCTCGATCAGCTCGAAGTGCATGCTCGGCATCGTGCTGTTGTACGCGAACCGTTCGGCCAGCACCAGCAGCCTGATCGCGTCGCGCGTGTCCATGGCCCGCCGCAGCAGCCCCCACGTCCCGAGCGCGAACAACATCGCGCCACACACCGGGAAGTCGAGGACCGGGTTCGTCACGATCAGCAGGTCGTAGCTCTGCGCGGCGGCGAACAGCTCCGCGCCGTACCGGACCTCCCGCGGCCCGGCATGGTGGGCGTACGCCGTCAGCGCGATCGACTCCGCGACGACCGACCAGGACATGGCACCCTCGTACGGCATGCCCTGCGGACGCAGGTCGCGCGCCCGCTCGACCGCCCTGCGGTAGTGCACCAGCGCCGCGGCCGTCTCCCCGCGGGCGAGGGCGATCTCGGCCGCGCACAGCGAGTCGATCGCCGCGCCGCCGAGCGCGGTGTCACCCTCACTGATCCCGTTGATGCCGGCGAGCTCGGCCTCGGCGGCGTCGAGATCGCCGTCGGCCAGCGCCGAGATCAGCAGGACCGAGCGGAGCTGGGCCTCGTCGTCGGCGGCGCCGAGCCGGCGCAGAATCGGCAGGGCGGTCCGCGCGTGGCCGACCGCCCGCCCGCGGTCGCCGAGCTGCATGAGCAGCTGTGCCAGGACGGCGTGCGCGATCGCGCCGATCCACGGGCCCTCACTCTCGCGGAGCAGCGACAGGGTCTGCTCGGCGGCCTCGATCGCCTGCTGCACCTCCCCGACGTTCTCCAGGACGTGGATGCTCGCCTGCGCCGCGGCCAGCGCCACGTCGCGGTCGGCGCTCCGGCGCAGCTCCAGGAGCTTGCGGTGGGCGTCGTCGCGATCCCACGCGAGCGCCACCGCGGTCATGGCCCCCAGACGGGGATCGGTCTCGCCGGTCTCCGGCAGCTCCTGGAGGAGCAGGCGCAGCGGATCGTGGGCGCGGTCGGTCACGGCGATGGTGTTCATCAGCGTGATCAGCAGGGCGACCCGGGTCACCTCGGCGAGCCGCGGTGGCGGCACCCAGCCCTTGATCGCCAGGCCGATCGCCTCCCGGTGGACGAAGATCCGGGTGTGGTCGCCGCGGATCGACCACAGCGAGCCCACACCGGCCAGCAACTGGACCGTCGCGGCCGGGTCGGCCTCGCCGAGTGCCTGCCGGAGCAGGTCGGCGAGGTTGCCCTCCTCCGCGCACAGCGCGTCGACCGACTCGTACTGCGCCGGGCCGAACAGCGTGTAGGCGTGTTCGAGGGCGTACGCCGTCGCCCACTCCCGCTGCGCAGCGCGTGCCGCCGCCTCCTCGCCGGCCTCCTTCAGCCGCATCCGTCCGAACTCCCTGACGGTCTCCAGCATCCGGTAGCGCAGGCCGTACGCCGTCTCGCGGACGCCGAGGATCGACTGCTCGGTGAGCGCGTCCACGATGGCGAGGGCGTCCGGGCCGAGTACGTGCTCGGCCGCGGCCAGCGTGAACCCGTCGCCGAACAGCGCCAACCAGCGCCAGGCCCGCCGTTCGGGCTCGGCCAGCAGGTTCCACGACCAGTCGATCACCGCGAGCAGCGTCTGGTGGCGGTCGGGGGCCGTCCGGTTGCCGCCGCGCAGCAGGGCGAACCGGTCCGCCAGCCGCCGCGCGATCTCCTCGACCGACATCACCCGTACCTTGGCCGCGGCCAGCTCGATCGCGAGCGGCAGCCCGTCGAGGCGGGCGACGACCTCCCCGACCGCCTCCTCGCCGATCCGCACCCCGGGGCGGGCGGCCGTGGCGCGCTGGCGGAACAGCTCCGCCGCGTCCGCGGCGAGCAGCTCGCCGAGGAGGTAGACGCGTTCGGCGGGGATCGACAGCGGGGCGCGCGAGGTGGTCAGCACCCGCAGGTCGCGGGTCGTCACGGTCAGGAACGCCACCAGGTCGGCGACGGCCTCGATCACGTGCTCGCAGTTGTCCAGGATGAGCAGCGCCGGAGCCTGGTCGAGATGCTGGGCGATGCGGGCGCGCACGTCGGCGCGCTGCCCGGCGGTCAGGATCCGGCGCCCGCTGACCGAGTCGCGGACCCCGAGCGCCGACCCCACCTCGCCCACCACGCCCTCCGGCGAGGAGACGCCGACCAGCTCGATGAAGTGGACGACGGGCTGCGCGGCGTTCCGGCCCGCCACATGGGCCAGCCGCGTCTTGCCCAGGCCGCCGGGGCCGACGACGGAGACCACCCGGTTGGTCTGCAACAGGGCGTGGACGGCGCGGATGTCGTCCTCGCGGCCGAGCAGCGAGGAGCCGTCGAACTGGAGTCCGACGCGCACCGGCCGGTCCGCGGCGAGGAGTTCGGCGTACACGCGGGCCAGCTCGGGGCCGGGTTCGGTGCCGAGCCGGGCGATCAGGTCCGAGCGGTGGCGTTCGTAGCGCTCCAGCGCGGCGGCGGCGCCGCGGACGGCGGCCTCGCTGCGCAGCAGGCAGGCCAGCAGCTCCTCGTCCTGCGGCCGTTCGGCCGCGGCCTCCTCCAACAGGGGCAGCGCGGCCTCGTGCGCGCCGCCGCGGCCGGTCGCGATCGCCGCCACCCGCCGGGCCTCGGCCGCCTGCCGCGCCGCGCCGGCGCGCAGGTCGGCCAGGGCGCCCGTGGCGCCGTCGGGCCCACCGGCCACGACCAGGTCCAGGGCCTCCTCGGCACGGCGGCGCGCGAGCGCCGCGTCGTCCTGGCCCAGCGCGGCCCGCGCCTGTTCCACCAGCGTCTCGAGCAGCAGGACGTCGACCTGGCCCGCGGGGAGCCCGAGCCGGTAACCGCGCGGAACGCGCACGACGACGTCGGGACCGGTCGCGGCCCTGGTCCGGGAGACGACCACCTGCAGCGCCTTGGTCGGGTTGGCCGGCGCCCCGTCCGGCCACAACTCCTCGACCAGCCGCTCGTCGCCGACGCCCGCGCGCCCGTGCAGGGCGAGCACGGCCAGCAGGGTGTGCGCGCGGTCGCCCACGACGCGCGCGCCGTGCCAGCGGACGCCGTCGAGGAGGACCAGTGCGGGAGACACATCCTCAGCTTACGGACGATTCACCGGCCCGCGCCGCCTCCCGCGCCCGCTCCCTGATTACGATGAGGCGTGGCTCGGCTGCGGAGCGTCCCCATGGCGGACGGCGAGGTGGAGGTGCTGATCGTCGGCGCCGGGCCGGTCGGGCTCACCGCACGGGCGCTGCTGGAACGCTGGGGCGTGCGGGTCCTGCTGGTCGAACGGCACCGCGAGCCGTCGCCCTTCCCGCGGGCCCGGCTGGTCAACGTACGTTCGATGGAGATCTACCGCGGGCTCGGGCTCGCCGCCGGGATCACCGCCCACGCGTTCGCCCCCGAGTACGGCCGCATCCGATTCCGCGACACCCTGCGGAGCCGCGACTTCGCCACGGCGGCGATGACCGGCATCGATGCGCCGGTGCCCGAGAGCCCGGTGACCGGCGTGGTCACCTCGCAGGACCGCCTGGAACCCGTCCTGCTCGCCGGGGCGACGTCGCCGGCCCGCTTCGGCGTCGAGCTCGCCGGCCTGACCGAGGAGGCGGACGGCGTCGTGGCCGCCCTGCTCGGCGGCCCCCGGCGCGGCGAGCGCACCCGGCTCCGCGCCCGTCACGTCCTCGCCGCCGACGGCGCGAACTCCACCGTCCGGCGTCTGCTGGGCATCGGCGTCACCGGCCCCGGGAGGATGGGCGGATTCACCACCGTCGTGTTCGACGCCGACCTCCGCCGTTGGTGCGCCCACCAGCCCGCCGGGGTCTACTTCACCGCGCACGGCCTGTTCGCGCCGCTGTATCCCGAAGGAGGCTGGGCCTGGTTCGTCCCCACCCCGGACGACGGCACGCACGCCGACTGGCCCGCCCTCCTCTCGCGCGCCCTCGGCGGCGTACCGGCCGAGATCGTACGGATCCAGCACTGGGAGACGAACGCGTTCGTCGCCGAGCGTTTCGGCCACGGCCGGATCCTGCTGGCCGGCGACGCCGCGCACGCGATGCCCATCGTCGGCGGGCTGGGCATGAACACCGGCATCGCCGACGTGCACAACCTGTGCTGGAAGCTGGCGGGCGTCCTGCGGGGGTGGGCCGCTCCTGGCCTGCTGGAGACCTACGAGGAGGAGCGGCGGCCCGTCGCCTGCCGGACGCTGCGCCAGGCGGTGGCCAACACCCAGCTCATGCTCGGCGTGCAGAACCGGCGCCGGGCCCAACTCCAGCCCGGCCGGGCAGCGCCGGACCACGTCGAGCTGCCCTGGTCGGAGCGGTACTTCGCGCAGCTCGGCCTGGTGCTCGGCGTCACGTACCGTTCCGGTGCCGTCCTCGCGGGCGAAGGGCCCGCGCCGGAGCCGCCGGGCGCGGACTACGTGCCGGGCGCGGAGCCGGGCCGCCGGATGCCACACCTCTGGCTCGCCCGCGACCGCTCGACGCTGGACACGTTCGGCGAATGGTTCACCGTGCTCACCCCGAACCCCGCCGCCTGGGCACCGCACGCGACGCCATGGCCGCTGCGCGTCGAGCCCCTTCCCGCGGAACACGCCGCGTTCTGCGGGCTCACCGCGCACGGAGCGTTGCTCGTCCGCCCAGACGGCCACGTCGCCGCCCGCTGGCCCGGCCCGCCCCCGGCCGCCACCACTCTCATCGACGCCCTCACCGCGTTGACCGGCAAGGACGCCGGGACCTGACCAGCCGTGCCGCCGACCGGCCGCTCCCGCGTGTCGTCAGCCGGTCTGCGCCGCATGCCGTCCCTTGCGCCGCTCGCCCAGCCGGACGCCCACGAAGACCAGCACGGCCAGCAGCACCACGGCGATGACCACGTTGGTGCCCATGCCGACATAGGACTCCACCAGCGACCAGTTCTCGCCGAGCACCCAGCCGGCCAGCACGAACACGGTGTTCCAGAGCAGGCTCCCGGCCGTGGTCAGGAGCGTGAAGACGCCCAGCGGCATCCGTTCCACCCCGGCGGGAACGGAGATCAGGCTGCGGAAGATCGGGATCATCCGGCCGAAGAACACCGTCTTGCGCCCGTGCTTGAGGAACCACGCCTCGGTCCTCGCGATGTCGGAGACCTTCAGCAGCGGGAGCCGGGCGGCCAGGGCCAGCGTGCGCTCGCGGCCGAGCACCGCGCCCACCCAGTACAGCGCCAGCGCCCCGATCACCGAGCCGGCGGTGGTCCACAGCAGCACGGCGACCAGGTTCATGGTCCCCTGTGAGGCGGTGAAACCGGCCAGCGGCAGGATCACCTCGCTGGGGAGGGGCGGGAAGAGGTTCTCCAGCGCGATCGCGATCCCCGCTCCCGGCGCGCCCAGCATCTCCATCAGGTCGATCAGCCATTCCGTCATGCGTCAGAGACTAGGAACGATCAGGGTGCGGCCACCATGAGGCAGGTGGCCGTTCGGGGGTGCGGGAAACCACACCCCCGGCGGCCCCGGCGGGACTACGTGCCGGTGCACCAGTTTCCGCTCTTGAACCGCTCCTCGACCTCGACCTCGGGCGCGGAGTCGGTGACCGAGATGTCGAGTTGCGCCGTGGCGGACACCAGGGTGCCGGCCGGCGACTTGGCGGCCTTGGCGTCGACCACCACCTGCCGGTCGCCGAGCAGCGCGTAGGTGTCCCTGTCGAAGATCAGCTCCCAGCGCACCCCGTCCGGGCTCGTGAAGCCCACGCCGACGCCCTTGCGGCCCGCGGCGTCCTGTACCCCCTCGTCGAGGGTGATGCCGGGGAACGCGCTCAGGGCCTGGTACAGCGCGCTGCGCTGCGCGGCCGGCAGGTACGTCTGCCACAGCAGCTGACGTGCGGCGAGGTAGGCGAGGAACGGCGTCAGCTGCTCCGCCTTGGGCTTCCACATGGCGTCGAGGTGGGCACGCATGCCCTCCACGTCGGTCGGCAGGTTCTTGATCGTCGGGTAGTCGTTCTTGAAGTCCTTGCAGTAGACGATGGGCTGGATCCTGGTTCCCATGTCCTTGTAGGCGGACTTCGGGACCGGTTCGCCGGCATAGGCCAGGGGCTCGATGGCCGTCTGCTTGCGCACGCCGTCGGCGTACTGCCCCCGCTGCCGCTCGCCCGCCCGCAGCCAGACGGTGTCCTTGAAGCGCCGGTAGTAGTGCTCCTCGGACTTGTCGTAGGGCATCAGGGAGTGGTCCAAGGTCTGCAGGGTCTTCACCACGATGTACTGGTCGTCGCGCGGCTCGATCTCGTCGACGGCGGCCCTCGCCGCGCGGTGGAGCACTTCGGCGGCCGACAGCAGCTTCATCTCGGGAGGCGGGTTCGAGGCGGGCGGCGCCTGCACCACGACCAGGCCGACGGCCAGCGCCAGCCCTCCGGCGAGGGCGAAGGTGTACGGCCTGCGCCAGGACCACCGTGACCGTCCCGCCCTGAGCAGCCGATCCCTGGCCATGGCCTTGGTGCCGGGGTCGTAGGGGGCCACTTCCGGCCGGACCTCGTTGATCAGGTCGAACTCGTTCATCGGTGGTCCTCCAGGACATTGCGAATCTTGGCCCGGATCCGGGACAGGCGGGAACGGACGGTGCCCACCGGGATGTCGAACGCCTGAGCCGCCTGCTCGTAGGACAGTTCGGCCCAGGTGACCAGGAAGAGCAGCTCACGTTCCGCCGAAGAGAGCCTCGCCAGCGCGTCGGCCAGGCGGGGACCGAGCCGCTGGGCGTCGATCCGGTCGATGCTGCGCTGCTCGAAGGGGTTGTCGTCGGGACCCGGCATCCTGGCCAGGGCCCGCAGCCTGCGCAGCTCGGTACGGCGGTGCTTGGCGATCAGGTTGGCGGCGATGCCGTACAACCAGGGCGCGGCGTCCGGTCTGGACAGGTCGTAGCGGGACCGTTTTCGGAACGCCGTGAGGAACGTCTCCGCCGTCACGTCGTCGGCCGCGGAGGAGTTCTCCTGGCCGAGGCGTCTGGTGGCATATCGGTGGATCTCATCCGCGTACCTGTCGAAGAGGCTCGCGAACCGATCAGGGTCGGCCAGCGACTCCTCGATGAGGGCGGCGTCCGTGATGGCCGCCACTTGGGTGAGTCCTCTCATATGGGGAAATCCTTCCGCAGGGCGCGTTCGCACCCTTCATCACTGACTCACCCGCACCGGCCCTTCGGTTCCATCGATCCCCGTGCGAGTTCGGCGCGTGGGAGTTCAGCGGAATCCGAGCCGCCGAACTCGCCACGCGTACGTGCCCGTGCGTCGCCGCCGTCAGGCGAACCTCGGCGCCGGCATGACCCTCTTCCTCAGCGCCGCGACGCCGACGGCCGCCACCCAGATGGCGGCGATGCCGTTGAACATCGCGACCGCGCCCCAGCCGTTCGAGGCGTAGAACTCCGACGAGTTGAAGCCGAAGAACATCGACGGCACCCCGGCCAGGTGCAGCGCGGCGATGCCGAACGACGACCAGCCGACCCACCGGGAAAGGGCGCCGGTGCGCAGCACCGCGTACCCGAAGGCGACACCGAAGACGACCAGCATCAGGTGGCTCATGGAGCCGTAGAGCAGGTAGGTGGGCACGGTGCGGGTCGGGTCGATCTCCTCGACGGCCTTGATGGCGTTGCTGCCCTCGATCCCCTTGGCGACCATGTCGATGATCGTCCACGCCACGCCGGCGGTGCCGGCGACCGCCCCGAACCATTCGTAGCGGGCGTCGGCCCGCGTGATCAGAGACCGGACGCCGCTCATGAACACCAGGAACAGCGTCAGCGCGCAGAAGTTGAACAGCGTACGGGTGAGGATCAGCCAGTCCGGCATCAGCGCGCCGGTCTCGACACCGCAGGCCGGCGGGTCACATGCAGGAACGACGAAGTAGAGGGGGAGCTCGGCCATCGCGAAGACGGCGCCGAGGATCGCGGCCACGCCGATCCAGCGGCGAGCCGTGGGCGGGAGCTGAATCTGTGTAAGTAATGAAGTGTTCATGGCATGCACAGTAGCAACAACTGTGTAAGCCGTCTACTATTTCCTTCAGATCTTCGAGAGGATGCCGGCCATGACCCCACGCAAGAGCTCCGGGCGCGACCTCACGCCAGACCGCGAGCCCACGCCGGATCCCGGGCACGCCGACGAGGCCGACCTCGATGCGCTGCCGCCGGGCCTGGCCGCCGCCTGGGGCGTCGTCGACACCGGCGGGCGGCGCGGTCCCAAGCCGGCGCACAGCGTCGAGAAGATCATCGCGGTCGCGACGGAACTGGCCGACGAGGAGGGCATCGCGGCCGCCTCCCTGCCGAAGGTGGCCGCCCGGATCGGCGTGACCGCCAACGCGCTGTACCGCTACGTCAGCTCCAAGGAAGAGCTCATCGTGCTCCTGGCCGATCGTGCCTGGGGCGACCCGCCCGAGCTGCCGGACGGCGACTGGCGAGAGGCGGCCGCGCTGTGGTCACGCCGGCTGTTCGAGCGTTTCCTCTCCCGCCCATGGCTGCTGGACGTGCCGACGACCGTCTCCCTGACCCCGCACAACGCGGCCTGGCTGGACGCCCTGATCACCGCGCTCGGGTCGACCGGCATGGAGGCGCAGCTGATGCTGAACTGCGCGTACCTGCTCGACAGCCACGCCCGGTACGGCGCCAACCTGCGCCGCAACACCCCGACACCGGCCGCGTTGCGCCGCGCGAACCCCGACCAGCAACGGGCGGTGCGCGCGGTCCGCGTGTTCCTGGACGGCCAGCTCCGCTCCCGCAACCTGAACGCCGTCGCGGACGCGATCCAGGACCCGATGTTCCTCGCCGACGAACCTCCGCTCGACGGCTTCGAATTCGGCCTCGCCAGAATCCTCGACGGCATCGAGGCGTACGTGCAGCAATAGGAGCTCGGCAACGCGGGGAGCGTCCCTGGTCGCGGCGGCGACGGCGCCTCCGGCCGGCGGGACGAGTACGGCCGTCGTCGCGAGCAACCTGGCACGCTTCGCCGGCCCCCCGCGCGGAATGCGACGGCCGAGCCGGCCGCCTATGGTGCGCGACCTGCGAGCGGTGCAGGCAGGCGTTCTCTACGGGCCTGTTCTCGTCGGCAATTGCGCCTTTGTCGGCAGGTGCTTGGGCGGGCCGGTATATGTTGCATGAATTATCAGCCCTGAGTTTCGACGTCCGGTCCGGAAAGTGTGCTTATGGGATACGTCCCTTTTGTGATTGGCGCTCTGGGATTCGTGGCCACCCTCCAGACCTCGGGTGCCGCGCTCACGAACTCCGCTCACTCCGGACCAGCCCCCGTCACCTGCGAGACGGGAGGAACCGGGCAACTGACAGTGACCTCACCCCCGATGATTCCGGCCGGCACAACGAGTACCCCGCCGTTTCAGGCGCGGCTTGATATAAGTGACGTCGCTGCCGCGCCGAGAGGGTTTCCCGGCGGGAATGTCCAGGGCCTGCCCGCGCAGATCTCTGGCAGAGTGACATTCTCCCTGCAACCTGGCAAACAGCTCGAAGACTATGACAATCGCACGGCTGCGGCGACGGTTGAAATGCCGATCCCCCTCAGCGGGACAGCAGTGGGCGGCCGCGCCGTCCTGACCGGTTCCGGCAACCTGGACGACGCCACATGGAAGCCGGTACCCGGCACATACCAGCTGCACGCGACGAACCTCGCACTCACCATCCCCGGCGCGGGGCCCTGCCACGTGAGCGACATCGAACCGGTCGGCGAGTTCTTCGTACAACCGCCGGCCACAGACGAGAACGAAGTGCCGACGCTGACGCGCCTGGTGGCGGCGATACGCAGCATCATGATCGCGCTTGCTGTCGCAGCGCTCGGCGTCTTCCTGTACACGAACAGACCCAGGAGATTCAGACGCGCCCGAAAACCACACACGCCCGGCCCCCGCGCCCCGCACCCCGGCCAGACCCGCCTGCCGCAACCCGAGCAGGCCCGCGCGCCGCGCAAGCTGCCGGAGCCCGCCGGTTTCGAGTCCCGGCCGCATCTGCGCTTCTTCCGGACATATGCATCGATCGCCGGGGGCTGCCTGCTCACCCTCGGGCTCATCGTGAGCTGTGCGATCGACCGGCGCACCACTCTGGACGATCTGCCCGGCCTCCCCGGCCGGCCGTCCCCGCCCGTGCCGGATCGCGCCTGGCCGAGGGCCGTTCCCTCGCACGCCGGTACCAGGCAGGAGCCGCCCGCATCGCCCTCCACGCCGCCACCTGCCCGTCCCATCCCTCCCGCACTGCCCGACAGGTGACCATGACCGAGGAAACGCATGCCCACCTCCTGCCGGCCTGCCGGCGGCAGCGCCTGGCGCTGCTCGTCCTGGTGTCGCTGCATGTGCTGGTCGCGCTGACCATGCTGATCAACCAGGTCCGTCCGCCGCAGGTCGACGTGGCCCAGGCAGGCATTCCGGAGCTGAAAAAGCTCTCGGACATCCTCAACTCGCTCGTCTACTGGCAGTACCTGCCGGGCTGGGCGCTGCTGGCGGTGCTGTCGGCCGTCGCCTGGGGACATCTGCGGTACGCCAAGGCCCGGCACGTGCCGCCGGACCGCCGCGAGCGGGTCGCACGGCGATACCGCCGGATGCTGGCGATGGCGCTGCTGGCGCTGCCGGCCTTGCGAATCCCGTCCCTCATCGACGTGGCCGTCTGGCCGCGCGCCCACGTGCTGGCCTTTCTCGCATGCCTGCCGACGACCCTGTACGCCTTGTGGCTCGTGCACCACATGCAGCGCTTCCGGCGGGTGCCCGTACTCCTGCTGGCGACCGCCCTGGGATGGGGAGCGGTCGTCGCCGGCGGCTTCGGCCTGACCATGAACGAGTGGTGGAAGTCCTTCTCCACCCTGCATTTCCCGCTCCCGGAGAATCCCCTTGACGTGATGCTCCTGAAGGACACCGGCCTGCCCATGATCTCGGGGTTCTTCGAGGAACTCGGCAAGGGGGCGGGCGTGGCCATCCTCTTCCTGCTCTACCGGCGGCATTTCGACTCCGTCGTGTCCGGCGTCGTCGTCGGCGCCGCGACGGGGCTCGGCTTCAACTTCGGCGAGAGCATCACGTACATGGCCGCCTTCGACGGGGCGAGCGGCGGATTTCACTTCTGGGCTCGGCAGGTGGCCGGGCTCATGGCCGCACACACCGCGTTCACCGCCATCACCGGCGCCGCCTTCGGCATCGCCCGACAACTGCACAGCCGTCCCCAGCAGATCACCACGATCGCCCTCGGCTTCGGTACGGCGGCCGGCGCGCACTTCTGCAACAACGCCATGCTCGACTACATCGGCAAGGAGTCCCACAAGTGGTTCACCGCCAGTGACACACTCAACGTCCTGGTGCTGACGCCCGCCCAGTTGCTGCTGTTCCAGAGTCCTCTGGTCATTCTGTACGTGCTCCTTCTGCGCCACGGACTGCGCAGCGAGGCAGGCGGCCTGCGCGTTGCCCTGACCACCCTGCCGCCCGCCTCCCGCGACGCGATCACCGAGCCCGAAGCGGCAGTGCTGCTCTCACCCGCCCGGCGCTTCCGGCTCAAGGTCGACGCACTACGCGCCGCGAAGACCCCGCGCCACGGCATCGCCGCCTACCGCCGTCTGGCACGCCTGCACGCGGCCCAGCTCGAACTCGCCACGGAACGCTGGCACAGCCTGCGCGGCGAGGCCGACCCGCTCGCACCGGACGAGGCGTCGTCGCGGGCCCGCGTGCAGGCGATCAAGGCCGTTCTTGCCGGAAACAGCACATAGCGCCGACCCCATCCTGTCTCTCCTCCACCGCCAAGCCCCGAAGGACTGCCGATGAACGACCGCACGCAGCGGCTGCTGGCACGATGCCTGCTCACAGCCGGGGGAGCGGTGTGGATCCTGCTGCTCGGCACACCCCCCGCGGCGGCCGACTGCGGCACCATCACGTACGAACAGCGTCAGGACCCCGCTCCGCCCAAGCCCACGAACGAGTGGATCGTAGTGCGCTGCGACCAATCCGTCCCCGCGGTCGCCGCCGCCGTCGTGGGCGCGCTGGGCATGGCCGCCACCGGCCTCTACACCTGGCAGCTGCACAGGGCCGGCGCCGGCGGAGTCGCACCCGCCGGACACGGAGAGGTCGAAGTCGTCGGTCCCGGCGAGGTCAGGGTCGGCGACGTGGACGGCGACGTCGTCGTCCGGGGCGGCACCCTCGTGGGTCACGTGTCCGGCACAGTGGTGATGGTGGAAGGCGCGACCCTCGTCGGCACGGCCGAGAACGTGGTCCAGATCGGCGACCCCAACAGCGTGGTCGGCGACGTCGACGGCAAGCTCGTCCAGGCCCGCTCGGTCCTCGGCAGCATTCTCGCCAAGGGCCGCAAGCTATGGCCACTCGACTGACACAAAATCCGCATGTGCCGTTCGATCACTCACCCTGACGCCAGCTCCTCGAACCCCACCTTCAACCGAGCAGTGCCTACGACGACGTGCAGCTCACTGCCTCGGCCCAACATGGCCGCCCCCTGGGAACCGGCCGACCGTCAGTCATCACCAGCCGGGTGGGACGATCCACCGGCAAGGTTTCTCCTTTGACGCTCCCGGTGACCACCCGACGCCGATGCCCCTCGTACCCGCCGACAAGCGCCACCCGGTCGCGGCGACGACGAGCGCATGAGCGCCACTCACCTGCGTGGGCCAACCGGCAACCGCGCCGGCCGTGTTGGTCGATGAAGGTGTCGTCGATGAGCCAGTGCACGGCAGCGGTGAGGTCCGGCCATCCTTCCCCGGATCGCCAGTGTTGGCCCTGGTAGTCGCGGTCACCCAGGGCTCGCAGTGATTCGAGCACGTCCTTGCGTCGCTCTGGCCACTGCACCGGCTGTTTGCCCGGATGTTCTTCCTCCACGGGCGCCAAGCTACTGGAGGCATGTCCGCATAGCGCGTAGGCGGGACTTGTTCGAGTACCACAGCGCGGTGGACGCCGCTCATGAGACGTGTCGGCCAGTGGCTGTGTTGGTCGTTCTGCCGCTCTAACCATCTGTCGTACGGCGAGAGTGGATCTGCCGCCGCCAGTGGTTGGCTGAGCGGACGATGTCGTGGTTGACGTGTCCGAGGAACTGGCTCACGTCCTGCAGGCGGGCGCCGCCGGGCGTGGTGGCGCCGAGGACCTTGGCTCCCTGCTCGGTTATGTCGGCCAGTTCGGCGTTCACGCGGGCGCTGTCCAGCACTGCCTGATACCAGACCTCCTCGTCGATGACGTAGCGGTCGCGCCGTCGTCGAGGGTCGCGTTCGCGCCGTATCAGTTCCTGCTTTTCGAGGTAGCCGATGGCCTTGGAGATCGAGGCTGGACTGACCCGCAGTTGCTGGACCAGCTCGGCTGAGGTGAGGCTGCCGGTGTCGGTGGCGTACAGACAGGCCAGCACTCTGCTCACCATCGACGGGAGCCCGGCCCTGCCCAGCACGGCGGCGAGGCGCTCCCGGAAATCTTGCACAGCTTCGGCGGCCCGTCCATGCATGGCGGCGGCTGGTGGCGCCGGGGACAGTGTCGGCGGGGCCGATGTACGCCGCCGGGCACGCCGCTTGGTGGCCTGATGGGCCTGGTCTGCCCGGTAGCCGACGGGCCCTCCGTTGCGCATGATCTCGCGGGTGACGGTCGAGGCCGGGCGTTGCAGGCCCCTGGCGATCACGGAGTAGGTGAGTCCTGCGGCCAAGCCGGCGGCGATGTCCCGGCGATCCTGGTAGGTCAGCCTGTCTCCCGGCATACCTGTGGCTCCCTTCGCTGCCGCGGTGTCGCCGCACAGTATGCATTAACTCGAACCTCATTGCAAAGACGCCGATATTGTGCATTAACTGCGACCCCATTGCAAGAAAGTATTGGCTTCTACCTGGAGTTTCATTCAAGGTGAAGAGCTTTCACATTGAATGAATAGCAAACGCGATATAGCGTGTCCGTCATCCGCAAGGCGAGAACTCGCGTACTCGCCCCCTACAAGGAGTTGAGATGACCACCATTGGCCCCAAGCCGTCCCGCTCGCGCACGATCCGGGCGAGCGTCGGTCTGCTCGCCGCCGCCGCGGTTGCGGGCGCTGCCATGGCCGCACCCGCAGCCGCGGCCGGCTCAGGCCCCACCTCCGACCACCCCGGAGTGCAGCAGGCGCTCGATCGGGCTGTGACCGAAACCGGCCTTCCCGGCATCCTCGCGACGGTCCGCGAGGGCGATGACCAGTGGTTCGGTACGGCGGGCGTGGCCGATACCCGAACCGGTCGCAAGCGCCTGCCGCAGGAGCGGTTCCGCATCGGCAGCATCACCAAGACCTTCACCGCCACCGTCGTGCTGCAACTGGCGGCCGAAGGCAAGCTCAGCCTGGACGACACGGTGGAAGAATGGCTGCCCGGCCTGGTGCGCGGCAACGGCAACGACGGCCGCCGCATCACCATCAAGCAGCTGCTCAACATGACCAGCGGCCTGTTCAACCACCTCAACGACAAGCAGATGCTGACCCGCCTCGCCGGCCCTGGCTTCCTCAAACACCGCTATGACCGTTACCAGCCCCAGCAACTGGTGAAGATCGGCACGGCCAACGCACCCGATTTCAAGCCGGGCCAGGGCTGGACCTACACCAACACCGGCTACGTCCTCGCCGCCATGATCGTCGAGAAGGCGACCGGCAAGACCTACGCCGAACAGGTCTCACAGCGGATCATCCGCCCACTCGGCCTGACCGGCACCCACGTACCCGGAGGCGAGGAAGTGCGGATCCGCGGCCCCCACGCCCGGCACTACTCCACGCTGTACTCCCAGGAGCCGAAGCCCACGATCTACGACGTGACCGAGCTGAACCCCTCCGCCGGCTGGGCGGCCGGCAACATCATCTCCACCGCCGCCGACCTCGACCGGTTCTTCACCGCGCTGCTCAAGGGCCGGCTCCTGCCGCAGGCCCAGCAGCGCCAGATGTTCGCCGCCAATCCGGTCCCCGACGGCAAGTGGATACCCAACACCACCTACGGCCTCGGCATGTCGTCGGTGAAACTGTCCTGCGGCACAACGGTCTGGGGCATGGGCGGCGCACTCCAGGGTTCGTGGTCGTACGCGTACGGCACCCGCGACGCCACACGCATGCTCGTCCAGAACGTCAACGGCGACTGGAACAACCCCATCGCCGCCTTCACCGACGTCCTCGAAGCCGAATTCTGCGCCGCCGGACCCTCCTGACATCCCTCCTGGCCAGGGCATGGCAGGCCTCCGCGAACGTCTCTTCTGGCGGCGAAGGTCACGCCTTGGGCCCCAACTGAGGACCCAAGGGATGACTCTCGGGGCTTGATGGCGGCAACTGTCGCTTTCATCGTCCCGCAGACCGGACGATGCATTGGCAACCGCCCAGCCACGTCCCCTAAGCCATACCGGCCACACATTCCGTCATTGACCATGCCCTCGTCGGGATCCAGGCCGACACCGCGTACGGCAACATCCAGATCGGCGACGTCCAACTGCTCGGCGGCCAGGCATGTCGATCATCCCGGGTTCGGCGGAGACTTGCTCACATGGCGCCCGGGCCCTGCGGTCACGGGCTTGATGCGGAGGAGCCGGTCCGCCGGGCTTTGCCTGGGTCGATGGTGTGCGAGGTGATCAGGCTTCCACCTCAACGAACTCGAACGCTCAGCTTCGCGAAATGATCACCTCGAGGCCGGAGATCCCGCCGGAGGCATGATCTGACCATCACCAGCTGCGGCGGACACAGCTCGCCTCTTGAACTCGGCGTTGACCGTTCCGAAAGACGTCGGCTCGGCCGACCTCGCCCCCTGCCACGGCATCCATCCTGCGCCGAGTGCGTCAAGGGCTGTCCAGGTCACCTGGGAGACGTCGCAGCGTCGTACCGACCACCTCCGGGTGCGGCGGTACACCTGCGAGTGCGCCTCGATCGTCTACGAGCTTTGCGCGGCCGGCGGCCTCTGCTTCATCCGACGCCTCGACAAGATCGGGCCTGGGGCAGAGGCGGCCGAAAGCGAATGGATGATCCGCCGTCACGCAGAGGCGCTCTGGAACCAGATCATGGACGGGAATGGGAGGTGGAACACACAGATCGACAACAGCAAGCCGCGGACAAGCTCCAACTCGGCCCGGAGTGGCGAGGCGGCGGCGACTACGTGTTCACCGCGGGACGGGTGAGCCCGTTCATCCCGACACGCTCAGCTCGCTCGTCCCGATCCTGATCAAGCGATACAACCAAGCGAACCCCGGCACGCCGTTGCCACACGCGCGGCTTCACGACCTACGCCACATCCATGCCACGACGCTGCCCTTGGCCGGCGTCCCCGTCCATGTCGTCGCGGCCCGCCTTGGCCACGCTGACCCATCGATACCCTCCGGGTCTACGCCCACGTGATCCGTGCGGCGGAGGCCTCGGCCGCCGAAGTCTTCACCAAGGCAATGGACGAGTAGCGGACGCACCCGTCCGTTGTCAGCATCGATAGCCGATGTGCGAGACCGAAGAGCCCCTGAGACGGCATGCTTGGGTTCTAGGGTTCGTTGCAACACCCCAGTCCAGGGGATGCGATGGACTTCGAGATCCGCAAGGTGCGCAAGGCGCAGGGTGCGAAGAAGCTCCGGGCTGAGCGGCAGGAATACTTTCGGCTCATGGCTCAGGGCTATGGCAACAAGGAAGCCTCACGGCTGGTCGGCGTCAATGA
>NZ_JBEXYK010000039.1:0-96110 GCF_040630865.1 Nonomuraea sp. NPDC005730
CGCCCGCCTGTCTTCGACCCTGCGTCCTACCGGCTGCGTCATGCTGTGGAGTGCGGCATCAACCTGCTCAAAGGCAACCGCGGCATGGCAACCCGTTACGACAAACTCGCAGTCCGCTACGAAGCCGTCATCGTCATCGCCGCGATCAACCAGTGGCTCAACGCCTTATGAAACAGGACCTAGCCCGTTGCGTGGTCTCGCGGGTCTCCGCAGAGACCGGTCGTCCTGCTTGACGGCCGGACTGCCGGGCCCGCTGGCTGTTGGACATCACCGCCCAGATGGGCGAGGGGCGGAGTGGCGCCCATCGATCGCCTTCTACGTTCATTACGAACAGGCGATCGCGTTTCTGGCCAAGCGACCTCCGCATACAGTCTGCGTTCTCCCGCAGTTCGAGCGCCGAAAGCGATCAAGCCCCTCGTTCCGCGAATCCGCAGACTCTGTTGCGGAACCACCGTCCCAGGTGTGCAGTGACAGCATGCAGCCTCCGAGCGCGCTTGACGAGCGTGAGCTGTCCTGGCCGCGGTACCAGCGTCCGGCAGGACCTGCCGCTGGACCGGCCCGGCGATGCCTTCATCTTCCGTCCCAGGTGCGCCGCTCCTGGGACGGCCCGCAACACTCCGACCGTGCGCCTGCCGATAATTGCATCCGCCCAGGTCATGGCTCTGCAAGGGCTTCGCGTAGCGTACGCGAGCTCCGGTCACCCGGGCGACGGAAACGGGGGCGGCAGGACGTGAACCGTGGGGAGTCGTAGAGCCGCGGGCCTTCGGGGGTGATATCCAGGCCATGAAACGTTCCGGGGTTCAAGGGGTTGGCGGCCAGGAAGCGGAGAATGACACCGTCGGGATCGGGGATGTCGAGGCCGGCACCGTACGGGCCGCGGTCTTGCACGCCGTTGTGGAGGATGCCGAGCTTTTCGCAGTGGTCCGCCAGAGCGTGCAGGGTTTCGATGTCGTCGGCCTCAAGAGCGAAGGAGTCGAAGCCGTCCAGGACGGGCCGGCTGGCGCAAGAGGCGCGCTCGCGCAGCGCAATGCCGAAGGCGCCGTCCTTCGCCACGAGCGCCACGCCGCGCAGAACGCCTTCCTCGAGGAACTCCGCGACGAGCTCAAGATCCAGCAGTTGCCGCTACCAGCTGATGCTCCGCTGGAGATCAGTCACCGGGATTTTCACATGCCTGATCCTTCGCAGGCCCATGCGCACTCCCTGGCTCGTCGGAATTTCGGTGCTGGGAAATGATCGAAGACTGTGGGTCTTCCGGCAGGGGTGCCTCCCTGGGAAGACAGACCCATGCCGCTTACGGTAGTGCCTAAGACGCGCGCTGACGACCGTCGGCAGATCCATCGACGACGAGGGAGAACCGGCAGGGACGGGCCAGCCCCGGTCGGGTTCTGGACGCCGCTGTGGGAGGTGCTTTCACAGGTCAGGGGAGGAGCATGCTCCTTCCGCCGGGCGCTGGGTACGGGCATTGACGATTGCTCTCTCACGTATGTGTAACCTGCGCCCGATCGTTGCCGAATACCCGTGAGGGTCGCGCTTGCTTATCGGATAATCGTCGTATGTCCGAGATCGATTTACCTCGGGAAGACGGCGAGCGGCGGGTCGTCGCCACCACCCTTACTCCCCAGCCACCCTCAGAGCAACTCTGGCTGGGTCATCTGAGCGAGTTGTGGCCGAGTATGTTGTTCGGCCTGCTGGGCGTGCTCGCGGTGTTGAAGTTGTTCGCCGCCGCTCATTTCGACCCGAACACCGCCTCCGCCCTGATCGAGTCCGGCGACGTGCCCCGGGTCGTCCTAGGGGCGACGTTGACGGCTTTTCCATCCGCCATCCTCTTCGCGCTCTTTGTCTTGTTTGCGCTCATTCCCACGAAACGAGCCAATCGGAGTCGAGGCAGCGAGGGTACGGTCAGGGCGTCGTCCGACGGTCAGGGCAGATCTTCGGTCAGTATGTCTTTCGGCCCCGCAGCCGCAAAAGGACCAGGGCAATGGTGGAACCCGACTCTCATACCCGTGGCGCTCTTTCTCCTTCTGAGCCTGGCGATGACCGCACCCTGGACGTATTTCCTTCTCCTTGTCATTCCCCTGGTCGCCCGATGGGCGCTGCTGCGCTTGCGGCTTCGGCCGACCATCATCACGGCCACCACCGAAAAGGGGAATCCCGAAATCCACCATGTCATAGGGAAGCGTGCCGGCGCGGACAGGCTGGCATCACGCGACGCCGGGCATGAGGATCGAGGCACGTACGGCAGTATCCAGACCGCCACGGCTGACGACAGGCGGGTGCGCACCGCGCAGCGCTGGACCGGCGGGGTGTCCGTATTGGCGCTCGTGGTGGCGACTGCGTTCAACACCTCTTTGTGGCTGCCCACCGAGACCATCCGTCTGGAGGCTTTACCGCTTTCCGTAAAACCGGTCGTGGGACACGTGCTGGCGGTGGGCGAGGACTGGACCACGTTGTTACGGGCTTCCGACCGCATGATCTTCAGAGTGAAAACCAGCACTATCGCAAGCCGTCAAGTGTGCACTCCGTCCAAGTTCCCGCTCACCAACCAGCCCACGCTGCTCTACTTGGCCCGCCAATGGTTGTCGGCAGACTTTCTCGCGCCACCGGATTACCCGCCGTGTCCGTTTACGTGATCAACTAGTACTCCAGTGAGCCGTTTTCATCCCCGTGTGGCGGGCTGCTGATCACAGCATGATCGCAAGATCGGCATTCGCCTGATGGCATGGCGAAACCCCTGGTAGACGGGTTGATCACCACAATCACGTCCGTCACCACCAGGGGCCTCGGATGCTCTTCTGGAATTGCCCCGGTTCGATAGACACATCA
Source organism: Nonomuraea sp. NPDC005730 (assembly GCF_040630865.1). Taxonomy (NCBI): domain Bacteria; kingdom Bacillati; phylum Actinomycetota; class Actinomycetes; order Streptosporangiales; family Streptosporangiaceae; genus Nonomuraea; species Nonomuraea sp. NPDC005730. The sequence goes on from NZ_JBEXYK010000039.1 coordinate 2,824, forward strand.
GGGCTTGCGACTACGCGGCAGCATAGTCGAGGACTTGGGCGTTCTTGAGCGTGTGTCGGCGTTCGTATTCGGCCGGGCTGAGCTGACCGTTGGCGGAATGGCGGCGGCGTGGGTTGTAGAAGCCCTCGATGTAGCTGAACAGGGCTCGTTCGGCATCTGACCTGGTGCGGAAGGTGCGCCGGTCGATCAGCTCGCACTCCAGCGAGGCGAAGAAGCTCTCGGTGATCGCATTGTCGAAGCATGTCCCGGTGCGGCCCGTGGACGGGCGGACGCCGGCCTGCTCACAGCGCTGACCGAAGGCAAGCGCGGCCAAGAGCTACAACGTGCCTGTCCCCTGTGACCGTCACGCCGCCACCACCGCCCAGGGTGCAGGGGTCGATCTGGGACTGGATCGGAGGGTTCTACCAAGCCATCTCGGAGATGACTGCGCCCGTCGCGGATGAGTGCTCCGATCCGGAATGCCAGGCAGCCAGGCACGATATCAACAACATCCTCGGCATCGATTCGAACTCCGAAAGATACCTTGCCGGTCGAAGGCTCGTCCTCGGCGAGCCGACTTCAGGCGCCCAGCCGAACACTGGGGTGGTCATTCCCCCGTCGAAGGCGATCGGGGAGATGGCGCAAGGAGCGACTCGCCTGACCGCGTGGGTCCTCAACAACGCCTCGCGGGCCGCCGACAAGCAGGGGCTGACACGGGCCGGTTTCGAGTTGAAGAAGCACGCGAGCAGATCCACGAACACGGGACAATGGCCGACTCCGACGGGGAAGAAGAACGCGCCGGCGTGGAACAGCCTGGGCGACCAAGTGGTCACCTCCATAACCCGGGATCCCCGCGCCGCGGTGCAGGTGTACACCAACAAGGCCGGAGATAGAGTCGTGGAGTACCTGCTGCCTGACAAGGGACTTCAGTTCCGGCAGCCTGGGGGGACGGGGTCGTGGACGCTGCATTCGTTCAGGGAAATGGGATGACATCGTGATCGTGACAAAAGAAGGGGAACGGCTCATCGAGCTCTCTGTCCTCAGCGTTCCGGGTACTGATGACTGGGTCGCCGAGATCTGGGATCTGGCGCCGAACGGTGGAGAGCTCATGCACGTCCACAAGTCGGCGACCGGAGAGATCCGCGTGACGGTTCTCGAGGAAGGGCTGGATCCCGCATTCGTTTCGCGATGGTCACGTCGCGCGGAGGAGGAGCTGCGCGACTACTGACATACGCACCGCCGGGTCTCCTTCCCCAGGAGGCCCGGCATGGCGGCAATGGAGCCCCGTGTGATGCCACAACTCACCCATGGCATCTGATCTGGCCTTCGTCCCTCGGCACACGTGCTCCTACGTCCGCTCTACCTGCTCCTGGTCCGTTTGTTCGGCTGGCTGACGCTACTCCCGCCGGGCGACACCTCCAAGGAAGTGGAGACCTGGCGTTCCTGATCCGCGACCGTGGCCACTAGCTCTGCACCTGCCGATAATCGCATTCGCCCAGGTCATGGCCATCTGGAGGCTTCGCGTCGCGAGCTCCCAACCACCCGGAGAGGGTGAACGCCTACGGCAGGATGATCCGCTGTGCTCCTACGCTTGGCCTACCTGCCCGTCACGAACGCGTTCGCCGCGCTGCGGTTGCTCCCCATGCGCGATCGGGACAAGGACATCGAGATCCTCGCCCTGCGCCACCAGATCACCGCCCTTGAACGCCAACTCGGCACCGACACCAGAGTGCGATTCGCGCCCGAGGACAGAGCCTTCCTTGCCGCTCTCCTGACCTCGCTGTCACGTAAGGTCCTACGCCCGCTGCGACTCCTCGTCCAGCCGGACACCGTGCCGCGCCGGCACCGCGATCGATGAAACGCCGTCCCGCTCGTACCTGTCGGCCCAAGCGCCCCGGGCGCCCACACACGATCCGCTCCATCCGTGCCCTCATTCTGTGTCTGGTTCGGGAGAACCCGGGCTGGGGCTACCGGCGGGTTCGCCACACTCGGTATCAAGGTCGCGCCGTCCACAGTGTGGGAGATCCTCAAACAGGCAGAGCTTGATCCGGCGCCAGAGCGGGCGTCCACCACGTGGGCCGACTTCCTGCGCTCGCAAGCCGATTCCCTGCTGGCCGCCGATTTCATCGAGACCATCACCCTCAAGGGGCAACGCAAGTACATTCTGGCGGTGATCGAGCACGCCACCAGGCGGGTCCTGGTGCTCGGCACCACCGCACACCCGAGCGCCGGCTGGGTCATCCAGACGATCAGGATTCTGGTGATGGATCTGGACGATGCGGGCTGTCGGGCGCACTTTCTGCTCCGCGATCGGGATGGGAAGTTCCCTGCCCTCACGGACGAGGTGCTCGCCGAGGCCGGCATCAAGACGGTGCTCGCCGACATCCGGATGCGGCGGATGAACTCGATCATGGAGCGGTGGGTCCAGTCGTGCCGTCACGAGCTTCTCGCCCCCTGCCTGATCTGGAACGGACACCACCTGCAGCACGCCCTGCGCGAGTACGAACGCTTCTACAACCAGCACCGGGCCCATCAAGCCCTGAACCACTCCGCCCCGCTGCGTCCCGCCCCGGACCCGATTACGGACCCGGAGCGAATCACCGACCTGAACATACGCCGACGAGACCGACTCGGCGGCGTCCTCCACGAGTACTCACACGCCGCTTGACCAGCATGGATGCAATTGTCGGTAGGCGCAATGACGCTGGGTCCGCCGATGGGGCGGCTGAGCACTCCCTCGTCAAGCACCACCAGGTAGCGAGGGGAGTGGGTGCGGGTGAGTGCCAATCGGAGCAACATGAGAGCCGGCCGTTGACGGGTCGAATCTGTGGCCCTGCGCTGGCAAGGTGCAGGGCCACCTTCCACGTGTGGCCTCGCCGCAGCTTCCTGACCGAGTCGAGCCGGGTCTGTTTACCGTCCAGGCATGGATGCGTAGTGTAACGATGAGGAGCGGGTGGGCGTTAACAGGATGTTCTGTACGCCCCACGGCCAGACGGAGGTCAACAAAGATGAGCTCTAGATCCGGCTTCAAGAGTCTGTTGGCCCGGCTCGCGGCACGAATGCGGGGGGCAAGATGGAGACGCCTTGCCTCTCCTGAAGACGTCCTGGAGACCGCATATGCGCGCTTCGTGATAGCGATCAAAACACTACCGGAACTAGGCGACGTCGACCTCCAGGAATTCATAGCAAACACACTTCATCTGGGTCGACACAAGCCATCCGAAGCCCTACCCCCCATCATGGATGAGCTGCAAAGACAACATCCGTCGGCGGTCTACAGGTTTGTGACGGTGTACCTGGATACGTTGCGCTCCGTGCACTCCCGGCGTGTTCACGAGCTTAGTGTCGGGCAGCTAACGGAGGCGATGGACCGCCTCGAAGATTCAATCTCTAGACACCGCGTGCGGCGGCTCTTCTACCTCGATAATGATGAGTTCACGAGACGGTCCGAGGCGCTGATTCGGGCCGCCATAAAGTCAGGGGTCTTCGATGGGAATACCACTGCCGAACTCCTCTCCACATTTGAGAAGCAGGGCGAGGCTGAGGAGCATTACGAACCTGAGAAGCAGGATGAAGTCGAGGCTACGCGCACGCTGGTGAATGGCCTTGACACGCTCTTCGCAAGGCTCGGACCTCCACCTGACCATCTGCTGACGAAAGATCGCGTACCCGTAACGAGCGGCGGAGGAGGAGCGGGGCAGTGAAGACTCGTCAGCCCCGCACCTCGCCCGACGAAGCGCCTGGCTCGCCGTCCGGCTTCGAGATCGCCTCCCTGTGGGGGCAAATCCCGGTTGAGCACTTGCAAGTGGCGCTGAAGGCTCTCGAACCTGAGCTGAAGCGTGAGCACGAGTTCCGCATGAAGCGGCTCGACAAGGAAGAGGCCGAGACATCTGCCCGACGGATGCACGCGCTCCAGATGACCGGGGTCATCGCTGGGCTCGTCCTGGCGGTCGGTATGATCGGCGGTGCGGTACTGCTCGGCAGTAACGGGCAGCCATGGCTCGCCGCACTGCTCTGCGGCGGCCCGAGCATCATCGTCCTGATCAAGATGTTCGTGCTGCGGAAGTCAGACAAGAGCGATACGGCAACAGTCAGCGAGGCGGGCAAGGCTGCCCTCCGAAGTCTCGTCCCGTAACACCCGTTTGTGGCTCCTCCGAGAACGCGGCCCCATCTGGTAGGCCCACGCAAGGCCGCCCATATCGGCTACGATCGCTCCTGATCGGCGAGTGTTACCGCAGGTTACACGCGCCGGAGGTGTAACAGTGCACACCCCGCTCCCGGTGGGGAGGATCAGGTTCAACTCCTGGCGGCGCTCTACAGGCTGCAACCGGGGGGTGGTCATGTTTCACGGCTCCATCCTCACCGACATGTGCCGCATCGTGCGCGAGCATGTCTCGCTGTGGAGCGACGTCACCGACGTCTACAACGCCTGCTGCGGCAACTTTACCGTCGAGCGGACCATCGCCCTCCCTCGGCAAGCGGCTGCACTCATGCGACATGCTCCTGTACTCGACGGCGATAGGCCGCTACTACGCCGGGACGGCTGAGCCGCTGCGGCTGTGCGCCTGCCGAAAATTCCATCCGTGCAGGTCAAGCGGCATGTGAGTATTCGTGGAGGACGCCGCCGAGTCGGTCTCGTCGGCGTATGTTCAGGTCGATGATTCGCCCGGGATCGGTGATCGGGTCCGGGGCGGTGCGCAGTGGGGCGGCTTGGTTCAGAGCTTGGTGGGCTCGGTGCTGGTTGTAGGAGTGTTCGTACTCGCGCAAGGCGTGCCGCAGGTGGCGTTCGTTCCAGAGCAGGCAGCGGTCGAGGAGTTCGTGACGGCAGGACTGCACCCACCGCTCCATGATCGAGTTCATGCGCGGCATCCGAATGCCGGTGAGCACCGTCTTGATGCCGGCCTCGGCGAGGACCTCGTCCATGAGGGCCGGGAACTTGCCATCCCTGTCTCGAAGCAGAAAGCGCGCCTGGCAGCCCGCATCGTTCAAGTCCATCACTAGGTTCTTGATCGCCTGGATGACCCAGATCGCGCTCGGGTGCGCGGTGGTGCCGAGCACGCGGATGCGCCTGGTGGCGTGCTCGATGACGGCCAAGACGTACTGACGCTGCCCGTTAAGGGTGACGGTCTCGAAGAAGTCGGCGGCCAGTATGGCATCGGCTTGGGAGCGCAGGAAGTCGGCCCACGTGGTGGACGCCCGCTCGGGCGCCGGATCAAGACCTTCCTGCTTGAGGATCTCCCACACCGTGGACGGCGCGACCTGGATGCCGAAGGTGGTGAGCTCCCCGTGGATCCGCCGGTAGCCCCAGCCGGGATTCTCCCGAAGCAAGCGCAGGATGAGGGTGCGGATGGAGCGGACGGTGGGCGGGCGGCCAGCCCGCTTCGGTCGGTAGGTACGGGCATGACGCCGTTTCATCAGATCGCGATGCCACCGTAGGACGGTGTCCGGCCGGACGATGAGCCGCAGTTGGCGCAGGGCCTCGCGGGGCAGCGAGATCAGGAGCGCGGCGAGAAAGGCTCGGTCCTCAGGCGCGAATCGCACTCTGGTGTCAGCGCCGAGTTGGCGTTCAAGGACGGTGATCTGGTGGCGCAGGGCAAGAATCTCCACGTTCTTGTCCCGATCGCTCATGGGTAGCAACCGCAGTGCGGCGAAAGCGTTCGTGACGGTGAGGTAGGCCAGGCGAAGGAGCACGGCCGATCATCATGCCGCACCCGCCTCCCTCTCCTGCTCGCCGGAACTCGTGCATGCCGCACGTAGCCCCCTAGCAGGGGCATGACCTGGGCGGACGTAATTTTCGGCAGGCGCACCTGCCACAGCTCACAGCCGCAGACGAGGCGATTGACCTCCTCCAGCCTGCGAAGAGATGACACGCATCACGGCACTACCGTCTGCACGGAGTCGAAGCGCAGCCCGCTGGAGCCCTCACCCGCCCCAGTGCTCCTGTGCCGCCCGGACCACAGGTGATACCGCCCGTCGCTCCATCGCGTGAGCTGGAAGGTGCGCACCACGTGCGTGCCGTCGCGCGGCACCTCTTCCTCTTCGAGCCGAAGCGGCTCGGCCGCGGTCAGCACGCGCCCGCGCGGCTCCACCGCGGTGGCGGTTCCGTCCGCGGCTATCCGTACCAGCGGCCGCCGCTCGAGCTGGATCACTCCCGATGTCGCTGCCACTCCCGCCGCCCGCACGGGGACGAAGGGGTGCCAGTGCTCGGGAACGTCGGTCATGAGCCGGTAGAGCAGCTGCGCGTCGGGCGTCTCGGTCTCCACCCGTTGCTGGGCGGCCAGGCGCTGCTGATGCTCTTCGTACCGGTCGACGGGCGTGCCCGCCCCGCCCTGGAATCGGCGTTCCACCCCCCACACCACGTTCGCCAGCTCGTCGCGGAAGAACGCCACTTCCTCGGTGGGTGGCGACTCCAGCACGTCGGCCACCGCCGGGGCCAGGAAGAACACACCGTCCAGGCGCCGAGGTCCACCGGGCGCGTCGAGGTCGAACATCCGAAAGCCGGCCGAGCGTGACGGCCCGACCTGCGTCGGCAGCCCGAACGTGTCCGTCACGGTGAACCGGTCCATGGTGGTCACCGATCCGACGGGCAGATCCACAGGAATGACGAACCAGTCGTTGCCGTACGTGAGCGCGAACTCCGTGAGCAGCAGCCGGCCCAGGTCGGTGCGGCCCGTCTCGAGCGCGCCGAAGCGCACGGTCCCATCCTCGATCTCCCAGAACCGGCCGGTCGGCATGCCGCCGTAGGACACGGGCGTGGGCAGCACGGTGCGCACCAAAGTACCAGGAGGCCGCGGCGTCGCCGGCGCGCCGAGCGACGGCCTGCCTGCCAGCGTGAACGAGTGCCAGTCCAGGCTCCCGCCGCGGTACTCGTCCGCGCGCAACAGGGCCAGGCCACCGGTCACTTCGGCCTGTATCGCGAACGCGTGCTCCAACCGGTTCGGCACCCACGCGTCGGCCGATCCGGCGGCAGGCTCGCTCAGCAGCGCACCCCACGCGGCCAGAAACGCGTTGGCGGCGGCGAGCACTTTCTCGCGGTCGCCCGCAGCGATCGCCGGCACAGCAGGAAGCGACGTCAGCTCTGCCGCGCTCCCCCGGTGCTCGACCAGGTCTGCGGCAAGACGCCGCGCGTCGGGAGCCCGTCCGACGGCGCGGCGACGCAGGCGCTCGGCCTCGGCGTCGTTGCCCGGCAGGTCCTCCACGCGCAGCGCGTAATGGTCCAGGTAGACGCGTGCGGCAGCGGTCGCCTTGTAGAAGCGCAGCAGCCGGAGCAGGTGCAGGCCGGCGGAGACCACGACACCGCTGTCGACGCCTGCCCCACGCACCGGCTCGCGTTCGACAAGCGCCTCCAGAGGCGCCACGGCGTCGTCGTGGTCCGTCGCGAAGTCCGCGGCATCGTCGCCGGGCGCTCCCAGGTGCAGCCGCGAGATCCTCCCCACGCTGAGCTCGAGGTTGGCGACGACGGGCGAGCCGGCGTCCTCTCCGCGCAGCTCGCCGAACTGCCGCTGCCGGGCGAGCATCCACAGCGGGTCAGCGATCTCGGCCCGCAGCCCTACGCGCAGGTCGTCGGTCCGCGGTAGCGGCTCGAGGCGCTGCCAGGTGGTGACCGAGCTCATGACTCCTCCTGAAGGAAGATCGCGTCGAGCTGCGCCACGGCGGCCACGATCATCGCGTTGAGATTGATCGAGGGCACCTTCGCCTCGAGGTTGAACGGCAAATAGGCGGCGGGCAGGAACCGCGCGGCCATGTCGACGTCGTCGATGTCGAGCTGGCGGATCCGGGCCAACGCGACCGCCTCGCGCACGGCCCCGGCCAGCGCCTCGACGCTCCACGCCGTCGCGCCGGCGTCGGCGGGCACGGCCAGTAGTATCGACTGCGGGGCGCGCGCCCCGGGCGCGTCGAAGTGGAACGACACGCCCGTGGTCTCCTGCCTGCTCGGCACGGTGTCGCTCCACTGGTCCACGACGAGCACCGCGAACGGCGCCTCGGTGTCCAACGCACCGGTCCAGTGCAGGACGAGCGACGTCGTCGGTGGCGGCGGGGTGTCGAACGGCAGGGCGACCCACCGTGCGCCGGGGCGGCGTGGGAGCTGCGCGACGACGAGATCGGCCAGTCCCGTGCGCCCGCCGAGCAGCTCGGAGCCTTCGAGGCTGCGAGTCAGGCGCGCGAGCGCCGGCCGGACCAGCGCGTGCTGCATCGCCCACGACGCGATGGCGAGGTCCGCCCCGGCGAGCAGCGCGGGGTCGGCCAGGCTCGCCGTGATCGACGCCCGCCAGTCCTCACCGTCGGGCGGCACGGGGCCGGGCAGCGTGAACCGCGCGAGCACGGGGAAGTCCTCGCCCAGCACCGCGCGCACGCGCGCGAGGTCGTGCGCGGCGATCGCCGCATCCTCAGAAGCGGCCCGGTCGAAGGCGTCCTCACGAGCGACCAGGTCGTCGAGCAGCCTTCTCGCGCCCCCGAGCACGCGCGCGGCCTGCGCCACCGGGTCCTGCGACCCGGGCACCGCCGCGGGCAGCAGGTCCGCGGCCCGCAGCAAGGCCTCGACGATGTCGTCGGCGGGCGGGTCGGGGTCGAGTGCCTCCAGCGCGTCCACGATGTCGGAAAGCGTCCCGACCACTGCGTCCGCGCGGCCCCGCAGCTCAGCGACGTCGAGCCCGGACGGCGGCCGCTCCGTGTCGGGCAGCAGCGACCGTGCGTCGCCCGGCCGCGAGCTCGACAGGAGCGCGGCGATGTCGGCCCCGAGCTCGATGAGCCCGCGCAGCCCGGCCGCGGTGGCGCCGCTGCCGGCGGGCGGCTCGTCCAGAAGCGCCACCTCTGCGGCCCCGGTGGCCGTGACCTGCGCGGCGACGCGCACCAGCAGGCGCTGTTCGAGCTCCGACGGCGCGCCCTCGGTGCTCGTCGTGCAAGCCATCACCGTGCCGAGGGCGGACAGCCCAAGCTCGGGCAGTGCGACGGCGACGTCCTGCAGCACGGCGCCCGCGGCGTCGCGCACCTGCGCGGCGAACCGGAACCGGTCGGCAGCCCCGAGCACCGCCCCGCACCAGGCGTCGACGCGCGGCTCGGCCGCGCGTCGGGCGTCGTCGAGCCCCGACCACCCCGCAGCGGGCGCGGCATCAGCGAGCGCCACGAGCACGCGATGGGAGTGCGTCGTCGCGGTCCGCGGCGTCCGGACCACACCCGGATCGGGGATCGGGTGCTGGCGGTCGAGCGCGTCGAGCGCCGCCGCGGCCCGCTCGGCGTTGCCGAGCACGGTCTGGTGGACCGACTCGGCCAGCAGCACGTCCGACACCGCGTCGAGGGCGTCGTCAAGCTGCTCGAGCAGCCCGTCGAGCGCCGTGCGGTCGGCCGCCGGCACGTCGACCGACAGCGAGTCGTAGTAGGCGTCGCCGCCCGCGCGCCAGACCTCGAGCAGGCGCACACCGTCGACGACGTCGCGCGCCGCGACGGCCTCGACCGCCGAGGCGGGCACCGGCCCGGTCGAGACCGCGGCGAGCGGGGTGCGCTGCCGGATCGGCAGGATGTATTTGGCGAGCGTGAGCCGCAGCTCGCGGACGCTGCGCTCGAAGCGGTATCCGAGCAGCGCGCCGATCGGCTGGCCGCGCCGCACGCCGTCGATCAGGTCGAGCGCGCGCTGGACGCGCACCGAGCCGAGGTCGACGGCGAACATGCCCTCGGTACTGTCCCCGTGCGCGAGATGGCCCGAGCGCAGCAGCGCCGCAGTTGTCGCGTGGGCGATCGAGGGCCCGTGCAGGAATCCCTGGCTAGTCGGCGCGGTGCGCGGCCGCAGGTCCTCGACGTAGCCGAAGCCACCCACGTACGTGCCGTCGGGACGGTCCTGCCGGACGGCGTCGAGCCGGCGCGTGGCGAGCGAGGTGTACCAGGCATCCAGGCGGTGGGACACGGTGTCGAGCGAGTCAGCGGCGAGCCGATCGAGCTCGGCCGTCGGCAGCGTGGCGAGCCGGCCCAGCGACTGGCGGAACTCGGCGAACCGCCGGGTCGGCATTGACCTCAGGAGCACGGTGTCGGTCTGAATCGCCAGGTGGTTGGCCAGCGTGCGGTTGCCGCTCACGGACCTGAGCACGGTCTCGGCCATCGCGACCGGCCCGTCGACCGTGGCGACCATCGACACGGGCTCGTCGTCGTCCGCCACGGTGCCGCCGGTCGTGGCGCCGATCCGCCCGGCCGCGCCGGCGCCGATCCCGAACACCTCCCGGTGTGGCACGCGCCGGTGCTCGGGCAGCGCGGTGATGGTGCCCTGGCGCAGCTCGGCCTCGAAGGTGAGCAGCGTGGAGCCGATCACGTACTCCTGCGCGGCCGACTGCCGCAGCAGCGCATCCAGCAGCGTGGACGCCGCGGCCGGGTTCGAGAGCAGCCGCCGGAACCCGCCGGTGGTGCGTGTGGCGTCGATCACCTCGGTGATGTAGTCGTTGGCCAGCCGCTCGGTCTCCGACAGCGCCCCGAAGGCGACCAGCGGCACGGGCACGGCCCGCGGAGTGGGCTGGATCGTGACGCCTGAGATGCGCGGCACCTGGCCGAAGCCCGCCAGCGCGAACGCGATGCGCCCGAGCAGCTCCTGCAGCGTCGCCGTGGCGGACATCAGGTCCAGGCTCGTGGTCGTGGTCCCGGCGAACGCCTCGTGGAAGCGGAAGCCGGCCGAGCGCGGCGTGCGTCGCAGCAGTTCCAGGACGTCGGCGTCGGGTCGGTCGGAGTCCCCCAACCGCGGCACAGCGCCGACGGCAGAGGCCCAGAACGGGCGCATGCCGTCGAGCCGTTGCGCCAGGGCGTCGAGGAACGCGTCGCCCGTGGCGGTCCGCCCGGCCAGCACGGGCAGCACTCCGTACGGCTGGCGGCCGACCCGCAGGGCTGGCAGAGGGCCTCTGCCACGGACCCACCGGCGGTGGTGCTCGTGCACCAGGTCGGCGGTGGCAGTGCTGACCAGCGGCTCCATGAGGTCGTCGAGGAATGCGCCGAGCGTCGAGGCCCACAGCGCGTTGTTCATGTCGGCGCAGGCGACGTCGTCCAGCGAGCCGCGCGCCGGGACGGCGTCGAGCACGTCGTCGGCGCCGATGCCGAGCGCCGCGTCGAGGCGCTGGGCCGCCTGCGGCGCCGTCCGCAGGACGACCGGGTCCAGCTCGGCGCCGTCCAGCAGCGGGTCGGTCCCGCGTGCGGCGCGGTCGGCGTCGGTCGTGTTGGTGGGTACGCCCGCGCCGAGCAGCGCGAGCCCGTCGGAGTAGAGGTGGTGGCGCAGCGTCTCTTGCAGCGTCGCGGCCGCGGCCCGCGGGTCGGCGCCCCAGTCGACGCCGAGCACGAGCAGCTCGTCGACGCCGTCGGCCAGCCGGCCGCCGCTCACCTGCGCCTGCGTGACGGTCACGGCCATGCCCGCGGCCTGCGCGGCGTCGTAGTCGACGAGCCACGCGATGGAGGGGTCGAGCGCGAGCGCGTCCTGCGTGTCGGGCGTGGGCGGCGGGGCCGACGCCGCGGCGTCCTGCGAGGCCGACGGGTCGTCGGGGTCGGGCGGCAGGCCGACGGGCAGGCCCTCGGTGACCGGCTTGCCCCAGCTGCGGAACACCTCGACGCCGCCCCGCAGCCCGATCGCGACCCACTGCTCAGGTAGCAGGCGCGCCGTCGGCTGGCGGGTGAAGGGCCCGGGCCGGGCAGCGGGCGGGACGCCGGAGGCCGGGTCGGTCGCGTCCACCAGGAAGCGCGCACGGGTCGGGCGCACCTTGCGGATCAGTGCGGCCCACGCGGCCGAGGCCTCGGCGTCGTTCGAGGCCGCCGCGCGCGCCGCCCAGTACGCCTGGCCTGCCGCGAACTCGCCTTCGGTCAGGCCCGGCTCGTGCGCGTCAACATGCACCTGTTCGGGATACACACGGATCTTGAGCGTGTTGCCGCCGTCGACGAACCGCGTCTCCAGCCGTACCGGGAACAGCGCGACCGGCACCTGTCCGTCCAGGCGCGCGACGTCGTCCTCGGGGCGTCGTAGCGTGCGGACGCGCTCGCGCAGCGCATCGATGCTCGCGCGAAGGGCGGCCTCGCGGTCCTGGGCCGTCTCCAGGTCACGGCGTGCTTTCGCGGCTGCCCGCTCGACGGCCCGGCGGGCGGTGGCCGCCGCGCCCTGCCGGTTCAGGGTCGCGAGCCGCGCGGTCGCGCGATCTAGCTCGACCCGGGCGGCGAGCCTCTTGGCGGCGGCCGCTTCGAGCGCGGCGCGTGCCGTCGCCAGCTGGGCGAGTTCGTCGGCCATCTCAGTCTCCCGGGAGCACGATCGGGCGCAGGATCCGCGCCTTGGACAGCACGGGCCGCAGCTGCGCGAGCCCACCGCCGTCCACGCCCTCGAGCACCTCGGCGGTGTGCACGACGGCCCGGAACGGACGCTGGAACGTGATGGCGGCCATGTCGGCGGACGTGCGGCCGAACGTGGCCGACGGCCCGCTGTCGACGATCCGGAGCGTGGTCCCGCCCAGGCCGCCCGCGGCGAGCGTGAGGTGCTCGCCCTCCCCCACGCCGGCGCGGTCCCAGGTCAGGTCGCTCCACGTCGTGAGCGCGCCCGAGCCGCCCACGTCGAGGCCGAACCTCGGTTCGGTCGGCTGCTCGGCCAGCACGAAGTACCAGCCGGGCGCAGGTTCCACGTCTTCGCGGGTGAGCTCGAAGCCCGCGAACGTCACGTCCGGGTCCACCTGGCCGCAGAAGATCGGCACCTTGATCACGGTCGGGGACGTGTCGAAGGTCCCGTCGAAGCGTGCGGGGGCCGCGTAGAGCACGGTGTGCGGGAACCGGCGCAGCAGCTGGCCGCGCACCAGCAGCACGAGCGAGCCTCGCAGGTCCGCTCCCCCGTTGGTCCCCAGCATGGCGGTGCTCCGGAACTCGTGGACCGGTGGGATGTCGGGGCCGCCGTCGCCCCGGTCCCAGAACCGCCGGAACGGCGTGCCGCGTCGGTCAGTCGGGTAGCCGCGCCACAGCAGCTCGCGGTTCATCTCGTGGTTGGCGCCCACCATGAACGCCTCGACGAACCGGGGGTTGGTCTCCAGCAGCGTCAGTGTGTTGTCGGGGATCAGGCCGAGACCGGGCAGGAACCGGTCGGGGTCGGCTTTGGCGAGCGGCCGGTAGAGCGGCTCTCCAATGACCGGCGCGGCCATGACCGGGTCGAGCGGCGTGAGCTGGGCGAAGCGGCCCACGAGCCCTTGGTGGAGCGCGCCCTGACCGATCCGGACCGCGAGCCGGGCCCGGGCCGTCACGACGTCATGCGGGTCGGTCGCGGCGACGAGCGTCGTACGCGCGGCGACCAGGTCGAGCTTGGACGGTGGCGGGATCACCGAGACGGGCGTGAGCTCGATCGCCTTGCGGTGGGCCTGGAACGCCTCGACGAACTTGCTGACGATGGTCACGTCCTTGACCGGCACGGGCACGTTCGGCGTCGGGAAGATCGGTCTCCCGACGACGACGTCGCCGTCGCGCGGAATCGTCACCACAGGGACGTCCGGCAGCGCGCGCACCCCGGCGGCGCTCAACCCGATCTGCGCGCGCACCGCCGCGCCGCGCGGCGTTGCCCCGCCCACTGGCGACGTCACGACCGCGCGCCCGAGGCCTGCGACCAGCGGGCCCGGCGGCGCCGCCGGGCCCTGGGCCACGATGGCGGTGAGCGCGGCGCCGCGCCTCTTGGGCTCGAGCACGAATCCGGTCACGCCGGGTTGCGCCAAGCTAGTCGCGAGAATCGCCGCGGCCAGTCCGGACACGGTCGAGGTCGTTCCCGCGGAGGCGGCGCTTCCGGTCAGGGCGACGACGCCGGCCACCGCGCCGATCGCGGACAGGTGCTCGGGCAGGAGCACGCCGGTCTTGGCGAGGTTGGGGCGCAGGCGCACGGGCAGCTTGGCGGGCCCGGCCGCGACTTGCCGCGCGACGTCGGCGAGTTGCCGTACGAGTGGCGCCGGCACGCGCCCCACCGCCCCGATCTCGGCGCCGACCTCGCCCGTCGGGGCGCGCCCGACCCGGTCGAGCAGGCGCGAGGAAATGAGCCCGTCGGGCACGGTCCCGAGCAGGTCGAACGAGCGCTCGCCCTGGGCGAGCTCACCGACCACCGCGACGGGAACCGAGGCGACCTCACGCAGCTTGGCTGCGCGAGCGGCGCGCACCAGGACGGTCGAGCGCGGCGAGAGCATGCGCCGGCAGCCGACGTCGAGCGCGCCCGCGGGGACCGTGCTACGGATGACCTGCCGGCTCAGCGCCCGTCCGGCGTGCAGCACCCGTGCGTGCACGGTGGCGGTGAAGGTCAGCAGCGCGTCCTCGGGCAGCGGGAGCACGTGCCGCCGGTGAACGCGGTCGAGCACCTGCTGCAGGAACCGGGCGCGGTCGAGCAGCGCGTTGGCCGCGAGCACGTCGCCCACCTGCTCCCAGGCGGCGTGCACCCATGCCTCCTGGTTGAGCCGCACGACCTCGGTGCCGAGCCCGGCCGAGGCGCGGTGCCGCGGGTCGGTGTTGAGCTCGCTTAGCCAGCGGTGCGGCGTGCCCACGAGCCGCTCGGCCTGTACGTGCCGCCCGCCGTAGATGGGCGGGGCCACGTCCTCGGCTTCCGGCGACGCGCCCTCGGCCACGCGGTCCGCGGGCGCGTCGAGGATCTCGGCGAGCCGCGCGACCCAGGTCGCGTGCGCGGGCGTCAGTGCGGCGCCCGACCCGGCTTCCGGGGCGCGCAGCGCACCCTCCAGCTCGACGATCCGCGCCGCCTCGGGCAGGTCCGGCAGCGCCGGGTGGGCCGCCGCGATCGACATCCGGCGGCGACCGACCGTGTCGGGCACCGGTCGCGGCACCAGTCGCCGCGCGAGCTGCTCGAAGTCGCCCTCCGGGCCGGTGCGGAACTCCCAGTGGAAGTAGGTGGGCAGCGTGACCGTGGGCCCCACCCCGCCGGCACCTCCCCAGGCGGGCGCGGTGGTGGCGGCGTCGGGCACCTGCTGGCCGAGCCCGGCAAGGCGACCGGACTCGAACGCGGGCACGAGCGCGGCGACGTAGTCGGTGTCGTCCTCGAGCCGGCGCGGGCACAGCAGGCGCGCGACGTTGAGGTCGGGGTTGTGCGCCAGGTGGTCGGGCACCGACGCGGGTGGGGCCTGCTCGACCACGTGCGCGTGCGCCCACGCCCAGGACTCGGCGAGGTCGGGCAGCTCGTCGGCCGGCACCGCGGGCGCCTCGATGAGGAGTTGCGGCAGCGGCCGGTCGCGGCGCACGGTGATCGCGACCCCCGGCTGTTTCTTGACGACGACGAGCACGAGCCAGGGCCGGAGCCGGTCGCCCGCGGCGGCGGCCGCGGGCGTGAACATCCAGGGCAGGTCGGGCGCCTCGAACTCCAGGAGCGCGAGCTGGTTCGGCGGGAAGTCGCGGCTCAGCCGGACGGGGTCGGTGCGGACGATGACGCGCGGGTCGACGCCGATGACGTCGCCCGGTCCGTGCACGTGCACGTTGACCTGGGCACTCCCGCCGTGGTTGAGCGCGAGCCGCACGGCGAGGCCGGCCCGCGCGGGGATGTCGCCTGTCAGCTGGTCGGGCGTCGGCAGCCGGGCCGCGAGCCCGCGGCGCACGAACGGCAGGAACCGGTACGTCATGGCGCCACCGCCAGCTCGGCGATGTCGGCCACGTACCCGCCCTTGACGCCGCCCGCGAGTGTGGCCGCCTCGGAGAACGTCGCGGGCGCGGTGGCCGACGCGGTCGGCGCGCTCTCGGTCGCGACACCGAAGGCGCCGGGCACGACGGCGATGCGCGCGTCGTCGACGGCGAGCCTGCGTGCGATCCCGAACGACGACGCCGCCGACGCCCCGTAAGCGGCCAGGCTCGCCAGGACGTCGGCGCGGACGACCGTGAAGGGGATGTCTTGCTCCTGGCGGAGGTTGGCCGTCTCCCACTCGGGCTCGAAGGCGACCTGCGTGGTGGGGACCGCGTAGGCGTCCGTCGACACGGCGATACCCGCGCGGAACCGCTCGAACGACGGCGTCGAGAGCTTCTGCTCCTCGGTGAGGTCCAAGTACTCGGCGCGTGCGAAGTGCTCGTCGCGGAACCCCGGGATCTCCTGCTGGCCGCCGACCGTGACCTGGGTGATGTCGTAGCGCGGCCCGTCGTTGGGGCGGGACCGGCCGACCCGCACGACGTCCTGCCCAAGCGGCACCACCTTCTGCGTGGCGATGAGGCTGCCGAGCGGGTGCGCGACGACGTCGTCCCCCGCATCGACGGTCCGCAGGCTCACGAGCGGGTCGGAGCCGGGCAGCTCGGCGTGCCACGCCCCGCGCTGGGACAGGGCGTCGCGCAGGAGCGGCCCGACGGCGACGGTGGGCAGCGCGGGTGCGTCGGCCTCGCCCCACGCGACCTCGAAGTCGATGCCGACGTCGAAGAACAGCAGGGAGATCGTGGCGTGCCCCTCGACCTCCCACCGCCCCGGGCCGGTGAGCGAGCCCCGCACCGTGAGCGAGGCGAGGCTGATGCTCTTGTACTTGACCGCCGCGCCGACACGGAAGTCGATCTCGAAGTGGAAGCGCGGCTCGAACAGGAAGAGCGCGTCGAACCCGAGGAACGCCTCGATCCGGAACCCGCCACCCGCGGCGACGAGGCTGGCCTCTGCGCCGGTCTGGAAGCTGTTGGACGTAATCGCCACGTATCCGACGATGCGAACGGTGACGATCCCGTAGTGGAGCTGGACGCCCACGCGCTCCTGCGGCGGGATGCCGGGCGGCAGATCGGTGAAGCGCGGGTGGAACCCTCCGACGGCGAGCAGGAACGTCGGGTCGGCTCCGAATCGCGCGCGTACCACCATCGAGCCCTGGACGGGCAGGCTCGCGATGTGCGAGTCACGCAGAACGGCGTCGATCGACAGCTCCTGCGCCGTCGTGTCGTAGGCCCCTACGACGTCGACCTGGAGCTGGACGAGAGCGGGTGCATCGATGCCCAGCTCGTCGACCGGAGGGATCTGGACCTTGAGCTGGCCCAGCAGCACGATGCGGCTGAATGACGGCTGGCCGGGCCCGGATCCGAGCACGTTGTCCAGCTGCAGGATGAGGCCGAGCTTGAGCGTGACGAGCGCGGGCGTGCTCCAGCCGAGCGTGAGCGCAGGTCCCACGGTCAGGGCGCGGGGCACGAGAGGGAAGACCGCACGGAGTCGGCCGAGCAGGGCGGGTGCGTTGGCCACCGGGTCGCGGGGGAAGAGCACCGCGTCGACGACGCCGGTGCGCAGCCCGTCTTGCAGCGCCTGGATCGACACGCCGTGCTGCAGGCCGATGATGCCGCCAACGCCGTTGAGCGTGAAACCGAACCCGAGCTGGACGGGAGTGAACTCGCCGAACACCAGCAGCAGCAGCGCCCAGCCCTCGGCACCGCCGGGCAGCTTGGTCGTGAGGATGCCGATCGCCTTGATCGACACCGACGCGAACGACAGCTCGAGCACGCCCGCGTACTCGCCCGCCTCGGTGTCGAAGAACAGGAACCCGCCGCCCTTGACGATGCCGGCGTCGAGCGAGAGCCCGATGCCCGACGGCGGCTTGAACTCGAAGCCCACGTTCGCCGGGCCGAGGTTGCCGCCGCCCGGTGGGAACGACAGCACGGCTTGCGTGCCCATGCGCTCAACGGCCATGGCGAACGGGCCGAGCGTGGCGGAGATCGCGCCCGAGGCCTCGAGCCGCAGCCCGTCGCCGCCGACGCCGAGCCCGAGATGCAGCATCTGGATCCGGATCGGCCCCAGGTCAAGGTCCATGGGGATATCGACGGCGAGCGCCGCGCCGCCCTCGAAGTAGACGCCGCGGTCGCTGGAGAATCCGGCCAGCACGTCCAACCCGACGCGGATCCCGCCCTTGGGCAGGATCGCGGCGAGGAACCCGTCGGCGTCCGACAGGTCGATGACGAGCTCGCCGTCCTCGACCGCGACCTCGATGACGAACTCGGCGTCGGCCGTGCCGGAGCCGATGTCCCAGGTGAGGTCGGCGCCCACGCTCGCCCGGACCCGGCCGGCGAAGATGCCCGAGCTGCCCGCCAGGCCGAACAGGGTCAGCGGCCCTCCGTCGGGTCCGGTCGCGCCGACGCCCAGGCGCACGCGGCCTTCGACGGCCACGCTCGGCGGGTCGACGCGCAGATCGCCCGGTGGAAGCAGGTCGATCGCCGTGCCCCCCTCAAGCCCGACCTCGAGCCCGAGCTCCAGGTCCAGCCCCGGACGCACCGGCACCTCGACGTCGACCTGCTCGTCGAACTCGACGCGCAGCGCGGCGCGCAGGCCGGGCACGGGGTCGTCGGTGCGGCCGATGTCCACGAACCCGATCCTCAGCACCGGAGGGCCGCCCTCGGGGTCCGGCTGCACAAACGCGAAGCCCGAGGTCATCGTGGCGAACCGGGCCAGGCGGCGTAGCAGCAGGTCCCAGTCGAAGTCGGGCGAGCCCCAGCCATAGATCCTCGCGAGCGCCGCCACGGGATCGTCGAGGAACGGCCCGAGCAGGTCGAAGCGCACGCGTCGCTCCACGTGCGCCGGCGCGTTCGCGGTGGTCGCGTGCTCGGTGAGCTCGACGATGCCCAGCAGGCCGAACACGCTGCTCAGCACGGGGTGCTCGCGCTCGAGATAGGTAGAAACCGCATAGCCCACCAGCCGCTCGGGCAGCGCAGTGCCGAACGCCTCAAGCTCGGCGCGCGCTGGTCCGGCGCCCGAGGCCGCAGCCTGGACGGCCGACCCAACCGCGCCGACGGCGGCAACGACGGCCCGGGTCAACGGCGCCAGGGCGGCGAGCGCCGCAACGATCGCCTCGACATTCTCGGTCTCGATCGCATCGGCGAGCTCCTCGATGCGCGGCCGCAGGGCGCCGAGCTCCTCGACGGTGTCGCCGACGGCGGCGATCACGCCCGGTGCGCCCAGGACGACGTCGGGCGCGGGCAGGCCGAGCTCGGCGAACAGGGTCTGGATCTCGCCGGCCGCCAAGCGGTCGCGCAGCGGCTCCAACGCGCGGGCCATCTCGAGCGTGAGCGTCTCCACGGTCATCGCCATCGCGGCACCTCCTGACCCGGCTCGTGACGGGCGGCGCGATAGAGGTCGACCCGGCGCGCGAGGCGGTGGAGCACGTGGGTTCGCAGCGGGCCGCGCACGGCCGGGAACCTCTCGACGACGACGGCCGCGACGGGGCCGAGCACGGCGTAGGCCCGCACGAGCGCGCGCATGGCCAGGCCGGCTCCGGTGAGTCGGGCGAGGTTGCGGTCGCGCCAGTCGCGCAGCGCGCACACGTCGATGTGGTCGGGGTCCTGATAGACGGTGCCGGCGACGAAGCACTTGGACTTCAGGGCGGCGCAGACCACGACGGCGTAGCCCTGGCGCCCGCCGTTGGCGGCGACCTGGACCGTGAACGCGCGGACGGCAACGGTCCAGCGCCCGACCTCGGGGTTGCGCACGCGGACGACCTCGACGTTGTTGAGCGAGTCAGAGAGATTCTGGTGGTTCGGGTCTGACACACCGTTGAGGAACTGGTTCCCGCGGAAAGTGGCGCCGCTCGGCGCGGTGACGATCAGGTCCAGGTCGTTGACCTGTGGCAGGGGCACGCCCGGCGTCCCGGGCGGGTCGGCCCAGACGAGCACTACCCGGAGCTCCTCGGCGTCGTCCTCGACGGTGACGTGGTGCGTGCGGAGGTCGCCCTGCGTCGGCCCCACCGCGTGGCGGACGTCGAACACCGACAGGCGGCGACGGGCGCCTCGGAAGAACAGCAGGTTCTGCAGCCGGATGAGGCCCCAGCCCTCGGTGTCGTTGGGGAACCCTGCGATCCCGGGCATGTCGACGGTCGAGGCCACCAGCGCTGCCTTGAGCAGCGATCCGGTGGGCTGGACGGCGTTGCCGGCGATCTTCTCGCCCGTCGGGTACCAGCCCTCGGTGAAGTATTGCCGGATGAGTGCGGCCGCCCCCGCCGCGTGCGGCGTCGCACGACTCGTGCTGGTGCCGGTGTGGGTGCCCTCGGCCGTGCCGAACAGTGCGGACGTCACATTGGTGCCGACGGCGACGACGTCGGGCTTGGTGCGGCCGTCCAGGGTGGGCCCGTTGTTCCCGTCGCCGAGGACCGCCGGCTCATCGCCGTCCGTGGCCGCCGACACGCACGCCGTGTTCTTCGACGTCCCCGGAGGGCCCTGCTCCTCGTTCGCGTTGCCCGAGGACCCGAGGAGGAGGTGGTCCTCATTGGTGTAGGCGAAGGTGTCAGCGTCGACGTCGATGGCCGTGTACGGGGCGGGGTTGCCCGCGCCGTGGCTCCCGTCGTGCCAGGAGTTGGAGTGGATGAAGGCACCGGCCACCATCGCCGCGTTGAGCTCGGCGATCAGACCGTTCGCCCGGCGCATGGCGTGCGTCGATGACGTCATGCGCGCTGCCCAGGCCATCCCGCGGTTGTTGTGACCACCGGGCTGGGTCCGGTGGTCACCGACGGCGCACCCCGCCACCACCGTCCCGTGCCGCGCCGGGGCCTCGCCCGCGGCGAGCTGGCGGATCTGGACGACTTTGCGGTGCGCCGGGCCGGGCGTGTTCGGCGCGGCGCCGCGGAAGAATTCGTGGTTGATGTCGACGGGGCTACTATCGAGGATGCCGATGATCTGCCCTTCACCATGCAGACCGCGGTCCCAGATCTGGTGCCCGCCCTCCGTCCCGGACTGGATCACCGACGACGCCGGCACGTCGTCGGAGACGATCTGCGGGGCCGCGGAGACGAAGCGGACGTCGTCGAGATCCGTGATCCGGCGCAGCACCGGCTGGAGCGTATCGAGGACGAACTCGGCGCGCGGCAGGCCACCGATCGCGCGCGGGTCGGAGAGCGCGACGTCGCGTGCGCCGACGTCGTTCAGCAGGGTGGCGACGACGTTGGTGTCGGCGCCGTCGAACAGCAGCGCGGTGAGCTCAAATGTGCCGTCAGGTCGGCGCGCCTGCTGCTCGAGACCGGGCGCGAGCTTGTAGGCGGGCAGGTAGTGAGTCACGGCGCGCACGAGGAGGTCGGCGCGCAGGCGGCGCACCGTGGTGCCGTCGATCCGCTCGACATACGCGAGGTTCGGCACGTACGCGGTGAGCGCCAGACCGTGCTCAGCCTGCAGCCGGGCCATGTCGCCGGCCACCAGCGAGCGCCAGAACTGCACGATGCGGGTCTGCGCGGGATCGGGGGCGCCGCGGCCTCGCCGCGGAGCGGGTGCCAGACGCGTGCGACGTCGGCCCTGCTCCTCCAACGGGTCGAAGGTCCTGGTGCCGAGGGTGACGAGGAACTCGCCGGATGCTGCGGGCTCTGTCATAGGCGCGCCCCGTCAAAACCGGCTGCCGCTCAAGCAGGCAGCGCTTCCACATCGGTGACCACGTGCGTCAAATCGGCATGCGCTGCATCCGTCTACACACCGGCACCAACCCCAACGGACCTTCCTCCGTCCCTCATCGTGGCGACCCGGCACACGGCTGGCAAGACCCACTTCAACGCCACATCACCACGATCGAGACGAGCCTCAGCCGCATCGGTACGTCATAGCGCGGTACTGCGCTTGACCACTGCGCCTGCCGATAATTCCATCCATGCAGGTCAAGCGGCATGTGAGTATTCGTGGAGGATCGCCGAGCCGGTCTCGTCGGCGTATGTTCAGGTCGATGATTCGTCCGGGATCAGTGATCGGGTCACGGGACGGGACGCAGCGGGGCTGCTTGGTTCAGGGCTTGGTGGGCTCGGTGCTGGTTGTAGAAGCGTTCGTACTCCCGCAGGGCGTGCCGAAGATGGCGTTCGTTCCATACCAGGCAGCGGCGAACTGTTGCTGGCGCTCGTGGTGCAGACTCACACTGTGCAGGCGCTGCGGGCCGCGGTGGAGCAGACCGGCGGATTCGCCACCTAGCTGGCCCACATTGGGGAGGTCGCCGTCTTCCACGGCGACCCGCACGTCGCGTGATACACGATCACGGTGGAGGAGAACCGCTGTGCGCGGCCCTACGGCAAGGCTGCGGACTGGTCACCGAGTTCGTCCGCCGCCGTCTCTTGCCAAGTCCGGACGTTTCCCCCTGACCAGCGGTCGAGGAGCACGGCGTCGTGGCTGATGGCCAGGACGCCGGCGCCTGTTCGCTCGCGGTAGGTCTCGATCCTGGCGACGAGGTGGGCCTGGGTGGAGGCGTCGAGCATCGTGGTCATCTCGTCGCAGATGAGGTAGCGGGGTTCGCGGGCCAGGGCGCGGGCGACGCAGGCGCGCTGGAGCTGGCCGTCGGACACCTCGTGCGGGCGGCGGGTGAACAGCTCGCCGGTCAGGCCCATCTCCTCGGCCAGCTCGTAGGCCCGGTCCAGAGGGCGGCGGGCGGCGCGCAGCGGCTCGGCGATCACGTCCAGCAGGGTGAAGCGGGGGTCGACGGCGAGCCGGGGCTGCTGGAAGATCAGGCCGATCGAGGTGCGCTGCGGGGCGCGGTGCCGCCAGCGGGTGATCGGCTGCCCGTCGAGGGTGACCGTGCCGCCGGAGGGGCGCAGCAGCAGGGCCAGCACGCGGGCGAGCGTGGACTTGCCGCATCCGCTGGGCCCGGCAAGGCCGAGCGTCCGGCCGGGGTGGACGGTCAGGGACACGTCGTCCAGGACCTGGTGGCGGCCGTAGAAGAGGGTGATGGCGGAGGCATCAAGCATGGTGGCAGGCCACTTCGTTCAGGACGGGCTGCTCCTCGCAGAGCGCGGTGGCGCGTGGGCAGCGCGGCTGGAAGGCGCAGCCGGCGGGGAGCCGGGTGAGCTCGGGCGGCTGGCCGGGGATCGGGGTGAAGGCGCGGGTGGGCAGCGCGTCCAGCAGGCCCTGCGCGTACGGGTGTCGGGGGCCGTCGTAGAACGACTGGGCGGAGGAGAGTTCGACGATGCGACTGGCGTACATGACGGCGATGTCGTCGGCGACCTGTTCGGCGGCGCGCAGGTCGTGGGTGATGAGGAGGACGGCTCGACCCTCGTCGCACAGCCGCCGCAGCTCGGCCATGGTGGCGTCCACGAGCGGGCGGTCCAGGCCGGTGGTGGGCTCGTCGGCGAGCAGCAGCGGCGGATCCCCGGCCAGGGCGAGGGCGTTGGCGACGCGCTGGGCCATGCCGCCGGACAGCTGGTGCGGGTAGCGGTCGAGGTCGGTGGGCCGCAGCCCGGCGCGCCGGGCGAGCTCGTCTGGGGAGTCGGCACGGCCGAGCTCGCGCAACGTCTCGGCGAGCTGGGCGCGGGCGGTGCGGACGGGGGTGAGGTGAGCGGCCGGGCTTTGCGGGATGAGCCCGATCCGGCGCCCGCGTACCTGCCGGGCGAGGGTCTTCTCGGGTGCGGCGATCAGGTCGAGGGAGTCGAGCCAGGCGTGGCCGGTGACGGTGGCGTTGGCGGGCAGCAGGCCGAGCAGCGCGTGGGCCATCACGGACTTGCCGCAGCCGGACTCGCCGACCAGTGCCAGGCAGCGGCCCTGTTCCAGGGTGAAGTGGGCGTCGGTGACCGCCTGGACGACGGCGCCGGGGATGTGGAAACGTACCGACAGCCCTTCGACGTGCAGCTTCACAGGGCCAGCTCCGATCGCCAGCGGGGGTTGGCGCGGTCGCGCAGGTGCTGGGCCAGCGCGTAGATCGCCAGCGTGGGGGTCAGGATGAGCAGCCCTGGGAACAGGCTGGACCACCAGTCTCCGGCCAGCAGGGACCGCTGCCCGTCGTTGATCATGTTGCCGAGTGAGGCCAGGTGGGCGGGCAGGCCAAGGCCGAGGAAGCTGAGCGCGGTCTCGTGCCAGATGGCGTGCGGGACCATCAGAACGGTGGCCAGCAACAGGTGTGGCGCCAGGTTGGGCAGGAGGTGCCGCCGGACGACGCGCAGCCGGGACGAGCCACCGGAGACGGCGGCGTCGATGAACGGCCGCCCGCGCAGCGACAGCACCTCGGAGCGGACGATGCGGGCGGCGGTGGTCCAGTGGGTGACCGCCACGGACACGATCACCGCGATGGCGCTGGGTGCGAACAGGGCCACGATGAAGATGCCGAGCAGCAGGTGCGGTATCGAGTTGACGCCATCGACCACGCGCATCAGCAGCCGGTCGACCGGGCCGCCCGCCGCGCCCGCGGCCAGCCCGACCAGACCGCCGATGGTCACGCTGACCACTGCGGCGACCAGGCCGACCAGCAGTGAGACGCGCAGTCCGTAGATGGAGCGGAGCAGCACGTCCCTGCCGACCTCGTCGGTGCCGAACGGGTGCGACAGCGAGGGCGGCAGGCCGGCCGCGCGCAGGTCGACCAGTTGCTGGTCCAGCCGGATGATCAATGGCACCAGCACCACGGCCAGCACCAGCACCGCCAGGACGACCAAGGCAAGGGGACGGCGGCGGGCGGACCGGCGAGCAAGCCGGACGCCTCCCGTCGTCCCGGCCCGTCGCCACGTCTTGGTGCGTGGGGCGGTCATCAGCTCACCCCCAGCACGCGTACGCGCGGGTCGGCGACCGTGTAGGCGAGGTCGGCCAGCAGGTTGCCCAGCAGGACGGCGATCGTGGCCAGCAGGGTGAGCGCGGCCAGCAGCGGGAAGTCCACCGCCAGCGCGGCCTTGATCGTGGTCCCAGCGACCCCCGGCCACGAGAACACCGCCTCGACCAGGATCGCTCCTGTCACCAGTTCCGGCACCCGCGCCCCCATGATGGTGATGAACGGCAGCAGCGCCGACCGCAGCGCGTGCCGCAGCAGCACTGTCCGTTCTCGCAGCCCGCGCGCCCGTGCTCCGGTGACGAAGTCCTCGCGCAGCACCCCGATCACCGATTCCCGTACGAACAGCAGCAGCCACGACGACTGCGAGAACGCCAGCACGGCCACGGGCAGCACCAGGTGCCGGGCCAGGTCCGGCAACGTGACCGTGGTGGAGGCGGCGTCGGTCAGCCCCCCGGCGGGCAGCCAGCCGAGCTTGACCGCGAACAGCCAGATCACCAGCAGCCCCACCCAGAACACCGGCGCGGCCTCGTTGGCGAACGCGGTCCCGCTGACCAGCCGGTCCAGCCAGGAGTCACGCCGCCAGGCGGCCAGCGTCCCGACGGCCAGCCCGGCCGCCAGCATCAGCACCAGGGCACAACCGACGACCAGCAGCGTCCAGCCCAGCCGTTCGCCGATCACCTGGGCCACCGGCAACCGCAACGACCGCGACTCTCCCAGGTCGCCGCGGAGCAAGTGGCCCAGCCAGGCGGCGTACTGCTCGATCAGTGGACGGTCCAGCCCCCAGTTCGCCCGGATCTCGGCCATGATCTGCGGGTCGGTGACCATCGCCCGCTCGCCCAGGTACTGCCGTACCGGGTCGAAGGGCGACGCCTTGGCCAGGGCGAACATCGCGAACGTCACCGCCAGCAGCAGCGGCACCGCGAATGCTAGCCGCCAGGCCACGATCCTCAGCCAGGTCACGAGGCGGGCTTCCACTCCGGCACGGTGTTGAACAGCCCGCCGGTGGCGTGCTCGTGTGCCTCCACGCCGACCGTGATGCCCGACCAGTTTCCTCGTACGACGTAGGTGTGCTTGAGGAAGACCAGGTAGACCCACACGTGGTCGTCGCTGATGCGCTGCTGGAAGGCGTCGTAGGCCTTCTTGCGCGCGGCCGGGTCGGACGATTGCCGGCCGGTGTCGAGCAGCTTGTCCACCTCGGGCACCTTGTAGTGGCCCGGGTTGAAAGAGCCCTGCCCGATGTAGGAGGAGTGGAACAGCTCGTAGTTGATGTAGTCCGGGTCGTACGGGCTGCCCCAGCCCATGATCAGCGC
This sequence comes from Nonomuraea sp. NPDC005730, assembly GCF_040630865.1. Lineage (NCBI taxonomy): Bacteria > Bacillati > Actinomycetota > Actinomycetes > Streptosporangiales > Streptosporangiaceae > Nonomuraea > Nonomuraea sp. NPDC005730. The sequence goes on from NZ_JBEXYK010000039.1 coordinate 28,492, forward strand.
GTCCTTGGCCATGCGCGGGTAGATGGCGTCCCAGTCCAGGGCGGCGAGCCGGACGTCGATGCCGATCCGCTTGGCGTCCGAGACCATGGCCAGCGCCAGCTCCTTGCGCAGCGAGTCCCCCGCCGGGTACATGAGCGTGAACCGGGCAGGCGTGCCGTCCTTGGCCCTGATGCCGTCGGCGCCCGCCTTCCACCCGGCCGCCTCCAGGACCTCGATGGCCTTGGCCCGGTCCGGCGCGGGCGAACCGTTCACAGCGGCGTTGTGCCACTCGGTGCCGGGCGCGACCGGTCCGAAGGCCGGGCTGCCCGCGCCGGCCAGGATCGCGGTGACCATCGCCGCCCGGTCCATGGCCAGGTTCAGCGCCTTGCGGATGGCCAGGTCGCCGGTGACGGGCTGCTCCAGCGGGAACATCACGCCCCGGTAGTCGGCGCTGGGCGCTTCGTACACCGTCACGCCCTGCTGGTTCCTGAACTGCGCCACCGCCTTGGGCGGCAGCTCGGTGGCGGTGAACTCGCCGGCCGCCATGCGGGTGGCCCGCGCGTTGTCGTCGGCGGCGTACGCCAGCACCAGCTTCTTGATCGCGGGCTTGGGGCCCCAGTAGCGGCCGTTGGCCTTCAGCGTGATCTTGTCGCCCTTGGTCCACGACACGAACGTGTACGGTCCCGTCCCGACCGGATTGGCCTTCAGGTCCGTCCCGTCCGGCACGATGCCGAGCGTGGCGCGCTGCAGGATCGCCGCGTAGGGGTATTTCAGCCGGAACACGACCGTGCGCGCGTCCGGCGCGTCCACCTTCTCGATGGCGGCGTAGTCGCCGCGGATCGGTGAGTTGTTGGCCGGCTTGAGCAGCTGCCCGTAGGTGTAGGCAACATCGGCGCTGGTCAGCGGCTTGCCGTTGTGGAAGGTGACGCCCTGGCGCAGCGTGAAGGTCACCTGTGTGCCCTTGACCTCCGGCAGCGCCTCCGCCAGGGCGGGTTGCAGCTTCAGGTCCGGGGTGCGGCGGACCAGCCCGTCGTAGAGAAGCGCCCCGCCGTCCGGCGCGTACCCGAGCACCGGGCTGAGCGAGTCCGGCTCCGAGCCCAGGCCGAGTACGACGGTGTCCTGCGCCTTCGGCGTCGTGGACTCTGTCGGGGCCGAACAGGCGGTGAGCGCCAAGAGCATCGTCCCGAGCAGTGCTGATCTCCGCTTCATGCGGCGACCTTAAAGCGACTTTATTGTTATTGCAATATTTTTGCAATAGCTGGACCTGGGTGTCGGCTTCACGCATGCCTCCGCCGCCCGGCAGCCGCTGAACGGAGCCCGCGAGCCATTGCTCATCTGGCATGTTCGGCTCCTGCCGGCCTGGCACGGCAGGCCGTCATCCGGCCTCGTGCACCATGATGAGTCTCGTGCGGTCCTGGTGTTTGCGGATCGCGGCCACGCGCCAGCCGCGGTGTCGATACAAACCGAGAGCTGCGGCTGCCCGCGGATGCGTGGCGAGCCACCAAGGCGTGGCGGGCGCGGAGGACAGGACCGCGTCGTGCAATCTCATGCCGAGCCCGCATCCGCGCGCTGTGGGCAGGACGGCCAGTTCCTTGAGGGTGAAGTCGCCGTGCGGCAGGCGGGAGGCGAGGAGGGCGAGCCGGGAGCAGCGCACGCCGTAGGCGAAGCCGTGGATCTGATCGCCGTGAAGGGCGGCCACCAGGGTGAATCCGGGCACCTGCGCGTCCGCGGCCAAGCGGCCGGCGACCGTGCGGGCTTCCTCGGGAGGCTCGGCCCATGGCAGGCGGGTGAAGACCTCGCCCGCGGCGTCGGCCACGCCGGTCAGGATGCGGTCCACCTCGTGCGGCATGATGAGGCGGATGGTGAAGGGGGCGGCGCCCGCCTGGCCCCGCGGACCAAGCTCGGGCCGGGCGGGCGTCGCCGGCATGAGGGCTACGCGCCGCGGGCGGCGTCGTAGCGGGCGATCACGTCGTTCCAGTTGATCAGGCCCCACAGCTTCTCGACGTAGTCGGGGCGCACGTTGCGGTACTGCAGGTAGTAGGCGTGCTCCCAGGCGTCGAAGACGAGCAGCGGGGTGGTGTTCATGCCGATGTTGCCGTGGTGGTCGTAGACCTGCTCGACGACCAGGCGGCGGCCGAGCGGCTCCCAGGCCAGCACGCCCCACCCGGAGCCCTGGACGGTCGCGGTGGCGGTGGTGAGCTGCTTCTTGAAGGCTTCGAAGGAGCCGAAGTGCTCGGTGATCGCGTCGCCCAGTTCGCCGTCGGGGCGGTCGCCGCCGTCGGGTGACAGGTTCTGCCAGAAGATCGTGTGCAGGACGTGCCCGGACAGGTTGAACGCGAACGTCTTCTCCAGCCCGACCAGGCCGCCGAACTCGCCCTTGTCGCGGGCCTCGGCCAGCCGGTCGAGGGTGTCGTTGGCGCCCTTGACGTAGGCGGCGTGATGCTTGGCGTGGTGCAGTTCAAGAATCTCGCCGGTGATCGCGGGCTCCAGCGCCGCGTAGTCATAGGGCATGTCCGGAAGGGTGTACTCACCCATGAGCTATCTCTCCTTCACGGTTCCTAATTGCGTAAATCTCGCAACAACAATAGCCCCGCAACTAGCTCACGTCTCGGGAGGCATGCCGACAGCGCCGGCACCGGCCCCGCAGGAGTTGGTCGGTGCTCACCATCTCGAAGTCCGCGCCGCCCAATGCCAGCGCCAGCGCCGGATCGAGCCGGTCGGCGGGCACCTCGGTCAGCAGGCCGCAGTCGTCGCAGAGCAGGTGGTGATGCGGCGTCGTGGCCAGCCCGAAGAGCGTCTCGCCGCCGTGCTCGACGCTGTGCAGAACGCCGCGCTCGCTCATCACCCGCACGTTCCGGTAGACGGTGGAGACGTTCACCGTGGGAAAGGTACCGGCCACCCGCCGGTGCAGGCACGGGACACTGAGATGCGTCCCTGCTTCGGCCAGGATGTCCAGGATGGTCAGACGGGGGATGGTCCGGCGCAGGCCGAGGCGGGTCAGGGTGTTCTCCATGTCGCCGTTCATGCCCGAGCGGTCCGTGCGGCGGAGGGGGCCGCGTCGTCCACCGGTCCCATGTCGGCAGGGCGATCTCTCACCCAGGGGACGCTGCGGTCCAGCGCGGCCGCGATCCGCGCCAGAGACCATCCCGCCCGGCGGCGTGCGCACAGCCAGGCGAACAGATCGGGAGTACGCACCCGCGCGGCGGCCTCCGCGAACATCAGGGCGATCCGGGTCCGACGGCCTTGGGCGGTGTTCAAGCCGGTCGGGCGTATGGGGATGGCATGGGCCGACAGTGCCCGGCGCAGAACTTGGCGACCGACTCCCAGCTCGGCGGTGAGGGCTTCCAGGCTTGTGGGTCGTTCGAGGCAGAGAGTGCGCAGCCCCGTACCCGTGGTGGCGAATCCGCGAGCACGCACCGCCTGGCTCAGCCGCTGCTCGGCCGCGGTCGTACGGGTCGTCCGCCCGGCGGCCAGTTCACGGCGCTCGGCCACCACCCGCTCGGCGGCGGCCAGCTCGCCGGAGCCCGCCATGCGAGTGGTGGAGTACTTCCTGGAGGACAGCGCCTTGGAACGGAACAGGCCGAAGGCGGCGCGATACTCATCGGCAGTCATCTTGTGGGCTCGTACATGTGAGTCGAGCGAGCGGAACCATCTCCCACATAGATGACACATGACCAGATCCGCCTCGGCGTCACGGATGAGGACGCCATGCGGCGCGTAGCGCGATTCGAGGCGTCGACTCCCATAACTGCATAATAGAAGTAGTTGCAATGACTGTGCAGTAAGGTCCGGAGATCAGTCACAGGAGAGATGTCGCAGGCGAGGGGCAGGCCGATGACCGGCCGGTCTCCATGTTGGTGGACGGCCGCGGTGCCGCTCGGCACGAACGTGAAGATCGTGAGTACGGCCAGGACCACCCCAGGAACGTCAGGTAGGACGCGCGCAACCTGCCCGGGCGCTGCCGATGGCAGAGCAGCCGTGCTTGGGTACGCGTGGCGGCCGTCCCAGGTTCACTTCAGTGGTGCACGAGGCCGTCCTCGGTCTCGGTGGGGCCGCTGACTGCGTCCAGCCATCGCGCCAGCCGGTGCTCATTGAAATGGGTCTCATAGGCAGCCAGCACGCGACGTAAGTGGCGGGCGTTGACGATGAGGATCCGGTCAAGGAGTTCTCGGCGCAAGCCGCCTATCCAGCGTTCGGCGAACGCGTTGGTCCGCGGAGCCCGGGGCGGCCTCTTGAGGATGCCGATGCCCTCGGCCGTGAAGACTTCGTCGAACATGGTGGTGAACTTCGTATCCCGATCGCGGATGAGGAACCTGACCCCCTCCACCCTGTCCCCCAGTCGATCATCAGGTTCCTGGCCTGCCGCGCAATCCACGGCCCGGTCGGATGCTCGATGACGCCAAGCACGTGCACCCGGCGGCTGCTCAGCTCCATGACGACCAGGCAATACAGGCGCTTGAACAGCACGGTGTCACAGTGGAAGACGTCGCACGCCAAGATCCCCGTGGCCTGAGCACGCAGGAACTCACTCCAGGTCGGTCCCATGCGCCGCGGCGCTGGGTCGATGCCGGCCTGCCCCAAAATCAGCCACACCGTGGAGGCTCACACCCGGTAGACCAGAGCCGCGAATTCCCCGGCAATCCGCGATCACCGCCCGATCCGCCCACGACGGCCAGGGCCTTCCCACCTGCCGACGCAACACCGCGAGCTGATGACGCAAGACGAGGATCTCCGCGTCTTCCGACCTCTGCGAACGACCTTGCAGCACCACCCAACCCACGAGTTGGACGAAGATCAGATAGAGCAGCCGCAACGCCATGGACAGCGATCACGCCTGCAAGAATCGGGAACGCCTAACCCCAGGTCAGCCCCGACGGCCGAGTTTCGGGCACCCACAGGTCGTGCCATCCAAAAGGCTTCCCGCCACGGAACAAGATCCATTGTCCGAGGTGTCCACACCTCAGGGGAACCTCACCACCTCGGTGCCCTGGGTGAAGCTCCAACCGGTGGTCCCCTGCTCGAAGCCCGGGTTGGTGACGACGAGCGGGGACATTTCGGTGACGAGGGCAGCAGCCGTCGACGCACCGATTCTCATGGGGTTCGTCCCTCTGTACCGGAGTCAGGCGGGAGGGGGCGCCGTGGAGCCGCGGGCCAGCAGGTCGGGCCTGAACAGCAGTTCTCCGGTCGGGACCGGGCGCCCGGCCACGAGGGCCACGATGCTGCGCGCGACCGCGCCGGCCAGCCGGTCCATGGGCTGACGCACGGTGGTGAGCGGAGGGTCGGCGAACTCCATGATCATCGAACCGTCGTGGCCGACGATGGAGACGTCGGCGGGCACCGACAGCCCCGCCCGCCGCACCCCGCGCACCACTCCCATGGCCACGAAGTCGCTGGCCGCGACGATGGCCGTGGCGTTCCTGGCGAGCAGGGCCGCGGCGGCCGACTGACCGCCCTCCACCGTGTAGTACTGCCGGACGACCCATGAGTCCGGGTCGGCGGCACCGCGCGCCCGCAGGGCCGTGCGGAATCCCTCGACCCGGCGGTCGGCCGGCTGGTTCCCGACCGGTCCCGACACCAGCCCGATCCGCCGGTGGCCGAGTGCCCACAGGTGCTCTACGGCCAGCTCGGCGGCCAGGTGGTCGTCGGTGGAGAAGACCGGCACGTCGTGCCCCTCGAACCCGCCGTTGACCCCGACGAACGGGATACGGCGGGCGGCCAGCACGGAGAAGGTCTCCGGATCCGCGTCGGCGAGGGTGTTGCTCGCCGACAGGAACACCACGGCCGCCACACCGTGGTCGGCCATCGCGACGACGAACTCCTTCTCCTGGATCCCGCCGGGCAGCGCGGGGCAGACGATCCCCTTGAGCCCGTGCGGCGCCAGCGCCGCCTCGATCAGCTCGGCGGTGTCGGCGAAGAAGGGGTTCGACAGCCATGGTGTGATCACCGCGACCAGCTGGCCGCGGGTGGGACGCTCGTAGCCGAGCTCGGTCATCGCCCGCTCGACCGCCTCGCGGGTCTTGGTCGCGACGCCGGACCGCCGGTTGATCACCCGGCTGACCGTGGCCTCGCTGACACCCGCTCTGGCGGCCAGCTCGGTGATGCCCACTTTCACGGTGAACCCTCCAGAATGGCCAGCCCGGAGGGTGGCACCTCCAGCGCGCACAGCCCGGGCTCCAGCCGTAGCTCCGATCGGTCGATGATACGGCCGCAGGCATCGAAGATCTGCGTGCGCACGGTGGCGGGCCCGCCGCCGATCTCCAGGACGAGGCGGCCGGCGGCGGTGGCGTTGATCAAGGTGAAGGTACGGAATCGGGCGGTGTCGACGGGTACGACGCGATCGGCGCTGACGGTGATCGCGCACTCGTCCTCGCGCGCGGCGACGATCACGGGGTAGAGCTCGTCCGGGCGGCCTGGCTCGACCTCGCCGTCGAGGAACAGGTGGCGCAGCCGTCGCCACTGGCCGAGCCAGAAGGCGACCATGCCGCGCTGCTCGGCGTCGAGCCTGGTCAGCCGGGCGGAGATCTGCGGCACCGCGTGCAGCGAGGCGATGATCTGGCGTGCGGCGCTGACCGGCGTCGCCGTCTCGTCCCACATGAGCATGTCGCCGTGGACGGCGCCGCGCACGGCCAGCAGGCCCGCGTCGATGGTCTGCACACGGTTGGCGGTGGCGTCGGCAGGGCAGTCGTCTGCGCGCAGCATCTCGCCGTAGGCGGCCATACCTGGCCCGATGTACGGCTGGCGCAGCTCGATCAGCACCTCGGGGCCGAGGGCGTCGAGCAGGTCGTCGAGCATGAGGCGCATGGCGGCGCCGACGTCGGCCATGTCCAGCCCTTCGCCCAGCTGCCCCGCGTAGGCCATGGCGTCGTCCAGGAAGTCGATCTTCAGGCCGTCCAACCCGTAGTCCGCGATCAGCCTCGCGCACACCTCCACCACGTGCGCGCGCACCTCGGGCCGTCGCGGGTCCAGCACGCGCGCGCCGGGCGGCCGGCTGGTCAGCGGGCCGAAGGGTTCCAGCGCGCCGAAGCACTCCGCCTCCGGGCCGACCAGCAGTGGCGCGACCCAGGCCAGATACTTCAGCCCCATCCCCTGAATCTTCGCCACATGCCCCGCGAAGTCCGGAAATTTCGTCTCATCGGGGAGCCAATCCCCTACGCCGGCATATCCGCGGCCGTTGCCGAACCGCTGCCACCCGTCATCCATGATCAGCACGCCACAACCGGCCTCGGCCGCCAGCTCCGCCTCAGCCTCCACGCTCGCCGCGTCGACCCGCTGGCTGAACCCGTACCAGGTCGAATAGACCGGCACCCGCGCGTTCTCCTGCACAGTCGCGAGCCCCAGACCCAGCCGGAGCCGCCCGCGCAACGTCCGCATCGCGGTCGCGACCGACCGCGAGCGCGGCTCCACCAGCAGCCGGTACGGCGAAACACCGGCCGGGATGCCCAAATGTACGACGAAGGTCTGATTCTCCTCCGAGACGCCGAACCGCACGATGGTCTCCGGTACCGGGTCCTCGGCGAGGTAGGCCAGCATGGTCTCACCGTGGCTGTCGTACAGGCATCCTGCCACCGCGCCCTTCACCAGCGAGGCGTGGGCCCAGCCCGCCCAGTCGGCCGGCAACGTGCGCACCCATCGGCAGTCCGGGTGCCAGAAGCCGACCGCGTCCTTGAGCGGGACCGACAGCCTGATCTCCAGATCGCCCTCTGAGGTGACCTCCAGCACGCCGCCGTCGAAGGTCCAGCCGACGCTCGCGCCCGGCGTGTGCGTGAGCACGGCCAGCAGTACCCCGTCCAGGAGGTGTTCTGTGGGCGCGGGGGTGAGCCCGGCGGTGGTGACACTCATTCTTTTACGGCTCCAGCCAGTAGTCCGGACACGAAGTGGCGTTGCAGGAAGAGGAAGAGCACCGCCATGGGGATGGCGGCGACGGCGGTCCCCGCGAGGATCGCGCCGTAGTCGGTGTCGGTCGCGCCGGTCTGCGCGGCCAGGGCGAGCGGGATGGTGTATGCGTCGGCGGTGCGCAGCGCGATCAGCGGCCAGACGAAGTCGTTCCACTGGTAGAGGAACAGGTAGATGGCCAGGGCGGCCAGGGCGGGCCGCATGACGGGCAGCGCCACCCGCAGGAACAGCCGTAGCTCGCCGCAGCCGTCGGCGCGACCGGCGGCCAGGAGCTCCCTGGGCAAGGCCGACATGCTCTGCCGCATCAGGAAGATGCCGAACGGCAGCGCCAGGTTGGGCAGGATGATGGCCTGGTAGGTGTTGAGCCAGTCCATGGCCAGCATCATCTTGAACAGCGGCACCAGCGTGACCTGGCTGGGTACGACCAGACCGAGCATGATCAGGCCGAACAGGACTTCCTTGCCGCGGAAGTCGTAGACCGCGAAGCCATACCCGGCCAGCGTGCAGACGGCGCCCGCGCCCAGCGTGTAGAGGCCGGAGATGAGCACGGAGTTGAGGATCGTCCTGCTGAAGCCGACGCGTTGCTCCAGGGCGGCGAGGTTGTCCATCAGCTCACCGCCCGGCAGGAGCGGGGGCGGGCTGCCGAAGACGTCGGCGTTGGAGTGGGTGGCGGCCACGATCAGCCAGTAGAACGGGACGAGGACGACGGTGACCGTGATCAGCATCGACGAGGTCAGCATCACGCGCTTCACGTTCTCTCCCTCAGAACCCGGAACTGGATGATGCCGAGCACGCCGATGATCACCGTGAGCGCGTAGGCGATGGCCGAGGCGTAGCCGAGGTCGAAGAAGCGGAAGCCGTTCTCGTACAGGTAGAGGCCGAGCGTCAGTAGCGCGTTGTCCGGGCCGCCCTTGGTCAGGACGTACGGCTCGTCGAACAGTTGCAGCGTGCCGATCGTCGACATCACCACCGTCAGCAGGATGACCGGGCGCAACCCGGGAAGCGTGACGTGCCAGAAGCGCCGCCACACGCCTGCGCCGTCCACGGCGGCCGCGTCGTACTGGTCGCTGGGCAGCGCCTGCAGCCGGGAGAGGTAGACCATCGCGTTGAAGCCCACGTAGTGCCAGGTCAGCGCCAGCCCGAGGGCGACGCGCGCCCAGAACTTGTCGGTCAGCCACGGGATGTCCAGGCCGAGCGCCCAGTTGACCAGCCCGGACTGCGGGTTGAGCAGCACCGCGAACAGCAGGCCGTACGCGATCGGGCCGGTGACGATGGGCAGGAAGAAGCCGAGTCTGACGAACGACCGGAACCGCAGCAGCGCCGAGTTGAACGCGACCGACAGGGCGAGCGCCAGGCCGAGCATGACCGGGACCTGCACCGCCAGGACGGCGCCAGTGTTGCGCAGCGCCGTCCAGAACAGCGGGTCCCGCAGCAGGCGGGTGTAGTTGGCCGTCCCCGCGAAGGTCTGCAGAGCGCCGTCCGTCCTGAACAGGCTGAGCACGAACGACCAGGCGATCGGATACATCTTGAAGATCGCGAAGAGGGCGACGGCGGGCAGGATGAACAGGTACGGCGCCACTTTCATGGCGCGCAGGGTCATCGCACGACCTTGCGCCCGGTCTGGTTGCCCAGTTGGTCGGCGGCCTCGCGCAGCGCGGTGGCCGGGTCGGCGCCCTGGAGCAGGACCTTGGACTGGGCGTCGTCGACGAGCTTGAGCGCGCGGCCGTAGTCGGCGGAGTAGTTGGTCACATAGGAAGGCTGCTTGAGCGAGCCGAGGAAGATCTCGCCCATCTTCTGGCCGCTGAAGTACTCCGACGGCTGGTGGAAGATCGGGTCGTCGTAGGCGGCCATGAGAGCCGGGGCGATGCCCTTGCCCTTGTAGATGTGAACCTGACTGTCCGGCCTGGTCAGCACGTACTCGGCGAAGGCGAAGGCGGTCGCCTGGTTCTTGCTGGTGCCCGCGACGGCCAGGTGGGTGGAGTTGACGATGGCGGCGGCCTTGCCGCCGGGGGTGACCGCGGGCGGGAGCCTGACCTTCCACTTGCCCTTCTGGTCGGGGGCGCTCTCGGCGATGATGCCGCCGAACCAGGTGGGCATGGGCTGCACCGCGACGCTGCCCTTCTTGATGGAGCTGATCATCGTGTTCCAGCCGCCCGCGCCGTCGGCGACGATTCCGGCGTCGTTCATCTTCTTGATGAGCGTCATGGCGGTGACGCCGGCGGGCGAGTCGATGGTGACGTTGCCCTGCATGTCGAAGTAGAAGGCGTCCTGCAACTGCATGAGGAACTGGAAGAGGTTGGCCGAGTCGGCCTGGGTGGCGGCCTTGTTGATGGCCAGAAGCTGGATGCCCGTCTTCTCCTTGAGCTTGATGCCCGCCTCGATCATCTCGTCCCAGGTCTGGATCGCCTCGACGTCCACGCCTGCCTTGTCGAACAGGTCGGCGCGGTAGTAGAAGCCCGCGGAGTTCGCCTCCCAGGGCAGGGCGTAGACCTTGCCGTCGCGGCTGACGGTCTCCCACATGCCCTGGGCGAACTTGGCCTTGTGCTTGTCGGCGCCGAGCGTGGTGAGGTCGGCCAGGCCGCCGGGAAACTTCTCGATGTAGGCGGGCAGGTAGTCCACGCCGATGTGCAGCACGTCGCCCAGGCCCTGGCCGCCTGCCGCCATCCCGGTCGTGATCTTGTCCCAGATGGCCGGGTTGCCGATGTCCTGGACGTCGACCTTGACGCCGGGGAACTGCTTGGCGAAGCCAGGCACGAGTTCCTTCATCATCGCGGCCGGACCTGCCCAGCTCCACACGGTGATGCTGCCCGAGGGGGTGGCGGCGGCCTGCGGCTGCTGCTCCGGCTTCGCCTCCGATCCGCAGGCGGTCAGCAGTGCACCTCCCGCGGTCAGGGCACTGAGCTGGAGAAAGCGGCGTCGATCCATGGCGTGGCTCCTGTTGGGGGGTGTCGTTGGCGGGGACGCTACTCCCAAGCTTGCAAGAACTCAATGAAAACTTTCGCACGATCCGGCAACTCTGCCTCGCGCGCGAACGTTAGCCGATGACGCCGGAGTAAACAACTATTGACATGAATCACACACAGGCACTCAATAGGCGACATAGTCCAACTCATTCCAACAGAGGGAGTCGCATGCGTCCGTTATTGGCCCTCCTGGTGGTGGCGCTCACCCTCGTCGCCACCCCCGCGGAGGCCGCGAGGTCGTACGTCATCGAAGCCGAGAGCATGTCGCTGTCCAACTTCACGACCGCGACCGTGGATCAAGTCACCTACGCCCAGGGCGTCTCCCGGCAGACCAGCACCGCTACCACGAATTTCAGCGGCAGCGCCGGCTTCTACGACCTCATCACCCGCTACAACGGAAAAGTCGCCAACGGTGTGACCTACAGCATCTCCATCGGTTCCACCGTTGTGGATTCGTGGCAGACCTCGCAACGGAGCGGCACCGATTACACCGACCCGCGCAATATCGACACACATACCTCGCCGAAGGTCGCGCTCGCCGACGGTGACGTCATCAAACTGACGGCCGTGTCCGCCGGCGAAACGCCGCGGGTGGACAAGCTCACGATCCAGGAATACGTGGGTCCACCGACCGGCGAGCTGACGCTCGACTCGCCGAACGCGATCCTGAACGACGGCTTCACCTGGGGAAAGAACCGGGCCCTTGGCATGGTGTTCTACCCGGGGAATCCGATGATGGGGCACGAGCAGGAATGGTGGCGGCTCACCGATTCCACGCACACGTCGGTGGTCCCCGGCTATTGGGGCTCCTACGTCAGCAGGGAAGCCTTCTACAACCGCGACATCTCTCATCAGTCGGATGGCGCACATGCGCTCGGCCTGGACGCCGAGACCTTCAACATGATGAGGACATTCGCCGGCGACGCCGACGATCCCGGCCAGAACGGCTGGCCGCTGTGGGCGCACAGTTCCTACGGGGCCATGTATTACGTCGACGGCACCGGATTCCGCGAGCTGCCGTCACCGTTCAACGTGATGGCCAAGGCGTACAAGCAGTATCTGTGGACGGGCGATTCGAAATGGATCAATGATCCTGCCCTCTCGGGTTACTACGACTCGACCATGGGGTCGTTCCTCACCGATCATGGAGTGACCTGGAACGACTCGAATCCGTCCGATGAGCAGCCGGTGGCGCAGATGCAGCCCGGCGAATACACCGCGACGTTCTTCGAGTTCCCCAACGAGAATCTCACTTCCGCCGCCGACGCCCTGGGCTACCAGTACCAGTCGATGCTGGCGTACGCGGCCATCCTGAAGACCAGAGGCGACACCGCGGGCAGCACCAGGTGGACCGCCCGCGCCCAGCGGGTGCGGGACCACTTCGAGGCACACTGGTGGGATCCGGCGAGCAACCGCTACATCCGCGGCAAGGACGCGAACGGCACCGGCTACAGCAGTTGGGGACACGAGGCCAGCTTCCTGATGATGCTGACGGGGCTGGGCGACCACGGCCCCAGGACCAGCGACTACCTCGACTTCATCGCCGCCAACGACGACGACCTGAATGTCGAGGCGACGTCCTACCTGCCGGAGATGTACTACCAGTACAACCGCCCCGCGGAGGGCTGGTCGTGGCTGAAGAAGCTGATGACCGGCAGAAACGCATACCCGGAGATCTCATTCCTGGCGGTCAGCAGCGTCATCGACGGCATGATGGGCGTGCAACCCGACGCCCCTGCCAAGAAGGTGTCCACCGTCCCGAGGCTGACGTCCGAAGTGCCGTGGGTGGAGATCGACCACCTCAAGGTCGGCGCCAACGATCTGAAGCTCAGGCACACCGGCACGACGAGTTCCACGCTGACCAACCATTCCGGCGGCACCCTCGACTGGGAAGCCCAGTTCTACGGGACGCTCTCCACGATCAGCGTGAACGGCACCCCGCGAACGCCGCGGACCAGATCGCTGTACGGCCGAACGGTGTCCTACGTGACGGTGCCGGTGGCCGCCGGCACCTCGGTGACCGCGACCGCCGGAGCCCCGGGCGGCGACACCACGGCCCCCACCGCGCCGACGGGCCTCGTGGCGAGCGGCGTCACCTCCAACAGTGTGAACCTGAGCTGGACCGCGTCCAACGACGACGTCGGCGTGACCGGCTACGGCGTCTACCTCGGCTCCACGCTGGTCGGTTCGTCGACCGGCACGAGCTACACGGCGACCGGCCTGTCGGCCTCGACCTCCTACACGTTCACGGTGAAGGCGAAGGACGCCGCCGACAACCTCTCCGAAGGCAGCAACGCGGTCACCGCCACCACCTCCATCAGCGGAAACGGGCAGACAGCCGAACTGAGCGATCTCACCTGGACCGGGGCGACGAGCGACTTCGGCACCGTTCGCAAGGACAGGAGCGTCGACGGGCACCCCATCACCCTGAACGGGACCGTCTACGACAAGGGCCTCGGCACGCACGCCAACAGCACCATCACCTACACCCTGAACGGCGGATACTCCAGGTTCCAGTCGCATGTCGGCGTGGACGACGAGGTCGGCGCGAACGCCACGATCGCGTTCGAGGTCTGGGGTGACGGCGTCAAGCTGTGGGCGAGCCCGTCGGTGATGACCCCGTCGAGCGCGGCGGCGTCCGTCGACGTCAGCGTGGCGGGCGTGAGTTCGCTGGTGCTGACGGTGACCGACGCGGGCGACGGCATCAACAGCGACCACGCCGACTGGGCCGACGCCAAGCTGGTGCCATGAACCACTCTCCTGGAGACGGCCCGATGTCCAGCCTGAAGCGGCGCCCGGGCCGCCCGCCCTGACGAGGGCAGACCGGGATGAACGCGGACGCCTCAGCGGGGACCAGTCGCGCGGCGGGTCGACTGGCCGGACCGGTCACCCGTGGGAGCCGGACCGGGCGAGCGGTCAGAGGTCTTCGCGTGGCATGACGAAGTGCCGCAGGTCAGGGGAGATGACGGCGCCCCCTTGCCCGGCGGTCATCACCTCGTTGACCGTCATGAAGTGGAACTTCCCCGTCTGCGGGTCCCAGACCCGGAAGCGGTGGGTCCCGCCCTGGGTGGCGTATCCGTGGATGGGCAGCCAGTGCCGCAGAAGGGCGTTGACGTTGCCCACCCACGGCAGGTTCGCCGACTTGGCCAGCAGCAGCGTCGGCTGGCCGCGATCGATGAACCGCCTGCTGCGGCCCATCGTCCTGCCGATGAGGCCCGCGTCGTTGTCGTTGATGTTCACGAGCTCGTTGTTGTTGTACGGATAACCCACGATCTTGGCCGGGTACGCCGCCATCTTGCCGTACACGCTGGTGCCCAGCGCGCTCCGTCGCCGTGCTCGGCACGTGCTCCGGCAAGGACGGACGTGCTGCCTCGCCGCCTTCGGGATGGAGTCGGCAAGCTAGCGGCCGGCGAAGGGCGCGCCGCTCGTCCCCTACCCCGCGAGACGAACCATTCCCCATCGAGGAAGCGCCTCAGAGATCCGGCCGACAACGCAACCAGCCCGCAGCTGATCAAACTCTACAACCCGCGCTCCATCCGCGTAACTACAGCTCAGGTCACGCAACTCAATATTCGAGCGGCACACGCCGGAGATGAACGGGACGATCAGGAGGAAATCTCCATCAGCCGAAACCGATCAGGAGGGACGACCACCTCGTGAGTCATCGAGGTTTGTCTTCACCGCTCGATCCGGGACGGAACGGCAGATCATCGGCTACATCGAACGGTTCGACAAACCGCGGCCGCCTGGGCAATGCCCTCAGCCGCCCGAATCACCTTTGCCGATCAATGTCATATCGTCAGCGGTAATGCGTACGCGCATACTTATCCCGCACGCCTTGGCACACATGGATGGGCGAACGCGTCCGGCAATCCTCGTAGGCAGCCGTGGCCGCTACACAGACGTCGCCACTCACCGTGACCCCCCAGGCGTGCCGGCACTTTTGGTATTCGATGTTGCCCTCCATGCAGAAACTACGTGCGATGTCAGTGTCACCACGAGTGCGACAGGCTTGATAGACAGGCTCGGAATCTCCACAGATCGCTCCGCCGCCACGATAGACGCATGCCTCGTGAACGGCGACGTTCTCGCACTGCAGCAATGTCTTCCCCGCGGACCGGCAGGTCGAGAACGTCTCCGCCACCCCCTCCGCCACGTCGGCGCACGTGTTCGGCCAGAGCCCGACGACATCGGCGGCCACGCAGTCCGCGATGAAGGCTTCGCGCTCGTGTCGCCGAGGCTTCGCCTTTGCGCACACCTCATGCTCGTCCGCAGGGGTTTCGCAGGGTTTTCTGGATGGCTCATCCGGCGAGAAGGTCGTGTCCTCACCCGTGCGGCCATCGTGCTCGAAACTGCCGGAGGCGACGGTGAGGGCCTCGTTCGTCTGTGCCTGCACGGCGAACAGGGCGCCCGCAGCCAGCAGGACAACCGCCGCACCGGCGCGATAGAACATCCTCATCTTGGCTCACCGTTTCGAATGCCTGGAAGGATCAAGCGGGATTGTACGTCAAGGGACCACATCTCCAAGGCGCCTTCAGGCCGATCCCGTCGTCCTCCCTCATGCACTTTTCTCTGACGTTTATCCCCCGGCCGGGATACTTCGTGCGGAACTCATCCCATTTCTTGTTCATCGCGTCCACGTCCGGCCCCAGGGAGTCGAGAAGATCGATCCCGTCCTTGATCGCTCCGCACACCGTGTCCGCTGCTCCTTGCGCAGTTTTGGCCCCCGGTATGCGGCCCAGGAACTTCGAGAGGTCGCAGATGCCCGGGGCGGTCATGCCCTTTTCCTTCTTGTAGATGTTCGACATGAACCACGCCTGTACCGGCGAATAATAAGTCGTACATGTCCTGTAGGTATGGCCGTTCTTTTCTGAGCGAACACAGTGTTTTCCGGGCGTGGAATCACAGTATGTCGACGTGGGGTGGTCGATGCACCAACGGATGGAGTCCCCCAGCTTTCCGCATGCGGCCATCTTGTGTTTCTTGGCCATGCAGTCGAGCTCCACCACGGCGGCGGCGAAGCAGTCACCCAGCGATCCCTTGATCTTGGTCAGGCACTGGGTCGCGTCGGCTGCTATTCCTTGGCAGTATTTCGCGCTGTTTCCGTTGCCGTGCCGTCCACCCAGCCCTTCCGGCAGGCCACCCTTGTAGGCACACACCGAGTATGCCTCGCTCACAACCTTGCATTGGTCGGTGTCGCCGCCATGTTCTCTGTCGCCACGACACTTCGCATACTCGATGGCCGATCCCCTACACACCTTCGTAGTGTTCGAGTACCGATGCATGCACTCCTGGTACTCAGGACCCGCTTCGATGCAGCCTACGCGATCGGAGTTTTTCCCCGCCATGCACTGCGCGTACACCTTCTTCTGCCCCGAGCAGGTGCCGCCGCCCCCGCCAGCGACACACGCGGAGTACACCGCTTTCTCCTCGCACGTCTTCGCCTTGGAGCCGGCGAATCGGCAATCGTTATACTTCTCGTTCGCGGACTTGCATCCCTTGTCCTTCGTCAAGCCGGCCGTGCAGTCGTTGTAGAAGGACTCGTACGGATCACACTTCTTGCCCTTGAAGCCATTGTCGACGCACTTGTCGTATTGCTTCTCGCATTTCTTCTGGTACGGCTTCTTCGCACAGGAGGCGTGGCCATCGGGATCGACGTTCGTGAGCGGGTTGTCGTTGGCGTAGGTGTAACGGTTGAGCTGGACAGAGGGGTCGGCACTTTGGGTGAGGGTGTCTCGGCTGATGAAGCTGCCGGTGGTGGGCTGGTACCAGCGGGCGGCCATGTTGACCTTGCCGGTGCTCGGGTCGGTGTAGGCGCCCTGATAGCCAAGGCTGTGGACCGCTCCGGTGCGGGTGACGACCTCCCCGAAGGGGTTGTAGGCGACCGAGTCGATCAGTGAGGTGCCGGTGGCGGTGAAGGCTCCGATGAGATCGCCGCGCAGATCGCAGAACGCGAGCTGGGCGCCGGCGCTGGCGCCGTCCGACAGGCCCAGGGTGCGGCCGAGCGCGTCCCGGCCGAACATCGCGGTCTTGACGCCGGTGGCGGTGTCGGTGACGGCGACGAGGTTGTTGGTGGTGCCGTCGTAGGTCATGCGCTGGGTCTTGCCTCCTTGTGTGCGAGTCTCGACCCGGTCGAGGGCGTCGTAGTCGTACTGCACGCCGTCGTCGTTGACGAGGCGGTCGAAGGCGTCGGACTTGGTGAGGCGGACCATGCCGTTGCCTTCTTCGGCGAGGGTTCCGCGAGCGGTGTAGGTGTACGTCTTGCCGTCGCCCGCAGTCAGCCTGTCGCGTTCGTCGTAGGTGTAGGTCTTGTCGCCTGCCTTGACACGATTGCCCGCGGCGTCCCAACCGTAGTCGGTCTTGGCTCCGTCGGGCGCGGTCCAGGAGGTGAGCCGGTTGGCCCAGTCGTAGGTGTAGGTGTTCTTCCCCGCGCCGGCGGTTCCGGTGGTGGTCTTGGACGTCATGTTGTCGTCCAGGTCGTAGCCGTACTCGATGGACGCGATCGGCCCCGCGGCCGAGGTGGTGAGCGTGTCCTTGGCGAGCCGGCTTAGGTCGTCGTAGCCGTAGGTGCGGCGAGCACCGCCCGCACCGTAGGCCATGCCGGTCAAGCGGTTGGCCTTGTCGTAGGTGTAGTCGATCGTGGTGCCCGACACCGGGTCTACCGATTGGGTGAGCCGGTCGGCGTCGTCCCAGGTGAAGGTGGAGGTGCCGGTGCCGTCGATGCGCTGCACCACGCGGTTGTCGGCGTCGTAGGCATAGACGTTGAGGTCGCCGGCGACGGCACTGCTGGACTTGAGCAGCTGGCCGCGGTCGTTGAGGGTGAAGGTCAGATCGTTGGCGGTGATCATGCGGCCAACCGAGTCGTAGCCGAACCTCTTGGCCTCGGTGTCGGCCTCGGCTCCCGTCCCGGTCTGCGTGACGAGCCGGTTCAGCTCGTCGAAGGTGCGCTCGACCCGTACCCCGCCGGGAGCCAGGCTGACGGCGGGGTTGCCGGCCACGTCGTAGGCGACGGTCCAGGTGCGGTCCTTCAGGTCGGGGTGCTGCGCGGTGGCCGGCTCGATCACGGTCTCCACCAGGCCGAGGCTGTTGTAGGTGGTGTAGGTGGAGTTGCCGCGGCCGTTGGTGGTGCGGGTCTGCGCGCCGGCGGCGTCGTAGCCGAAGGTGCTGGTGATCTGCTCGGACGCGGAGACCTGCTCGACCAGCGAGGTCATCCGGTTGGCGGCGTCGTAGGTGCGGATTACGGTGTGTCCCTCGCCTGACGTGCTGCTGATCGGGTTGCCGGCCAGGTCGTAGCCAGCCTTCACGGTGCGCAGCACCTTCCCTGTCGCGTCCTGCTCCTGGGTCTCGGTCTTGCGACCCGCCAGGTCGTAGAAGGCCGTCGAGGTGAGCCCGAGCGCGTTGGTGGTCGTGGTGGGCCGTCCGGCCAGATCGTAGCCGAAGGTGGTGGCGTTGCCGAGCGCGTCGGTCTGCTTGGTCAACGCACCGGTCGCGTCGTAGGCGCGGGTGGAGGCGTCGCCGGTGGGACGAGTGGTCTTCACCACCCGTCCCGCGTCGTCGTAGTCCAGCTTGGTGACGTAGACGCCCGGCGTCGGCTTGCGCTCGATGGTCGAGAGTGTGATCTGCCGCCCTAAGTCGTCGTAGGTCGCCTCGGACCGTGCTCCGGTCGGGTCCACGGTCCACGACGATTCACCGAGCAGGTCGTAACCGAACGTCCACGTCCCGGCCGCCGCTCCGCCGGCGGGCGGGTCGGTGACCTTCACCTTGCGGCCCAGCACGTCGTAGACGGCGGTGGTGACCTGGCCGCGCACGCCGGTCGCCTTGACCAGCTGACCGGCGGCGTCGTATTCCGCGGTCGTGGTCGGGGTGATCAGCTGTCCGCCGGGCGGGGTGTAGGCCGGGAGGGCCTGGGTGATGACGCGCCCGGCCCGGTCGTAGGCCGCCGTAGTGGTGCGGCCTACGGGGTCGACCTGGTGCGTACGCTCGCCGAAGGTGTTGTAGCCCAGCTTGGATGTGGGCCGCTCGGTGACGGCGGCACCGCCGTTGCGTTCCACCTGGACGGCGGGCATTTCCAGGCGCATCGGCTGCCCGGCCGTGCTGTAGGTCACGCTGGTGGTGAAGTCGGCCGGGTCGGCCCCCGCGGCGTTGCCGCGCGGGTCGGTCATCGCCGTCACCAGACCGCGGTCGTCCACAGTCAGCGTGGTGACCAGGTCTGCGCCGTCATTGTGGAGGGTCTGCCGGATCGGCTGGTCGAGCACGTCGTACTCGAACTCGGAGACCTCGCTCCGGCTGGTGCCCGCGGCGGTACGCGTCACCTTGGTCACGTTGTTGTTCGCGTCGTAGGTGAAGCTGGTCTTGCGCGCCAGCGTCTCCGGGTCCACCACCTGCGAGCTGATCCGCCCGGCGGCGTCGTAGGCGGCGTCGACACGCAGCGTGCCGCCGTTGGTCGTCTGCCGGACAAGTTGCGCGGCCGCGTCGTAGACCCGGGAGTCCAGCACGACGTCGCGTCCGGTGGCGGAGCCGTTCAGCTTGGCTCCCTTGGTGGTCGCCTCGAACGGCAGGTTGTCGGCGTAGTAGGTGTAGGTGGTGGTGCGTCCCATCGCGTCGGTCTTGGACGCGATACGGCCGGCGGGGTCGTAGGCGATGGACTCCATCACCACGTCGGTGGCCGGCTGCGGGTCGAGCGGGCTGCCCGTCCATCCCTTCAGCACCGTGGTGGCCAGCTCTCCGCGCGGCGTGTAGGTGTAGGCCAGGGTGGCGCCGCGCGGGTCGGTGGACGTGGTCTTCTGTCCCTTGCCGTCGTACCTGGACCGCGTGACCGCGCCTTCAGGATCGGTCACCGTTTCCTGCCGGCCGTTGGCGTCGTAGGTGTAGGTGGTGGTCCGCGCCGCGTCCCCGCCCGTCAGGTCCGCGCTGGTCTCAGTCAGCAGCAGCCCGTCGGCGTCGTACGTGGCCGACCACTTCAGCGTGTGGGTCTTGCCGTCGACGTCGTTCTTGATCCCGGGCCCTGCCTTGGTCAGCGGCTTGCCCATGCCGTCGTAGCTGGTCGTGGTGGTCACGCCCTCGGGGTTCGCCTTGGAGATCTCGGTGGTCGAGATCACCCGGCCGAGCGCGTCATAGGTGTACTTCTTCACCAGCCCCGACGGCAGAGTCTCAGTGACGAGGTCACCGGCGGCGTTGTAGGCGTAGGTGGTCTCGTTGCCCTTGAAGTCCTTCTCCGCCTTTGTCAGGCCCGCCGGCATGGTGCCGCCGCCGGCTGCGGGTTCTGTGCCGTCGGTGTAGGTGTTGCTCGTGCTGCGACCGGTCGGGAAGTCTTCCGTGGCCGGAGTAGTGATCTTGATCTCCTCACCAAAGGAGTTGTGCGTCCAGGAGGTCATGTAGGACTCATCGGTGGGCGAGGCCGATCGGCCGTCCCGCTGGGCGATCTTCACGTCGTTGCGCGGGTCGAACGGCTTCTCGGTGTCGTTGAAGTAGTTGTAGTACTCCGTCGAGCAGTTCACACCCGCCGTCCGGCAGGTCTTCCTCGACAGCAGGTTTCCCCGGCCGTTGTACGCCAGCTCGACCACGTTGCCGTTCGGATCGATCGCCTTGGCCGGATATCCGCCCACGTCATAGGTGTACTTCATGGTCGCGCCGACCTGGTCGGTCACCGCCACGTCCCGGTAGCCACGCTGCGCGTCGGAGACGTAGGTGACGACCCCGTTGTCCGGATCGGTCACTGTCACGGTGGCGAAGGTCGAGATGGTGGTCTGCTTGGCGTACACCGGGTCCGACAGCTTCCACGTGCCGCCGTTGGAGTCGGTGTACGTCACCAACCGGCCGCCGTCCGGGTTGTAGGCGTTGACCGCCCATACCCGACCCGACGGCTGAGTCACCTTGGTCAGCTGCGGCTGTGGCTTCCCGGCTGCGAAGTGCCGCTGTACGGCCGCCGCGCCCATGGGCCTGCCGTAGATCGCGACCTCGTCGATGTCGCCGTTGAATGGGAACAGCGTGGTGGTGGTCGTGCTGGACGGCCAGGCCGTGGAGCCGTACCCGGAGCCGATCCGGGTCTCCGCCATGTCGCCATGCTGGATCTCCCCGGCCAGCGTGCCCATCGCGGCCCCGTCCAGGTACAGCGTCTGCGTGTGCTCGGCGGGCTCCGAGCTTGAGGCGGGCTTGGTCTCCACCGACGAGAGCACCGCATGGTGCCAGCTGCCGTCGTTCACGGCGCCGGTGGAGGTGATCGGGGTCTGCGCAACGGTGGAGGAGCCGGTGAAGAACTGGCCGCGCAGCTTTCCGTCAGTGCCTACGTACACCACCGGCGTGAATGCCGACGGGCCGTTGGTCCCCGTGTTCTGCATTCCGATGATCGTTCCGGACGCGGTGGTCTTGAACCACGCCTCCACGGCCAGATCGCCGCCCTGGCCGCTGATCGCGTTGGGCGGCAGTTGCACGTAGGTGGAGGTCGCCGCTCCCTTGAAGCGCATCGCGGTGTCCGGCGACCCGGCCAGCGCGCCCGGGACCCGGGGGCCGAGGTCGGCCGGGGTGGTGCCGTTCAGCTTGGCCTGCTCCTCGGTGATGTTCCAGCCCGCCGCGCTCGTGACGGTGGTGCCGGTACGGGTCTCGGCCTCGTTCAGCCGGTAGTAGTACTCCGGCCCGGAATCGGTGATCACACTCTTGTACCGCGAGGCCGTGCCGTACTCGTACGTCGTGCAGGCCGTCACCGAGGTAGGCGGGCACACCTTGACCAGCTGATCACCTGTGTAGGTGTAGGTCCAGGTCAGCGGGTTGCCGTCTACGGGATCGGTGGACACGCTCGCCACGTGGTTCCCCACCCAGGTGAACGTCAGCGACCTGCCACCCGTCGCGGTCACCTTGGTCAGCTTGCCGTCGGTGCCGCGGGTCAGTTGCTGAGCCCGCCCCCGACGATCGGTGATCTTGGTGAGGCTGCCGGACGTGTCGAACCAGTAGGACGTGGCCGACTTGTCCATCAACCGCCAGCCACCCGTCTGCTCGGCGGCCATCGTCGCGAACGTCCCCGACGGGGGCGCGTACGTGCCGTTGCCCGCCAGGACGAACCGCAGCTGCTCTCCGCTGGGATAGGTCACCAGCAGGCTCCCGGTCGGCTCCTCCTCGATCCGCATGTCCCATCGGGTGGTCCACCCGGCACCGAAGATCCCGTCGGTGCGTGGGTCCAGGCTGTTGTAGGTACGGCTCACCGACAAGGGCGGGCCGAGGACCGCCACCGAGGCGTCCGTCGTCGTGGGCGCGTAGTTGCCCGACATGTGGTTGAACTCCTGGTCCTGCGTGCCGCCTGCCAGCAGGCCGTTGATGTTCGCCTGTTCCGGCACCAGCGTGAAGGTCCGCCAGGAGGAGGCCACCGTAGCGTAGGTGGTGGCGGCCTTGGCCATCCACGAGTACGTCTCGCCCCACTTCAGCCGCTCATCGACGACCTGCCACACACCTTCCTTGGTCCAGTCCTCGGTCTTCTCCGCCGAGTCCTTGCACCAGCGCCAGTTCGGTGCGCTGCCCGCGCAGATCTGGAACCAGTACTTGACCTCGCCCTTGTTGAAAGGCCGCGCGTTCGCCGACAGCACCGGCGCCAGCGAGCCCACCTGGCTGTTGTTCGCCGGGGAGAACGACTCGAACGGCAGCGCCGCCACGCTCGCATACACCCAGTCCGACCACGGCCCCGACACCCCGGACGTGGTGGTGGCGCGGGCCCGCCAGCGGATGTGCCAGCCGTCCGTCAGCTTGTCGGCCGGTACGGCCGTCCAGGCGTTGGTCCCGGAGGCGTACTCCTTGTCCGAGGTGCCCGACCAGATCAGGCCGGTTCCCTCGTCGCCGTTCGCCGGGTCGTGCTCCACCTGGACGTCGAGCTTGCCGGGGCGGTTTTCCGGGTCGGTGATCTTGGCGTACATCCACGGCGTCAGCGACTCCGCCGTCCAGGATGTCGTGCCCCGGATGGCGGGGTTCATCCCCAGGCCGTCGATGCTTGGTTTGCCGAGATCCACGGTGCCGTTCTGCCAGGGTGACCATTCGCCTTCCGCACCGGCGGTGGTGATGCCGCGTACCCGCCAGCGGATCTTCATGCCGTCGGTCAGTTTCCCGGCCGGGACCTGCAGCCAGGCGTTGCCGCCGGAGGCGTACTGAGTGGTGCCCTTGCCGGACCAGATCAGACCCGTGCCCTGGGCGGGAGCGGCCGGGTCATGCTCGATCTCGGCGCCCAGCACCAGTTTGGAACCTCCGGCGTCGGTCACCTTCGCGTACAACCACGGTGTGATGGACGCCAGCGTCCACGAGTCGGTGCCACGGGTGGCGGGCACCGCGCCCAGGCCGTCGCCCGCCGTTCCGCTCACCGCGACGGTGGACGCCTGCCACTCCGTCCACGGGCCCGCGATCCCCTCGGCGGTGGACACCCGTACGCGCCAGCGGACCAGCCAGCCGTCCTTCAACTTGCCCGACGTCACCGTGGGCGTCTGCAACCAGCATTTGCTGGTCGTGTAACAACCACCGCTCGACACCGTGCCGGTGCCCGACCAGATCAGGCCCGTGCCCTGCGTGGTGACCGACGGGTCATGCTCGACCTGCGCCTCCAGGCGTAAGGTCCGCGAGTCGGGGTCGCCGCCGTAGGCGTAGAAGGTGGGCTGGGTCGAGGTCAGCGTCCACAGTCCTGACGTCTGCTGTCCTGGGGAGGCCGTCGCCTCCGAGACCACAGGCTTGGAGGCGTCCACCCGGGTGGCCTGCCACTCCGACCACGGGCCGGCGACTCCCTCAGCGGTGGACACCCGTACGCGCCAGCGCACCTGCCAGCCGTCCTTCAGCTTGCCGGCCGTCACCGCGGGGGTCTGCAACCAGCACTTGCTGGTCGTGTAGCAACCGCCGCTGGACACCGTGCCGGTGCCGGACCAGATCAGCCCTGAGCCCTGCCCGGCGGCCGACGGGTTGTGCTCGACCTGCGCCTCCAGGCGCAACGGCCGCGAGTCCGCGTCCCCGCCGTACGCGTAGAAGCTCGGCTGCGTGGACGGCAACGTCCACAAGCCCGCGACCTGCTGGCCAGGCGAGGCCAGCGGCTCCGACACCACCGGCTTGCTGGTGTCCACGCGCCCGGCCTGCCACTCCGTCCACTGGCTGGCGACCGAGGCCGCCGTGCTCACCCGTACGCGCCAGCGGATCAGCCAGCCGTCCTTCAGCTTGCCGGTCGTCACCGCGGGGGTCTGCAACCAGCACTTGCTGGTCGTGTAACAACCACTGCTCGACACCGTCCCGGTGCCGGACCAGATCAAACCTGAGCCCTGCCCGGCGGCCGACGGGTCGTGCTCAACCTGCGCCTCCAGGCGCAGCGGCCGCGAGTCCGGGTCGCCGCCGTACGCGTAGAAGGTCGGCTGCGTGGACGGCAACGTCCACGAACCTGCCGCCTCCTGCCCTGGCGTGAGCAGCGGCTCCGACACCACCGGCTTGCTGGTGTCCACGCGCCCGGCCTGCCAGTCCGACCACTGACTGGCCACCGAACCTGACGTGCTCACCCGTACGCGCCAGCGGATCAGCCAGCCGTCCTTCAACTTGCCGGTCGTCACCGCAGGGGTCTGCAACCAGCACCTGCTGGTCGTGTAACAACCGCCGCTCGACACCGTGCCGGTGCCGGACCAGATCAAGCCTGTGCCCTGGGTGGTGGCCGACGGGTCGTGCTCGATCTGCGCCTCCAGGCGCAACGCCCGGGCGTCCGGGTCGCCGCCGTACGCGTAGAAGCTCGGCTGCGTGGACGGCAACGTCCACAGACCTGCCACCTGCTGACCGGGCGAGGCCAGGAGGTCCGACGTCACCGGCTTGGAGGTGTCCACCCGGCCGAACTGCCACTCCGACCACGGGCCGGGCACTAGCGCGCCGGGAGCGGCGGTGGATTGCACCACCGCGCGCACCCGCCACCGGATCTGCCAGCCGTTCTGCAGCCCCGTCACCTCGGGCGACTCGTGGGAGGCCGAACACGTCTGGTTCGTGAAACAGGTGTCACCGAACGTCGTGCTCTGTCCGGTCCAGATCAGGCCGGTGCCCTGGCCGGTCGCCGCCGGGTCGTGCTCGACCTCCGCCTGCAGCACGCCGGGCCGCCGGTCGGCGTCCGCGATCGCGGCGGTGAAGGACGGGCTGGTGCTCGGCAGGATCCACTTGCCGGACACCAACTGCCCGACCGGCGCCGACACCGTGCTCACGACCGGGCCGGGCGGGATCGTCTTGGCGATCGCCGTGTCCACCCGCGCCGACACCCAGGCCGACCACGGCCCGGACGCCCCTGACGTGGTGGTGGCGCGGGCGCGCCAGCGGATCTGCCATCCGTCGGTCAGCTTCCCGGCCGGTACGGCCGCCCAGGCGATCGTTGCCGTCGCGTAGTCCTGGTCCGATGAGCCCGACCAGATGAGCCCGGTCCCCTGCCCGGCGGCGGCCGGGTCGTGCTCGACCTCCACGTCGAGCTTGCTCGACCGGTTGTCAGGATCGGTGACCTTCGCGAACAGCCACGGCGTCACCGTTCCGGCCGTCCACGACGCGCTGCCCTGAAGCGCCGGGTCCATGCCCAGCGACTCGACCGACGGCTTGTTGAGGTCCACGCGTGCCTGGGTCCAGTCCGACCACGGGCTGATGGCGCCGCTGGTGGTCTCGGCACGGGCCCGCCAGCGGATCCTCATCCCGTCGGTCAGCTTCCCGCCCGGCACCTGCACCAGCGCATTGTCACCCGAGTGGTACGCCTGAGCGCTCTTGCCCGTCCAGATCAGGCCGCTGCCCTGCCCGGTCGCGGCCGGGTCGTGCTCGATCTCCACGGCGAGCAGGGAATCCCTGGTCTCCGGGTCGGTCACCTTCGCGTAGAGCCACGGCGAGGTCGCCGCCGCCGTCCAGGTTCCCGCGTCCCAGGTCGCGGGCGTCATCGACAGGCCGGACACCGACGGTTTGCGCAGGTCGAAGCTGGTCTCGGTCCAGTCGGTCCATGGGCCGAGCGTGCCGGTGGTGGTCTCACCGCGTACGCGCCAGCGTACCTTCATGCCGTCCGTCAGCTTGCCCGCGGGGACCTGCGCCCAGGCGTTGCCACCGGAGGCGTAGGCGGTGGTTCCCTTGCCCTCCCAGATCAGGCCGCTGCCCTGCCCGGTCGCGGTGGGGTCGTGCTCGACCTGCACCGACAGTTTCGAGGCCCGCGAATCGGGGTCGCTGACCTTGGCGTAGAACCACGGCGTCACCGACGACGCCGTCCAGGACGTCGCGCCCTTGGTCGCCGGGGTCAGACCCGCGTCGGACGCGGCGGGTTTGGTCACGTCGACGCTCGCGCTCTGCCAGGGCGACCACTCGCCCTCGGCGCCGGCGGTGGTGACGCCGCGTACCCGCCAGCGCACCTTCATCCCGTCGGTCAGTTGCCCGGCCGGGACCTGCAGCCAGGCGTTCCCGCCCGAGGCGTAGGAGGTGGTGGCCTTGCCGGACCAGATCAGGCCCGTGCCCTGGGCCGGAACTGCGGGGTCGTGCTCGATCTCGGCGCCCAGCACCAGCTTGGAGCCGCCGGCGTCGGTGACCTTGGCGTACAACCACGGTGTGACGGACGCCAGCGTCCACGAGTCGGTGCCACGCGTCGCGGGCACCGCGCCCAGGCCGTTACCGGCCGTGCCGCTGACCGCCACCGTCGACTCCTGCCACTCCGACCAGGGGCCGGCCACCCCGTCGGAGGCCGAGACGCGCACCCGCCAGCGAACCAGCCAACCGTCCTTGAGCTTGCCCGCTGTCACCGCAGGTGACTGTAAGTAGCACCTGCTGGTCGTGTAACAACCGCCGCTCGACACCGTGCCGGTGCCGGACCAGATCAGGCCCGTACCCTGCGCGGCGACCGCCGGGTCATGCTCGACCTGCGCTTCCAGGCGCAACGGCCGCGAGTCAGGGTCGCCGCCGTACGCGTAGAAGGTCGGCTGCGCGGACGACAACGTCCACAACCCCGCCACCTGCTGGCCTGGGGAGGCCGTCGCCTCCGACACCACCGGCTTGGAGGTGTCCACGCGGCCGGCCTGCCACTCCGACCACTGACTGGTGATGCCGTCGGCGGTGGACACGCGCACCCGCCAGCGAACCAGCCAGCCGTCCTTGAGCTTGCCCGACGCCACTGCGGGAGACTGCAACCAGCATCTGCTGGTCGTGTAACAACCGCCGCTCGACACCGTGCCGGTGCCGGACCAGATCAGGCCCGTACCCTGCGTGGCGACCGCCGGGTCATGCTCGACCTGCGCCTCCAGACGCAACGGCCGCGAGTCAGGGTCGCCGCCGTACGCGTAGAAGGTCGGCTGCGTGGACGGCAACGTCCACATACCCGCCACCTGCTGGCCCGGCGAGGCCAGTTGCTCCGACACCACCGGCTTGGAGGCGTCGATCCGCGCGGACTGCCACTCCGACCACGGGCCCGCCTCCCCTTCAGCGGTGGAGGCCCGCACGCGCCAGCGGATCAGCCAACCGTCCTTGAGCTCGCCCGACGCCACTGTCGGGGTCTGCAACCAGCACCTGCTGGTCGTGTAACAACCGCCGCTCGACACCGCGCCGCCGGCCGCCCAGATCAGCCCGGAGCCCTGGCTCGCCGCCGACGGGTCGTGCTCGATCTGCGCCTCCAGTCGCAACGGCCGCGAGTCAGGGTCGCCGCCGTACGCGTAGAAGGTCGGCTGCGTGGACGGCAACGTCCACAGTCCTGACGCCTGCTGACCTGGGGAGGCCAGCGGCTCCGACACCACCGGCTTGCTGGTGTCCACGCGCCCGGACTGCCATTCGGACCACGGGCCCGCCACCTGGTCGGCGGTGGACACCCGCACCCGCCAGCGAACCAGCCAGCCGTCCTTCAACTTGCCCGACGCCACTGCGGGAGACTGCAACCAGCACCTGCTGGTCGTGTAACAACCACTGCTCGACAGCGTGCCGCCGGCCGCCCAGATCAGCCCGGAGCCCTGGCCGGCGGCCGACGGGTCGTGCTCGATCTGCGCCTCCAGGCGCAGCTTGCGCGAGTCGGGGTCGCCGCCGTACGCGTAGAAGCTCGGCTGCGTGGACGGCAACGTCCACAGGCCCGCCACCTGCTGACCTGGGGAGGCCAGTTGCTCCGACACCACCGGCTTGGAGGTGTCCACGCGCGCGGACTGCCACTCCGACCACGGGCCGGACACCAGCGCGCCCGCTGTGGCGGTGGACTGCACCACCGCCCGCACCCGCCACCGCACGTGCCAGCCGTTCTGCAAGCCCGTCACCGCGGGCGACTCGTGCGAGGCCCAGCACGTCTGTCCCTTGAAACACGTCTCATCGAACGTCGTGCTCTGCCCGGACCAGATCAGCCCCGTCCCCTGCGCCGGTACGGCCGGGTCGTGCTCGACCTCCGCCTCCAGCGCGCCGGGCCGCCGGTCCACGTCCGAGATCGCGGCGGTGAAGGACGGACTGGTGGTCGGCAGGATCCACTTGCCCGTCACCAACTGGCCGGTGGGCGCCGACACCTCGCTCACGGCGGGCCCGGGCGGGATCGTCTTGAACACCGTCGTGTCCACGCGCGCCGACACCCACTCCGACCACGGCCCCGACGCGCCGGACGTGGTGGTGGCGCGGGCGCGCCAGCGGATCTGCCAGCCGTCGGTCAGCTTGCCCGACGGCACGACCGCCCAGGCGTTGGTGCCCGGCGCGTACGCCTTGTCCGAGGAGCCCGACCAGATCAGCCCCGCCCCCTGCGCGGGAACGGCCGGGTCGTGCTCGACCTCCACGTCGAGCTTGCTCGACCGGTTCTCCGGGTCGCTCACCTTGGCGAACAGCCACGGCGTCACCGTCCCCGCCGTCCAAGACGCGGAGCCGGGAAGAGCGGGATCCATGCCGAGCGACTGGATCGCCGGCTTGTTGAGGTCGATCGCGGTGGCGGACCAGTCGGTCCATGGGCCGAGCGCGCCGGTGGTCGTCTCACCGCGTACGCGCCAGCGCACCTTCATGCCGTCCGTCAGCTTCGCGGCCGGGACCTGGACCCACGCGTTGCCGCCCGAGGCGTAGGCGGTGGCGCCCTTGCCCTCCCAGATCAGGCCCGTGCCCTGCGCGGGTACGGCCGGGTCGTGCTCGACCTGCACCGACAGTTTCGAAGCCCGCGAATCGGGGTCGCTGACCTTGGCGTACAACCACGGCGTCACCGACGACGCCGTCCACGAGGTCGCGCCCTTGGTCGCCGGGGTCAACCCCGCGTCGGACGCGGCGGGCTTCGTCACGTCCACCGCGGCGCTCTGCCAGGCCGACCACTCGCCCTCCACGCCCGCCGTGGTCACACCGCGCACGCGCCAGCGGACCTTCATCCCGTCCGTCAGTTGCCCGGCCGGGACCTGCAGCCAGGCGTTCCCGCCCGAGGCGTAGGAGGTGGTGGCCTTGCCGGACCAGATCAGGCCCGTGCCCTGGGCCGGAACTGCGGGGTCGTGCTCGATCTCGGCGCCCAGCACCAGCTTGGAGCCGCCGGCGTCGGTGACCTTGGCGTACAACCACGGTGTGACGGACGCCAGCGTCCACGAGTCGGTGCCACGCGTCGCGGGCACCGCGCCCAGACCGTTACCGGCCGTGCCACTCACCGCCACCGTCGACTCCTGCCACTCCGACCACGGACCGGCCACCCCGTCGGAGGCCGACACGCGCACCCGCCAGCGAACCAGCCACCCGTCCTTCAACTTGCCCGACGCCACGACGGGCGACTGCAGATAGCACCTGCTGGTCGTGTAACAACCACTCGACGACAAAGACCCGGAACCCGACCAGATCAGGCCCGTACCCTGCGTCGCCACCGACGGGTCATGCTCGACCTGCGCCTCCAGACGCAACGTCCGCGACTCCGGGTCGCCGCCGTACGCGTAGAAGCTCGGCTGCACGGACGACAACGTCCACAACCCCGCCACCTGCTGGCCCGGCGAGGCCAGTTGCTCCGACACCACCGGCTTGGAGGTGTCCACCCGGCCGCCCTGCCACTCCGACCACGGACCGGCCACCCCGTCGGAGGCCGAGACGCGCACCCGCCAGCGAACCAGCCAGCCGTCCTTCAACTTGCCCGACGCCACGACGGGCGACTGCAGATAGCACCTGCTGGTCGTGTAACAACCACTCGACGACAAAGACCCGGAACCCGACCAGATCAGGCCCGTACCCTGCGTCGCCACCGACGGGTCGTGCTCGACCTGCGCCTCCAGGCGCAGCGTCCGCGACTCCGGGTCGCCGCCGTACGCGTAGAAGCTCGGCTGCGTGGACGGCAGGCTCCAGATCCCGGACGTCACCTGTCCGGGCGAGGCGATCGCCTCCGACACGACCGGCTTGGAGGTGTCCACCCGCGCGGCCTGCCAGGCCGACCAGGCGCTCACCACGCCGCCGGATGTGGAGACCCGCACCCGCCAGCGAACCAGCCAGCCGTCCTTCAACTTGCCCGACGCCACGGCCGGGGTCTGCAACCAGCACTTGCTGGTCGTGTAACAACCGCTGCTGGACAGCGAGCCGGTGCCGGACCAGATCAGGCCCATGCCCTGCGCAGCGACCGACGGGTCGTGCTCGACCTGGGCCTCCAGGCGCAAGGTCCGCGAGTCCGCGTCCCCGCCGTACGCGTAGAAGGTCGGCTGTGTGGACGGGAACGTCCACAGGCCCGACGTCTGCTGGCCCGGCAAGGCCGACATGCCCGACACCGCCGGAAGCGCGGCGGCCGTGACAGCCTGCGTCCGGGTGGCCTTCGCCTCGTCCTGCGTCGCGCTCCCCAAGGACACCTTGTGCATGGCGGCGCTCTCGGCGCGAACACGGGTCTGTCGTCCGTCGTTCTTCGCTGGTGCAGATACGGCGGGATCGGAGGACGAGTCCCAGGTCAGTGGCGGCGGGCTGTTCAGCCCGTCCGTGGCCGGCTCGTCGAGCACCTCGTGCGCCTTCTCCAGCGGGAGCGAGCCCTTGGGCCGCTCCTCGCCGGCGCTTTTCGTCTTGTCCTCGGTCTTCGGCTTCGGCTGCGTGGCGGCCGGGTCGACGAGGTGCGGCAGGTTCGCCGCGGTTCCGGACTGCTGGACGGGGACCGTCCCGGCTGAGCCTGAAGCCGGGGAGCCGGGGATCGCCAGCCGGTTCGGCACCGGGTCCACGACGACCGCCTGCGCCTGCAGCGCGAGAATCCCCGGCATGAGGATCATGGTCACGACCACGACGAGGCGGCTCAGCCACCGCGACGGTCTATTTCGTCCGAGGCCGAACCTTGCCCGGCCCAACACACCCGCACCTGTCCGAGCACGCCGCATGGCCACGCCCACGCTCCCCCGCAGACCAGGCGCATCCCCGTAAGCGCCGCATAAAGAACGCCACAGATATACACAGAAAAGTCGAACCAGGAATAGGCCTTGACAAGGTGATCACTGGTGGTGCAGCAGGCCAGAAATAGTCCCAGCAAGGGGATTCGGCCAGCTCATGCACAGGAAGTCTAAAATCTCAGTGTGACGTACATCACACAGGAATTCTTGATTTCCCAAAGGGGGTGGACGAATTCTGTAGCGCCCCCGTCACCATGCGTCTCACCTGGCCGGCACTCGCGCCTGCGCGAGGGACTCCGGGGCGGGCAACCAGGCAAGAAGGCGCGGTCCGTTATTTTGGCGGGAAGCAGCTGAGGCATTCGCGTGGAGGTGGAAGCATTCGATCCCCGCGCTTACCGGCTACTCACGACAAGGGCGGACCGATTTTCTCTACGGCATCAAGGATCACGCGAGCGGTTCAGAGCCGTTTCGAATTCCGATGTCGTCGCGCCCTTTTATGGCCCAGCGAGAAGAACAACACAGGCGAACGACTGACACCCTGATTCGATCATCGCAGGTGGGGCCACGCTGAAGAATTCTCCGTCAGCGCAAGTGGGCACTACGTACAGATGGCGGTCAGCGTGCTCGGCACGTGCTCCAACACCTGGAGGAAGGGGTAAGCGGCACATGATGGTGATGGTCAAGAACACATGGTTGCTCAGTGGTTGCTCGCGCGTACGCGATGCAGCACGGCACCCGTCATCACTTCCCGACACGACGGTGGAGAGAATTCCGTCCACAGCGATAGAAAGGGCACTCCGCGACACTGAGCGACAACCAGGGGACCGACTCATAATCCGTGGGTGGTGGGTTCAAGTCCCACTCGCCCTACTCTGCAACACCGCGTTCGACCCGAGGATCCTCGATTCTAGCCACCCTCGGATCTTGTTGTTGATCATGTCTGGTTGCTCCATGCTTGCTCTTGTGTACGGACCGTGTACGGCGGTAGATCGTTTAATCGTCCTGGCCGCGCAGGTGCCGGGCCAGCGCGGCACCGTAGGATCCGGTGCCCTCCACCCCGATCGCGTGCAGCCTGCCGAACGAACGCAGCCAGGCCAGCAGCTCGGCGTATCCGGCTACAGTGCCCGGGAACTCGGCATCGGCCAGGCGGCGGCCGTTCATCAGCACCACTGCGGCGTGATGGGTGTCGACACCGCCGACGATCCGCCGCTTCTTCGGCTCCTTGGCCATGAGCGTCCTTGTGTCGTCGGGGAGCATCGGTGGCGGTGCATGCCTGGCGGCCGGGCGGGCAGACCAGTGACGGGACCAGCGCGATCATGCTCCTATCAGGCCACGCGCGACCGCTCCGGCACGCACCATCGGCGATGCTTCCGGCTGAGGCGACAGAAACCGGGCGAGGTACTGGTGTGCATCGAGACCGACCGGGGACCGTGGGTGCGAGCGCTTGTCGCGGCCGGCTACCGGGTGTTCGGGGTGAGCCCCAAACAAGCCGCCCGGCACCGGAAGGTGATGGGCAACTCCGGGGCCAAGAGTGACAAGGCCGACGCGCGCGCGCTGGCTGACATGGTGCGTACCCGCCGCCACCAGCTGCGCCAGATCGCCGACGACTCCGATGGGGCCGAGGCGGTCAAGGTGGTCGCCCGCGCGCATCAGACGATGATCTGAGAACGGACCCGGCACATGCTGCGGCTGCGCTCGGCGCTGCGGTACTACTTCCCCGCCGCGCTTGCGGCCTACCAGACGCTCGGCCTGACCAGCACGGCCGTGCTCGTGCTGCTGGCCAAGGCCTCCACGCCGCAGGCAGCGGCACGGCTGACCGTCATCCAGATCACCGCGGCACTGAAGGGCTACCGCGACAAGAGCGCCAAGGCCGCCGCGATCCAGGCAGAACTACGCGCTGAGCATCTCGGGCAAAGCGACCTGGTCGCGTCCGCTTACGCGGCCACCGTGGCGGCGACCGTCGCGGTCCTGCAGACCCTCGACACCCAGATCGCCACCCTTGAAGGGCAGGTCGAGGCCCATTTTGGCCGGCACCCGGACGCTGAGATCCTGCTCAGCCAGCCCGGTATCGGCGCCATCCTCGGCGCCCGGGTGCTCGCGGAGTTCGGCGACGCGCGCGGCCGCTACGCCAGCGCCCCAGGATCCAAGACAGTCGCCAGCCCCACAGCAACAGAATTTCCCAGCGTTCGCCTGCTCAGCTGTGGGGAGTTTGATGTGCGATCGACAGGTCAGCGGGACAAGATGTCCACGCACTTCCCCCCGGGGTCTGTTATGGGCCGGCGGCGATGATGGTGGAGCGGCGAGTGCTGCGCTACCCGATCAGCGTCGATCTAGGCCGCCTGCGTGATCTGGTTCGCGCCTACGCCGAGGCCGGCGGGCTGCGTGGGGAGCGGTTGGAGGATCTGGTGCTGGCGGTGAACGAGGCGGTCACCAACGTGCTCGACCACGCTGGCGGCGCCGGCACGCTCACCCTGCGCGCCCGGCCTGGCGCGGTCACCGTGCAGATCGAGGACACCTCCGGTCGGCTGACGCGTGAGCATCTGGACTCCGCCGAGATCGATCCGGCCGCGATGCGCGGATACGGGCTGTGGATCATTCAGCGGTTGTGCGACCGGGTGCACCTGCAGCGCACCGGCCGCGGCGCGCTGCTGACCTTGACCATGCACACCGCGCGTACCTCCGGTCCCGCGAGCAGTCCAGGGTGTTCTTGACGTGCGCAAACACTCTCCCCAGGGCCGATGCGCAAGGCGGACATTCCGGACTACGATGAGTCCGTGATCACCGTGGCCAGTGACGATGTACCGCCCGCGCCGCTGACCTTGACCTCGCGGCTCGTGGACGGCATCGCCGTCATCACCATCAGCGGGTTGCTGGATGCCACCACCCGCGACCAGTTCGCCGACTACCTCGCCCAGGCCGGCCCCGCGCTGATCCTGGACCTGGCCGGGGTGACCTTCATGGACTCGCGCGCCCTGGGGCTCATCGTGCACCACTGGCAGCGCGCCCTCACCGGCGAGGAGAGGTTCGCGCTGATCGGCGCCGACTACGCCCGCGTCAAGGTCATGTGGATCACCGGCCTGGCCCAGCGCATACCCCTCTACGACACCCTGGACCAGGCGCTGGCCGCCCTGGCCTGACCCGCCAGTCAGGCCACCGGAGGGTGCGGGCCGGGCCATACCCTGTGGGCCGGCAAGGGTGCATGATCCCTCTCACCAGGACGGGGAAAGGGGTGAGGTGATGACGCAGGTGCTGCAGGCCGCGGGGCTGGAGGCGGCCGGTGTCGTGCTACGCCGCCAGTACACCGCGATGCGGCTCAGCGGATCAGGCGAGCAGCCTCACCTGCGCATCGAGCAGCAGCAGCTGGGCGGGGTGCGGCTGGACCGGGTGAGTGTTCGGGCGGCGCTGGAGGCCGACTGCGAACCGCTCGGCACACTGTGCTTCGGCCTGCTGCGCTCGGGACAGCTGCGCTACCAGTTCGGGCGAGAAGAGGTGCTGCACCGGACCGGCGAGGTGTTCCTGGCCGCCCAGCCCGACAGACCCTTCCGGACGAGCCTGCGCGATCTGGCCTGCGACGTGGCCGTCCTGGATCCGGTCCTGCTCGGCGACGTGGCTGCCGAGCTCCCTGCCCAGCCCGGTCAGGCTGAGGCCGGCTCCGGCGCCGAGGGGGGTGCGGCTGCCGGCCACCGGCCAGTCTCGCAGGCGGCCGGTGCGTTATGGACGCGCACGTCACCGTCCGCGCCATCCAGCTGGCCTTCCGTCGCCACCTGGACACCACTCCTCTGGGCTACCTGCGCCGGATCCGCCTGTACCACGCCCACGCCGACCCGAGAGCCGCCGACCCAGGACGGGGCGACTCGGTGGCTGCCATCGCCGCCCGCTGGGGTTTCGCCCACCCGGGCCGTTCGCCGCGCTGTACCGGCGCGAGTTCGGCCGCTCCCCCAGTGCCACTTTGCACGGCTGACAATCTGGCGCTCCGGCGTCGACGCCCCAAGGGCTGTTGTTCCATGGCTGGCGCCTTGGGAGAGGGTGCTTTGCCCCGGTCGGGCTAGCGACGGTTGAGGCTGAGCTTGAGTCCTACTTCGTTGCCGAGCCACTGCTTGTAGCGGCCCGCCAGGACGCCGTAGGAGACCGGGCTGCCGTTGGCGGCGGTGACCGTGACGTCGACGCGTTCGACTCGCCATGACTCGTTTGAGTCGTTGCCGGTCTGGTAGCGGATGTAGACGTCGTGCCGGTTGAGGTGCTCGAGAGTGAGGTTGGTGCTGCGGAGGTCGTTCTGTTCGGGGTAGTTCACATTGGCGCCTTCGCCGAAGATGTACTCGTTGTCGCTTTCGGGCTCGAAGGTGTTGATGTCGTCTCGGTTGGCGCGGAACTCGCGTCCTGCGGCACCGAGGAACACCATGTTGGAGCCCTTGGCGGTGGCGTAGTCGTCATCGTCGGGGGCGGTCGCGATGCGGGCGACGATGGAGGTGATGGAGGTGATGGCGGTGGAGTTGGGGGAGGACATTGCCACTCCCCTAACACAGCTACTTTATGTAGTCATATGACTACTCTATGGAGCTTTCCGGAAGTGCCCCTCATAATGCTTGTTGCAAGTGAGGACCCGCTTACTCCCAAGCCACGTCGTTGTGCAGCGGGGCCCATTGCCGCCAACGCGGTCCTGGGCGCCATGAAGGACGACAACCGCCGGGCGCCAGCAGGTCGTGGGACGGGACCGACTCACGCGCTCGCGATGACCTGCCAGTCCCGACCCCGCGACGCCCGAGACCCCGAATTGCCCGGCCATCCCAAGGACACCGTAGAACTGTGCGCTGTCGCCGGTGACTCCGGCTTCGCCGGCAGCGGAGGCGCTTCCGTGAAGTGCTGTCATTCTTTTTTATCCTTCGAAGGGTCTACGTTTTCGACCTGAACTAAGACCGTCACTCATTTGGGGCTTGGTCGTCAGATCGGTCGTGGAGGCGTTCCTTCGACGGTGGTGCCGGATGAGTTGTGGGAGGTGTTCCAGCGGGCGGTGCCGCCGGCGCCGACGCGACCGCAAGGTGGCGGGCGACGGAGGGTCGACGATCGGACGATTCTGGCGACGATCGTGTACGTTGCCACCACCGGGTGCGCCTGACGGCAGTTGCCGCCGGTCTTCGGCGCCTCCTAGCAGACCGTGCATCGCCGCTTCACCGGGTGGAGCACCGCGCGAGTGTGGGCCAAGCTGTACCGGATCCTGCTGGACGAACTCGGCCCCCGCGGCGAGCTGGACTGGTCGCGGTGCGCGATCGACTCGGTCAACGTCCGGGCGGTCAAAGGGGGAGCTGACAGGCCCGAATCCTGTCGATCGCGGCAAGAAAGGGTCTAAGATCCACCCCCGTCACCGAACGCGCCGGTCTGCCGCTGGCTGTCGCGATCAGCACCGCCAACATCCACGACAGCCTGGCGCTGGAACCGCTGGTGCGGTCGATTCCGCCGATCCGTTCCCGCCGCGCACCCCGACGGCGGCGACCCGGCAAGCTCCACGGCGACAAAGGTTACGACTTCCCCCACCTGCGCGCCTTCCTACGCGGCCGGGGCATCCCCCGCATCGCCCGCCGCGGGATCGAGTCCAGTCATCGCCTGGGACGCCACCGCTGGGTCGTGGAGCGCACGGTCCTGGCTGGTCGGCTGCCGCCGCTTACACCGACGCTACGAGCGGACCACTTCGCAGCCTTCGTCGCCATCGCCGCAGCCCCTATTTGCCACCGCCGACTCACCAAATGAGTCATCGTCTAAGGCTGCGGGACTTCCCGCGCCTCCTCCGCCTGGCCCAGTTCCTCCAGCACCTGCATGGCGCCGCTGATGCGCAGGAGCGTCTCCCGGAGAAGCACGTCCTGCCGAACGACGTCGCGCAGCTGCGCCTAGCCAAGCTGCTATTTCTGGTCAGCTCCCCCAGCCGTTCTCGCAACTGATCCATCAGGCCGATCCTCTTTCTCCTCAGCTTCCGCGCGATTATTGATTCCCATGGTCACCGGATATCCATATGTCTCTGGGTAGAGGAGCAGCCCGCGCTCTTCCTCTGGCTTTTCTCTTTCCACCTCGATGGGGTTGGCCAGAGCCCACGGATCCTGACGTACGCCAGTGACCTGCCACGAAACGGTGACGTTCGGCTGGTCGGTGCGTATCGTGAAGGTGTTTTCCCGTACTCCGCCGTCCACGGCGGCCAAAGCAAGCCGACCGATCGGAGTCACCTGAAAACGGTGGTCACGGTTGAGCGCCTCGAAGAAGTCCGGGAGGGTGACCGTGACCTCGCCGTGGTCGTCGGTGACGGCGACACCGGAGTACACGTTCAGCATCTCTGGTGATTCAACAAAGGAGTGCGACAGGTATTTACCAGTCGGGTCGAGCGGATGGTCGATGAGGAACATGCCGCCAGGCTTGCTGAGGGAGCCATAGATTTTACACCCGCCCTCGAGACTCGAAGACCCCACCACCTTGAGATTGGTGTAGTCCAGACATACCTGGCTGTTGAGACCGGCGCCGTAGATGGTGAAGTCATGGCACTCGTAGTGTGCCTTCAACCCACGCACGTCCAGATTTCCCCGTACGCTCAGTCCAGCCATGGCGTCGAGGGAGTCATGCGTGTAAAAAGGGCCTTCCACGTACATGGGGCCTAGTGCGTTCAGGGTGCCCGTGACCTCGAGTCTACCGGCGAGGGAAACCTTGCCAGCGCTGAATCCCGTTTCGCCGGTTTTGATATTTACGCTCAGCAACCAATTCTGCATTGGCTTGCTCCAGATGCCGACAAGGTCGTTGTTCGCCATGCCGATAAAGGCACGACTGGCGTTAGGAGCATCCTGGTAGCACCAGATGCCGGGCGAGGCCTCCAGGGCGCCACGTACGATCAGTCCCGCATCGGCCTTGAGAAGGCTCTGCGCATGGAGAGTGCCTTGGACGTTCAACCCGCCCAGCGCGTTCAGGACGTTGTGGGCGTTCAAGGTGTCGAGCACGTTCA
The DNA here is from genome assembly GCF_040630865.1 of Nonomuraea sp. NPDC005730. Lineage (NCBI taxonomy): Bacteria > Bacillati > Actinomycetota > Actinomycetes > Streptosporangiales > Streptosporangiaceae > Nonomuraea > Nonomuraea sp. NPDC005730. The sequence continues at coordinate 66,549 of NZ_JBEXYK010000039.1, forward strand.
GGAAGCCGCCGACGTTCATGCCCCCGGTGGCCTCGATGGTGGCGCGGGTGGTTAGTTTGCCGGTGAAATCGGCGTCGCCACGGGCGAACAGCGTTGTATGGACCGACACGTTGCCCGTCGCGCCTTCGACGCTGAGCGATCGGCGGGGACTGCCCCCTGAGGTCACGGTGAGGGTGGCGTCACCCTTCGGATCAGCCGCGAACTCGGCCATCACGCGTTGCCCGACCTGAAGGTCGCCTCCGCCGGTTTCGGTGACGGCCCGTAGTTCCAGGCGTCCGGTGGGCAGGCCCACGAGGCGCCGCATGCCTGCCGACAAGGCCGTGATATTGCCGTCGTCCAGTGTGAGCTGCGCCAGCACCACCTGCCGGCCGCCGTCGTGGAAGTCCTTCGCCCGGATCAGACGCATCCACGGCGCGTGCACGAGAACAGGCGGGTCCTCGGGGCTTTCTCGCTGTAGCACTTCGAGCCAGGTGACGGTCAGAAGGTAGTCGCCGGTCACCTTCACGGTCCCGAGCACCACTCCGTCGTCGGCGACGGCGACGGCCGGGATGTCGTCGATCTGATCCGGATCCGCGGCCGGGTCGACGACGGCCGCGCCACCCGGCCGCAGGACGATCAAGCGCCCTTCCGCGTCGATCGCCGCGCCGGGGCTGACCCGCACCCCGCCCGGACCTGGGGCCGCCTGTACGGTCAGACCCGCGGCCACACCCCAGGTGAGACAGGCAGTGTTGCGGACCTGGTCCATGGGCAGGAGATATCGCTGCACGTCCGTGTAACTCTGGGCGTTGCCGGTAGCCCCGACGCGCGGGATGTACAGGTCGTGGTCCCAGTACTCGCTTCGTTTCAACGTGTTGCCCATGAATTCTCCCCGCGGCGTACAGATGAACAGGACACCGGCCCAACCGATGTCAGCGTGCGACGACTCCGCCGCTCATGGCCGGCGGGGGGGACGGATCCGGCGTTCGTCGTGCGGCACGAGCGCGATCACGAGTGGACTGGCCAGAAGGTCTCCGGCGCTCACCGTCGCCTGCTCCCCGCCTGCGGATGGACATGGATCACCCCGCCCTTGTGGACCGAAGGCCTCGTGGTCGGACACCGGGATGGACCGCCGGTTCGACGGCGATCCCCCTGAGAAGCGGAAGAACTGACCGGTGGACACCACCGTCTTGCTCCCGGCCGTCGGGTTGAACCGGACCAACCTGCCCGTTCCGCCGGCGCAGACGGCATCGGTGAGCAGGATCTGGCCGTCGGGCCTGCAGGGAGGATCGAACGTGGTCAGGACGGTCGGCTGCCCGGTGTGCCGATCGACCCTGAGGAGGGCGCGCGGCTTGTCGGGTGACATGCCCGGTTCCACCACGAGGATCATGCCGTCGGCCTCCACCGCGACTCCGGCGAAATCACATCTGCTCTCGGTCAGCACGGTCTTCTCGCCGGTGTCCGGGCGAACTCTGATGAGCTGGCCCTTGCCGTGACCCCAGCAGCGCCAACGGAAGCAGGTGTGCCCGGACAGAGCCTGTGCGGGAGGCTCCAGACTCCCCTCGGCGACCCGCACCACCCAGGAAGGGCGTAGCCGTACGGACGTCTGCGTGCCGATGTCGCCGCGGTTCAGCAGATCCTTGTCCGTCGATCCGTCCACCGTGCTCATCGACACGTCCGGGTAGACGACGTCCTCGCGGATCGGGCCCTGCTCGCGATCCGGTGTCGTCAGTTCGGGAAGTTTCTGCGAGCTGTATTTGAGCTTGGTGAAGTTCCTCACCTCGACGCCGCCCACGAGGCACGTGTCCGACACCGACTTGCCGGCGAGAATCCAGAAGTCGTTGTTCGACTCCGATGCCGGCTGCTCCGCCTCCGGCCGGATCGAGCGGATCTCGAAAACCTTCGATCCGACCGAGATGCCGTCCCCAACATAATTGGAGACGATCGAACGCACCGTGGACGAGGTCGTGCTGCACATTCAGGTCGCGATCATGGACAGGGACGCCCTGCTCACTGTGCGCCCCGATATAACGTCTGCTGAGGCTCTGCTCCAGAACCTCAGACAGTGGCCGGGAAAAGTCAGCCATCGCCCACCCCGGTGAATACTAGGTCATGTGAACAGTCGATCCCCGAGGTGAAGGCCATCTTCTCGCCGAACCGCCTCTTTCCATATCTATCCGCCGGCGCAGCCCAGAACAGCGACCACAGTTGCTGATTCAGCAAGGTCGCACAAAGAGCTCGTAGATCGCGCTCCGGCCCGCCCGGATCACGAGCCCTTCCGCGCGACGAGCTGGTCGCGGCCTCTCGCCACAGCTCGGTCCACTCGATGCCGATCTGCACGACGGTGACGGCGGCGAGCCCCAGATCGAGCAGTTCACCGAAGGGCAGCGTTCCGTCGGCCGGCGCGAGCGCTGCGGCGACCTCCTCGATGACGACGCTGCGCTCGTCCTGGACCGACCCTGTGTTCTCGGGCACGAGGTTCATGCATCCGGCGAGCGTGACGAGCTTCCTGCGCACGTCCTCCAGGCGTTGCGCGACAGGCCGACGCCCTTGCCGAGCAGGTCGTGGATCTGGTGCCAGCGGTCACCAACCTGGATGGCGTCCGGCAGGGCGCGGCGGATCCCTTCGACGTAGGTGCCGGAGCCGTCCCGGCACACGACGTGCACTCCGGGATGAGCGCGCAGCCAGGTCGCCAAGGTGCCGGCGGTGCGGCCGGGCAGGACGTCGATGCGCTCGCGGGTCTCGGCGTTGATCAGTACGGTGGCGCAGCGGCTGCGCCGGCGCAGGGCAAAGTCGTCCACTCCCAATACCCGAGGCGTCGGAAGCTGGGGCAGGTTCAGGCGCAGCAGGATACGCAGTGCGGTATGCCGGGACAGGCACACGGCCGGCGCGGATGAAGCTCGCATGCCGGCGCGTCCGGCCAGCTCGCGGGCCACTGCGCCGATTTGGGAGGCCAGGCGGGGTGTGCGCCGTTGGTAGCGTTCCAGCACGTCGGGCAGTTGTTCGCGGAAGGTCTGACGGCAGCTTCGCGTTGGGCAGACCAGGCGACGGATCCGCACCACCACCAGCACGCGGCGGGCGTCGAGCGGGACATCGGTCAGGCTGCGCTCGTGATGGCCGTGTATGCGGGTTGTCCCGGCTCCGCAGGCCGGGCAGGCGACAGATCCGTTCGGGGTTCGCGCCCGAACCCGAATCTGCTCGCCCTCGTCCGCTACGTCTTCCACCACCAGCGGCGATAGCTCCGAGAACACCGTATGCACAAGCTCATTGACATGCAGCACAACTCAACGTGACGCTACGACACCTTGCGTCACCACCGAATCTGAGACAGAGCCGTTGTTACACTCCCACTTTCCGCAGCGGGTGCGAAGGCGTGCTTCGCCCCCGCTGCGCCGTGGACCGGTTCAAGCCCTCATGTCCTCTGCTTGGAGAGACAAGGCTCGGGAAGTTTCAGCTTTCCAGCGCGGCCACCCGTGCGGTGAGGGCGGCGATCGCCTCGGTCAGACGCTGGACGTCCGCAGCATGTTGTTGCTTCAGGTCAACCATCTGTTGCTGGGCCGCACTGGTGAGAGCCTGTTCCACGGCGGAGATCCGGCCCAGGACGTCGACGTTCTGCACGTTCAGGGCTCCGTTGATTCGGACATCGCCCTGGAACATGCCGGCTGGAGATCCTTGAGCGTAAATCCCAGGACCGTGATCGCTTATCGCGTCGACGCCGCGCCCGCTCGGGACGTTTGAAAAGGCGAGCACGCCGGCTTCGCCGCCGAATGCGAACACCCCGAAGCCTTGCTCATTGAGGCTCTGCCCCCAGACGCCGACGTGTCCTTGGCCGAGCACCCCGACGGCGCTGGGATTCTCGTTGATGCCCTTGACCCCCGCGGCGCCACCTTTCCCCACCCCCAGGACTCCGTGTCCGCTTTCGCCGACACCGAGCACGCCGGAGCCCGTCACACCGGAGCTGTGCCCCATCACTCCCGCGCCGTTGTCGGTCCGGCTTCTGCCATTCACCCCGTTGTGGCCTTGGCCGGACACGCCGTCGCCGCCGTTCTCGTTGACCCCCGCGACGCCCGAGGCCCCGGATTGCCCGGCCATCCCAAGGACACCGTGGAACTGTGCGCTGTCGCCGGTGACTCCGGCTTCATCGAGGGCTGAGGTGCTTCCGTGAAGCGCTGTCATTATTCTTCCTTCCGGACATACGAATCCGAGCACCAGGGCTAAGGCTGCGGGACTTCCCGCGCCTCCTCCGCCTGGCACAGTTCCTCCAGCACCTGCATGGCGCCGCTGATGCGCAGGAGCGTCTCCCGAAGAAGCGCGTCCTGCCGAACGACGTCGCGCAGCTGCGCCTCGCCGATCTGATATTCCTGGGTCAGCTCCCCCAGCCGTTCCCGCAACTGGTCTATCACGTCGATTTCCTTTCTGAATTACCTGCCGACGTCCACCGGATCCATGATTCTCATGCTCGCCGCATATCCGCATTCCTCTGGGTAAAGGAACAATCCTCGTTCTCCCTCCGGCTTTTCCCTTTCCACAACGACAGGATGGGCCATTGCCCACGGATCCTGCCGTACGCCGGTCACCTGCCACGAGACCCTGACGTTCGGCTGATCGGTGCGTATCGTGAAGGCGTTGTTCCGCACCCCGTCGTCCACGGCGGCCAGGGCGAGCCGGCCGATCGGGGTGACCTGGAACCGGTGATCGCGATTGAGCGTCTCGAAGAAGTCGGGCAGGGGGACGGTGACCACGCCCTGGTCGTCGGTGACGGCGACGCCGGAGTACACGTTGAGCATGTCGGGTGACTCGACGAATGAATGCGACAGGTATTTGCCGCCCGGGTCGAGCGGATGGTCGATGGTGAAGGTGCCACCAGGCTTGTCCACGGAACCCCGGACCGTGAGCCCGCCCTCGAGACTCGAGGCCCCCACCACCCGGAGCGTGTTCTGGACGTACAGCCTGGACCCATGAACCCGCACGTCGTCAGAACCGAAATAGGCCAGGGAACCGCGGACGTCGATGCCGTCGGCGATGAAGGCGCCTCCCTCGACTTGAATGTTGTTCTGGAAATAGGCCTTGACGCCGCGGACGTCGAGATTGCCTGTGATGAATACCTCGCCGCCGCCGGCGAAGGTGGCTTCGCCGGTGTTGAGGTCGATGACCAGCGGCCATTGGCCGGTGGGGCCGCTGTACAGGCCCCACGCGTTGTCGTTGTACATGCCGATGAAGGCACGGTCGACGTTGGGGCCGTCCTGGAAGAACCAGAGTCCGGCCGAGGCGTCCCCGGCCTGCCGTACCCGCATGCGCCGGAAGACGTCCAGACCGTGCGCAGTCAACCCGGCATTTGCATTCACAGCCGCCTGCGCGTTCAGCACACCAAACGCGTTGAAAGTTTTATGAGCATTCAAGACGCCCTGAGCATCAAGTACGCCCTGAACATTCAGCGGCCCCCTGGCATCCAGCTTGTTCCCCACGATGACCTGACTGCCGTCAAGACGGGTCTCACCGTTTGCCACATTGATGCGCAACGGCCACCCGTACATCACCTGACACCAGACACCCACCGTGTTGTCATCGGCCATGCCCACGAAAGCACGGTCGGCGTTGGGACCGTCCTGGAAGAACGAGACACCCGCATTGGCGAGCCCGTCCTGCCGCACCTGCGTGAACCCGCGCACCGACAGACCGTATGCCTGCAATCCGCCACGGGCAGTCACAGGCGCCTGCGCGTTCACCGCGCCGTACGTGTTCAGCGGACCACGGACGTTCAGCGCCCCCATGGCCTCGGTGGTGGCCCGGGCGGTCAGAGTGCCGGTGATTTCGGCGTTGCCCTGAGCGCGAAGCGTCGAGTGGACCACCAGGTCGCCCGTGGTGCCCTCGATGGCAAGCGGGTGACGGAGGTGGCCCCCCGAAGTCAGGGTGAGGACGACGGAGCCTTCCGGGTCAGCCGCGAACTCGGCCATCACACGTTGTCTGACCCGAGGTGCGCCTCCGGCGGTCTCCGTGACGGCACGTAGTTCCAGGCGGCCGGTGGGCAGGCCCGCGAGACGGCGCCTGCTCCCGGACAAGGTCACGACCCTGCCGTCGTCCAGCGTGAGCAGCGCCAGCACCACCTGCGTGCCGTCGTCGTCGAAGTCCTTCGCGTCGATCAGACGGATCCATGGCGCATGCACGAGGACGGGCGGGTTCTCGGGGCTTTCCTGCTGCAGCACTTCGAGCCAGGTGACGGTCAGGAGGCGGTCACCGGACACCTTGGCCGTTCCGAGCACCACTCCGTCGTCGGCGACGGGCACGGTCAGAATGTCGTCGATCTGATCCGGGTCCGCGGCCGGGTCGACGACGGCCGCGCCACCCGCCCGCAGGACGATCACGTGGCCTTCCCCGTCGATCGCCGTGCCCGGACTGATCCTCACCCCTCCCGGGCCTCCGGGCGCCTGTACGGCCAGCCCGACGGCCACGCCCCAGGTGAGACAGGCGGTGTTGCGGATCTGGTCCATGGGCAGCAGATATCGCTGCACGTCCGTGTAACTCTGGGCGTTGCCGGTGGCGCCGAGGCGCGGCATGTACAGGTCGTGATCCCAGTACTCGCTCCGTTTCAACGTGTTCTCGTCCATGAATTCCCATCGCGGCGTAGAGAGGAACGGGACACCGGCCGAAACCGATGTCAGCGAGTGACGGTCGCGCCGCTCATGACCGGCGAGAGGGCACGGGCCCGGCGATCGCCGGGTGGCACGAGTGTGATCATGAGCGGACTGACCAGAAGCCCCCCGGCGCTCACCGTCGTCTGTTCTCCGGTCTGCGGATGGACGCGGACTACCCCGCCCTTGTGGCCGAACGCCTCGTGGTCGGAGACCAGAATCGAACCTGTGGATTCGACGGCGATCCCCCACGGAGCGCGGAAGAGCTGACCGGTGGACACCACCGTCTTGTTCATGGTCGTGGGGTTGAACCGGATCAAGCTGCCCGTTCCGTCGGCGGAGAGGGCGTCGGTGATCAGGATCTGGCCGTCGGGCTCCACGGCCAGCCCGACCGGCCTGCAGGGCGGATCGAAAGTGGTCAGGACGGTCGGTTGCCCGGTGTGCCGATCGACCCTGAGGAGGTCGCGCGGCTTGTCAGGTGACATGCCCTGTTCCACGACGAGAATCGTGCCGTCGGCCTCCAGCGCCAGTCCGGCGAAATCACATCTGCTCTCGGTCAGTACAGTCTTCTCGCCGGTGTCCGGACGGACTCTGACGAGCTCGCCCTTGCCGTGGCCCCTGCGTCCGGTGTGGGTGAGGAGAATCTGGCCGTCGTCCTCGATGGCCAGCCCCACGTGGAATCTGCCCAGTGGGTCGCCGGAGGCCACGACCGAGTGCTGTCCCGTCGTCAGGTCCAGCCGGACGAGCTCGTTCTCGCGGAGGACCAGAATCGTTCCCTCTGCCTCGATGGCCACGCCGGAGGGTCCGGCGATTTGCCGGCCGCCGAACAACCTCACCTGCTGTCCCGTCGTCGGGTCCACCCTGATGACCGCGCCCGCGGAATCCCCGTCCACTCCGGCTGTGTCTCGGTCGGCGAGCAGGATCGTGCCGGGGGGCAGCAGGGTGACAGCCGTCAGCGCGACCCGGTGATTGTGCCCGGCGGTCGTCTTCGCCTTCGTGTCGTTGCTGGTGGCGTCGTAGACGGCGTGAACAGTGGCGGGCCCGGGCGCACCGGTGAAGGTCACGTCCAAGTTGGCGCAGGCGTTGGGTTTGAGGCTCGTCGGCACGCTGGTGAGGACGAAACCCGGGCCCGGCTTGAATCCCTCGCTGTCTCCGATCGTGAGAGTCCCGGTGCCACGATTGACGACCTGGACGCTCCGCGTGACCTCCTGTCCGACGTCGGCCGCGAAGTCGAGCGCGAGCGGCAGGTCGATCCACGGGTGCCGGCTGTCGTCCTTCCGTTCGGCGACCACCCAGACGAAGCCACGTGCCGTCGCCTCGTTGTTCACCAGCTGGAGCTGCCATTTGGCAATAGGGACAAGGATGGTGACCCGGACCAGGTAGACGTCATCGGCCTCCGCGGTCATCTTCGCGTTCGCCGCCTGAGGTGAACCCGGTGGCCCGTTGAGGATCACGACCGGCGTTGGCGAGATCGGCACCTCCACGAGCTCCCCGGTGTCGGCCTTCAGCCGGACCGTCGGGTGCGGTGGCCCCGAAGGACCACAACCGTCGCCCACCTTGACGATCCTGATCCACATGTCCCTGTGCCCCGTTGCCGGATCAGCCGTGGACTGTTCGGTGAACTCCAGCAGCGAGGTTGCCGCCCCCGCCTCCAGGTGTTCCGGGGCAGCTTGTCCCTTGGGATAGACCTCGACCACATCATCCTCCTCAGTGGGACACGACGGTGAAAGTGTCGTCACTCACCGCGGAGCCGACGCAGGTGATGACACGGATCCGTTGGGCTCCCACGGCTTGGGGCGGCACCGTGGCAACGATGAGCTCGTCGTCGACGCTGACTACCTCTGCGGCCAACATGCCGAAGAACACCGAGACGGGTGGCGCGTCGAAGTGCCTTCCCGACAGGTACACGCGGTCGCCCGCCCTGCCCGTGTCAGGAGTGAACTGGGCACCGGAGGCGGCGAACTCCGGAGCCGTGCCTGCGTTGAAGGGCTCCCTCGTGGTGGCGACACCACCGGCCGTGGCGACGTTGATGGGCACCTGTCCGAGCAGACCGTCGGGGACCTTCACCACCAGGCCCTCCGGTATGACTCGGACGATCTCCGCAATGGCGTTCGTTCCGAACCACACCGCTGATGTGACGTCGAAGTTCGTGCCGTACAGGGTGACGTCGACGTCCTTGCCGCCAGATCGCGGAGTGAACTCGATCGCACCGGCCGTGAACTCCGGGCGTTCGCCACCATTTTTGAAGGAGAAGACCGCGTCGCTGGTCACCGAACCGCCGGCCGTCTCGATGGTCACGTGCGTTGGTCGTTGTTGGAGTGGCTTCCCAATGCGAATCTGGATGGTGGTCGCAGCGGTCGAGCGGACTTCCACAGGATCCGAGCCGAAGAAGACCTTGACCATGTCCTCTGCATAGACATTGAAGTTGCGTCCGTGCAACGTCACGTCCGCGTTGAGGCCGCCGAATACCGGATCGAGCTGGTTGAGCGGGTTGGGGTCGAAGTACGGCCTCAGCAGGAGCCTTTCCATCAGGTCGAGCTGGCGTTGGACTTCGGTGAGAGGCAGGATGAGCTGCCGAACATCCGTGATCATTTGCGATTCGATCGCGGGATTGCCCGACTTGCGCCGCAGCAGCGCCAGCGGAAGGTAGGTGTGCCCGGGCTCAGCCGGTGCGGGAGGCTCCGCCTTCCCCTCGGCGACCCGCACCACCCAGGAAGGGCGAAGCCGTACGGACGTCTGTGTGCCGATGTCGCCGCGGTTCAGCAGATCCTTGTCCGTCGTTCCGTCCACCGTGCTCATCGACACGTCCAGGTAGACGACGTCCTCGCGGATCGGGCCCTGTTCGCGATCCGGTGTCGTCAGTTCGGGAAGTTTCTGCGAGCTGTATTTGAGCTTGGTGAAGTTCCTCACCTCGACGCCGCCCACAAGGCACGTGTCCGACACCGACTTTCCGGCGAGGATCCAGAAGTCGTTGTCCGACTCCGATTCCAGCTGCTCCGGGTCAGGCGGGATCGAGCGGATCTCGAAAACCTTCGACCCCACTGAAATGCCGTCGCCGACATAACTCGAGACGATCGAACGCACCGTGGACGAGACGAGGTCGTGCTGGAGGTTCAGATCGCGGTCGAGCACGGGAACACCTTGCTCGACGTGCGCCCCGACATAGCCTTTGCTGAGGCTCTGCCCCAGAACCTCAGACGGTGGCCGGGAAAAGTCAGCCATCCCTCACCCCGGTGAATACTAGGTCACGTGAACAGTCGATCCCCGAGGTGAAGGCCCATCTTCTCGCCGAACCGCCTCTTCCATATCTATCCGCCGGCGGGCCCCTGAACAGCGACCGCACGCTGCTTATTCGGCAAGGTCACACAAAGAGCTCGTAAATCGCGCTCCGGGCCGCCCGGATCACGCGCCCTCCTGTGCGGCCAACTCGTCGGCCTGCCGCCACAGGTCGTTCCACTCGATGGCGATCTGCGCGACGGTGACCACGGCGAGCCCCAGGTCGAGCAGTTCACCGAAGGGCAGCGGCCCGTCGGCCAGCGCGAGCGCCGCCGCCGCGGCCGCGCGCACCGCGAACCGCTTGATCACCACGGCCCAGAAATGCCGCCAAACCGCCTTGCCCGCGATCACCCTCACGGCTGCGGTGACGCCCGCCGCTGCGGCCCCCGCGATGACCAGCCGCCGTCGTCTGGCCTCCTGCCTGAGGTTCTCGCGCTCCTTGTCTCGAGCGTCCTGGGTGACCGTCATGGGCAGCGGCAGCAGCCTGTAGAGGTGGTAGCCGAGCAGCCCGGGAAGGCACCAGTCGAACCAGATGGCGACGGGCCCTGCGAGTATGACGCGGCCGGGGAAGATGGACGCGTCAATACCGCTGACGACGTCGACGCCTATCCCCTTACGCCAGGCGACCTGCTTGTCATCCATGGCGGTGGCCTGCTCCAGGTAGTTGCTGAGCTGGAACTCGCCATCGACCAGGCACGCCTTGGAAGCCGGCTTGATCTCAGCGATGGACAGCACCCTGTTCCGGATCACGGCCAGGTCGGGGAAACCCATTCCGGCTCGGCCGCCGAGAGGCTGGGGCGGTATCACTGTTTTCGGCGCACCGCACAACCCTTCCGTACGTCTGGGCCTGTCGGACGCGCCGGGGATGCCGATGCTGAGTGCTCCCTTCACGGTCAGCGCGAAGAGCTTCTGGATGGCTTGGTGCACGGCGATCCCGGTCATGGGATTGATGCTCGGCGGGTCCTGGGTGGGGCAGTGGTAGCGGCGTACCCGCGGCTGGTGGTCGCGGTCGTTCTGGACGACATGGGCCAGTTCATGTGCCAGCAGCCGCCGGCCCTTGGGGGTGTGCGGCTGGTAGGCGCCCTCACGGAAGAAGATCTGCCGTCCGACCGTGACGGCCTGCGCGTGCATCGTCCTGGCGAAGCCGGCGGCGGCGCCGTCGGTGTGCAGCCTTACGCCGGCGAAGTCGTGGCCGAAGGCCCGGCCGAAGCCGGCCAGGTCGTTGGCGCGCTGCCCGTTCTGGCCGGCCATCACCCGCTCGGCCGCCAGATCGGCCGCCACTTCGTCGGCGTCGTACGGCTTGCTGACGGTCCACTTCTCGGGCGCGGCGAGCAGCCCGCCGTCGGCGTACCTCCGCACGTCGAAGCCGCTGCTACAGCCGCACTTCTCATCGATGGGCTCCGGCCCGTCGGTGCACCGTCCGACTCTGGTGACGTAAGTGAACATGTCGCTACTCCGTCCAGATGAAGACCGGGCGGGTGGTCACCGGCACGAAGTCGGCAAGCACCCTGCCCAGCCGGGTGACGATCTCGGCGGCCTGGTCGGGATCGACGGCGCGAGGCGGTGTGAGAAACACCCCGATGGTGTCGTCGGCGATCCGGTCCGCGTTGGTGCGCCCGTTGTCGTACAGGTACGTCTGGAAGTCAGCGAAGCTGCCGCGCAGGGCGAGTTTGGCCTTCGCCGTGGTGTCGACGGTGGTCGTCCCGGCGTAGCGGTGGTCCAGGGTGCGGGTCGCGCCGAACACGGCGCTGGAGCGTTCCACGCTCTGGTTGGAGCGATAGAGCAGGAGCGTGCCGTCGGCGCCGAGGTCCACCGGCAGGGGGGCGCGGCGCGTCGCCGGGCTCGATCCGACCTGCTCGGCCTCGCCCCAGTCGGTGGTCAGGGTGTTGCGGCTGATCGACCAGCCGCCGTGGCGGGTCGTGCTCCAGAACAGCTCGATGCCTCCCTTGATCGCCCGCGCGGCGGGCTGGCGATCATGGTCGTGACCGGTCTTGGGCAGGTGGTACACCGGCGACCACTCGTCGGCGGACAGGTCGAGGCTGCGGTACGCCACGCTCGACCAGGTCCGCCCGGCCGCGTCGGTGTCCCGGTACGTCCAGAACAGCCACAGCCGATCGTCGGTCATGAGCGCGAAGAGGTCGTCCAGGTCATCTCCGGCGGTGAGAAGGCCCGGCTCGGACAGCTCCCAGTCCGCGCCGTCGTGCCTGTTGTAGCGGATCCCGTCCGGCTCCAGCCAGAACAGCCACACGCCGCCGGCCGCGTCGCTCACCGCGGCGGGTCGGTGCCGGTCCGTCCGCTGGTCCATGAACACCTGTGGTGGCGTCCAGGTGCCGTCGCTGCGCTTGCTGAACGACAGGTACCGGCCGCGGTAGACCGGGTCGTAGCTCTCCCAGAACAGCCACAACGTCGCCCGCTGCCTGGCGACCGCCGGGTGCTGATCCATGCCGTGCCACTCCACGACCGGCCGGCTCGCCTCCCACTGGCCGTCGCGCAGGCGCTTGGCCCACAGATCCCAGCCTCCCCGGCGATACGTGTGGTAGAAGACCAGCACCGAGCCGTCGGGCTCGCGCACTGCCGCCGGACGACCGTCGTAGGCGAAGTTGACCGACGTCAGCCCGGGCTCCAGCCACTGGCCCGCGCCGTCCCTGCGCGCCGACCACAGGTTCAGCCGCTCCGGCTGGTTGGTACGCGCCACGTTGTGGGTGAACTCCTTGGTACGGCCCGTCCACCTGGTCACCCGCGCCACCGTGGCATCGAGCGCCGCGATGGTGCCGATCGTCTGGTAGAGGCGGGCCGCCTGGCGGACCTCGTTGCGCTGGGTGGCCACCGGCGCGCTTCGGTCGGTCGGCCACCCGATCCACTGCGCCAGCAGGGGAAGCAGGGCCCCGTCCACCCGTCGCAGGTCCTTCACCGACAACATGGCCGTGGCGATGCTGTAGAGCCGGTCGAGTTCGCTGCCCGGCAGGTCGAGGAAGCGCCGCAGGTAGCGGTGCTCGGCGTCGTAGCGGTGGTAGAGGGCGGGCAGCAGGTCGTACATCTGCTGCGCGAAGTCGTAGCGGGACAGGGCCATCGCGGAGATCTTGTTGCCCGGGTCCGGCTCGTACGATCGCCGGCCTCCGTCGAAGGGGAACAACGTGTAGTAGTAGACGGTCTCGCCGTGCAGGCCGCAGTCGGTGACGGCGGTGAGGCCGAGCCCCTCGGCGATGAGTTCCCCGTCGGACGGGCTCGTCGGGTGGGTGTCGCGGCGGCGCATGACCCGCACTCCCGTCAGGCGATCCGGCTCCGGGGTGCGCCAGGCGAGGTCGATGCGGTTGCCGCTGGAGTGCGGGGTGGCGGTGAGGTCGAGCAGCCGCATGTCAGGACCTTTCCCGCTCGACGATCTTGACGTTGATCCCGGTGGCATAGGCGGGATCGGAGGGGATGACCGGAATCTCGTTGGCGCCCAGTTCGATCTTGCCGTGCGACTCGATCGCGTCAGCGGTCCTGCCGCCCGGCGCGAGCGGGTCGCCGCGCCTGAACTCGGTGATGCTGACGTAGAGCACGCCGGCGGCGTTCTGGATCTCCTCGTAGAACCTGCTGAGGTAGAGGGACTGGGCGAAGTCCACGTGCTCGAAGGCCAGCAGGCCGGCGGCCGCCCGACGTACCCGTTCGAGCACCTCCGCGCCGGCGTACGAGCTCTCGACGCCGATATCGGCGCTCACGTAAAAGGGGACGTAGTCGACATCGACCACCTCGACGATCTGATTGATCATGCGCTTGTCCTCGAGGTAACCGAGCAGCCCTTCTTCCAGCACGTCACTGACCTTGCCGCCGCCCTCGGGCGCCACGCACAGCGTGACCCGGTTCGAGCCGGTCGGCACGGCTCGTACCTTGGCCACGCCCTTGAATCGCAGCGCGAGCGCCTTGTAGTCGCCGACGGTCACCGCGCGCCCCAGCGAGCGGAAGACGGCGGGCGCGTGACGGACGGCGTGCTCGATGCTCTCGCGTTCCGCCCCGCCGCCGCCGGGCTGCGGATTGGTGACCTTCGCTCCCAGGCCGTCCAGCTGCGGCGCCGCGACAATGGTGTCGATCTCACCGGCGATCACGTTGCCCGCGAGGCCGCCTCCGACGCGATAGGTGGCCAGCACGACCGCTCCGGCGGGCGGGACCCTGCCGAGCAGGCCATCGCCGAACAGCACGGTGGCCCGGTCCTCGGTGTCGATCTCCATGACGTAGTCAGGTTGGTCGGCTTGGCTGAAGGCCAGGGTCTCGCGCGCGGTCCACTGCTCTGTTCTGCCTCCCAGCCTTGTCTGGATCAGCAGGTCTCCCGCCGTCTGCGGGCGTCTGATCAGTCTCGGGTGGGTCAGAGGGAAGTGCTGGTTCGCCGTGCCGTCGGAGGTGCCGAGGTGCTCCTCCGAGATGAGCCGGCCCTCTTCGACCGGGACACCGACGAACACCTTGCGCAGGGTGCGCCGGTCGGGCCGGATGGCTCCGAAGTCGATGACCAGCGGGGCTTGCCGAGTGTATTCGAAGCGAAGGCTGGGCCGGTCGCCGCGGCCACGGGTGGCGAAGGCGTCGCCTCTGAAGAGCGTGACGGTGTCATCGACCGTCCCCGGCACGCTGACGCTGAGCACGGCCGCGGCAGGAGCAGCGGTGCCCAGTTCGTAGCCGATCAGGCGCAGGTGGTCGATGACGCTGCGCCGGGTACGCGCTGTGCTCAGGAAACTCTCGTTGGCCACCCGGTCCTGGTAGTAGCTGAGGATGTCGCCCATGTGAGCGAACAGCTCCAGCAGCACGTTGCCGAGATCGGCCTCGTTGGCGAAGTCCTTCCACTGGTGCAGGCGGTCCGGGATGAGGGCGCGCATGGACGACAGCAGGGACTCGTAGTCCCGTGCCAGATAATCGACGGCGGGCCTGCCGCCCGCCTGCCTGATGGTGGCCATGTGCGCCCTACCCGTCCCTCCAGATCAGCTGAAGTGGACCTGGACGGCTCGCCGGCTCAGATCTTTGCGGCGAACGTAGTCGATTTCCACATGCAGCATCTCCTCTTGCCCCTGCACGTCCACCGCCGACACCATGAGCTCGTCACCCAGCCAGCGGGTGAGGGCCTGGGCGATGGTGAACTCCACAGCGGCCGCCGTGATCGGGTTGTTGGGATCGAAGACGAGGTTGAACAGACCACAGCCGAACTCCGGCTGATTTACCCGCTCCCCGGGCGCGGTGAACAGCACTTGTACGATCTTTGTCCGCAGGTCGGCATCGTCATCGAACGTTGGCGCGAGGTTGCCGAGCGGCAGGCTCATGGCTTGCTCCCGCTGCCGTCGTCCGTGCACGTGACGTAGGACTGGCCGCGGGCGCTCACCTTCGACCCCGCCGGGGCCCCGATCCCGCTGCACGTGTCGATCAGGTCTCCGTCGAGCAGGACCTTGACACCGCCGATGGTCAGCAGGGCACTGCCGGCGGCCGCGTTGGGCACCCCGGTGCCCAGCGGGGCGTCGCTGATGGTGAGCGTGGCCGGAACGGGCGGGGGTGCCGGCGGCACGAACGCGCCGCCCTGCGGTCCCGCGTGCCGTCCCGCCGGCGCGGTCTGCCCCGGGTCCAGCGTGCTGCGGCTGGTGACCAGGGCGACGGGGACGCCGGCGATGGTGACGAGGTCGCTGACTTGATCGGTGATCGCACCGACGTAGTCGAACGCACCGACACCGATGTACGGGACGGTGGGCGGCGGCGGGGCCGGGTTGGTCGCCTGCCCCGTCACGTTGTGCTGGTCGGTGCCACGCACCGGGTCGTGTTTGACGACGACTGGCCTGCCCATCGACTCAACCCCGCGCCACGTCGAGGGCCGAACAGATGATCTTCACCGGCTGTCCCTCGGCGTTGATGGTGAGGGGGGTCTTCGCGACGAGATTCATCGCGCTGGAGGTCAGCTCGACGGCGTTGCCCTTCGTGTCGGTGATCTTTATGCCGTCGTCGTCCATCGTGATCGTGTGGCCCTTGCCCCCCTCCCGCAGGATGACCGACTCCTTGCCGTCGGCGTCCTCGAACTCGAGAGTGTGCCCTTTGACCGTGCTGATGATCTTCCGGGTCGGGCGAGGTCCCGCTGTGGCCGGTTCTGGGATGTCGCCCTTGTTCCAGTAGACGCCGACCCAGATGGGGAACTCCAGGTCGCCTTCCTCGAACTCCGCCCACACGTGGGCTTCCCGCTCCGGTACGAACACGATGCCCTGGTCGGCCGCTCCCCCGTAGGGCAGGCAGGGGGTCGCCCAGCCGGTGACTGCGTCTGGGCCGAGGACGCTGGGAACCTTGAGCTTGAGGCGGCCGAGCCCTGCCGGGTCCTCGTTGTCCACCACGATGGCCCGGTACTTGCCGTAGAAGCGACGCTCGGCCTGTTCCACCAGGCCCGCCACGATGTTCTTCATCTCGGTTTCCGTCATCTTGTCCCCCCGATCAGGGCGGCCATCGGGCCGCCCGTTGTGAACTGTTCCTTGCCGGTGAGTTTCAGGCCGTTGCGCCTGATCTTGAAGGCCTGCACGTAGCCGTCACCCGTGAAGCTGTGCGTGACATGCGTGACGTAGTAGACCCCGCTGTGGGCCTCACCGATGCCCTTGATCGTCACAGTTCCCCGCGGGAGGAGCACGCTGCCGTAGCAGCCGGCCATGACCTCGCCCTCTCCCGTGACGAACCATTCCGCCTCGTCCTGCAGGCTCTGGCACAGTGCCGTCATCTCCTGCAGGCCGGTGGTCACCACGTGCCCGACGTGGAGCACGCCCGGCCGGTCGGTGACGCGTCTGGCGCCCAGCGCCGGCAGGTGGCCGGGTTGGGCCTTGGCCTCGATGATGTCGCCGCTGAAACGGTCGACCTGGTTCATGCTCACCCCGGTGGGAGCGAGCGCCTGAGCCTGCAGTCTCAAGGTGCTGAGGTTGGTCTCCGGTCCGAAGTGCGCGGCGAGCACCGGCTGCGGAGGCGCGTCGGTCGCCGGCGGGCCGAAGTGGCCCACGTCGCCGTCCACGTAGCAGTCGAACCCGTTGCGCTGCGCCAGTCGACGGAGCAGCCGGATGTCGCTCTCCCGCTGGACGATGGTCGAGATCTCCTCCTCGTGCACCACGTCGGTGCGGGTGATCCGTGGAGTGAGCCCGTACTCGCCGAACACCTCGGTGGCGATGTCGCTGTCGCGCTTGTTGGGCCAGGCCCGGAGCCGGTCGCCGCGGTCCATGAGCACGCTCGCGTCCATCCCCCACACCTCCAGGCGGCAGTCGTTCAGCTCGGCCCCGAAGGAAGGGCGGAGATGCGTGATGTAGCCGGAGATCAGCCGCCGTGCGTCGTCCTCGAGACCGGCGGTGATGACGACCTTGCGCCACAGCGCGAGGCGGTCGTCGTCCAGGTGGGGCCAGGTACCGTCAGGACGTGGCGGCAGCGCCAGCGTCAGGCGGAACATCGCCGCCAGCCGGTCGTCCAGCTCGACCTCCAGGCTGATCAGGTCCTGGTAGAGGGCCTCGATCTCCGCGCCGTCGAATTCGACGCGGAGGCTGTCGTGCTTCATCGGCACCCGCAGGGTGACGCCGGGCGACGGCTCATGAGCCACCGCCTGCCGGCTCGGCCGCCGCCGGGATGAAGATGGACGCGCCAAGCCTGGTCCGTTCGGCGGGGATCCCGACGGTGAATCCGGCCGCACAGATCACGTCGGCGACCCCTTCCGCGTCGACGTCGAGCCGGTTGTGCCTGACGAGCAGGGCCGTGTTCCGCGGAGGTCCGAGGTCGTCGATCACGGCGACGTCCGCCACGCCCACGGTGTCCGCGAGCAGCCGCAACGTTCGCGCCCAGGGCGGGCCGGTACGTGGCTCGGAGACGGGGAAAAAGGTGGTGACCAGCGGTTCCCTGCCCAGCAGGGTGAGCGGGGAGAGGTAGTCGGGATTGGCGTCGCAGATGCGCCAGTACTGCAGCGGCTGACCGTAGTAGGCGAAGGCGAGCTGGTCGAGCCGATCACCCGCCTTGATCACGTGAGTGAGCACGGCGGGGGCCTCGGGCAGCGACCGCAGGCCTGCCGCGACCGCTGCCTCTCCCCGCGCGTCCGCGACCACCTCTTCGGGTACCGCCCGATAGCGCGACAGGTTGCTGAACATAGACTCACCCCGGGATGACGACGTGCTGGAGGTCGGTGATGTTGGCCAGGTTGAGCACGGACATCGCCTCCGTCATGGCCTTCGTGTACGTGTAAGGCACGTTCTTGCCCTCGATCACGGTCATGCTGATGGCCACCGTGGCTCTGATCGGGTTCAGGTCCGTGCTGAACTCGGTCTCGGTGATGTTCATGGAGTTGATGTTCACCGGCAGGATCCGCTTGCGGCCGAAGATGAACAGGAGCAGTGGCGGATTGGCCGAGCGGGTGAAACTGAACCCCTGTGCCGCCTTGCCGAGCAGCAACTCGGCGGCGCCTGCGAGCAGGCTTTCCTCCTTCGGCTGCACCATCAGCTCCAACGTCGCGAGCTGCGGCGCGATACCGAACTGCTCTGCGATGGTGTCGCGCTCGTCGAGCCTGTCCGTGGCGTCCAGCCGCAGGTCGATGCCGATCGTCTGCTCCTCCACCGTGACGACCTGCTCCTTCTGCAGGGCCAGGAGATCGGAGTTCTGCCGGTGGAACCCCCGCTGGGTGGTCGCGGTCGCTCCCTTCGGAAGGGTGTAGCCGAGCGACCTGTTACGAGTGAGCTGCTCCGGGTTGAACTGGAACACCACGAACAGCGGCGGAAGGCTCAGCCCGAACTCCATGAGAGCGCCACGCAGAATCTTCGGCTTGCCAGGAAATCCGTCACTCACCGCTCGTCCCCCGGCCAGAGTTTTCCGATCTTCTCGAACTCCCCGCGAGCGCCCAGGAGGATGTGCCGCCGTTCGATGGCGCCGCCGTCGGCGGCGGCCAGAAAGGCCGCGTTGAGCACCACGTTCGTGATGTTTCCGCCGCTCAGCGGGAACTGCCGGGCCAGCGCGTCGAAATCGACGTCGGACGCCACGGGGGCATGCGGCGGAAACAACGTTCGCCAGATGCGCGACCTGGAGTCGATCTCGGGAAACGGGAATTCCACGATGAACCGCAGGCGTCTGGTGAACGCCTCGTCGAGGTTCTGTCGCAGGTTGGTGGCCAGGATGACCACGCCGTCGTGGTCGTCCAGTTTCTGCAGCAGGTAGCTGGTCTCGATGTTGGCGAACCTGTCATGGGCGTCCGACACCTGCGTACGCTTGCCGAACAGGGCGTCCGCCTCGTCGAAGAAGAGGATCGCGTGGGCCGCCCAGGCTTCCTGGAACACACGTGCCAGGTTCTTCTCGGTCTCACCGACGTATTTGCTGACCACTCCTGACAGGTCCACCTTGTACAGGTCCAGGTCGAGGTCATGGGCGAGGACCTCGGCGGCCATCGTCTTGCCGGTACCGGGTGGTCCGCTGAACAGCACGGTCAGCCCGCCGCCCCGGCGGAATCCCCAGTCGCCGTGCACCCGGAAGTGGTGCCTGACCTGGTCGCCGATGGCACGCAGCTGGTTCGCCCGATCCTCCGGCAGCACCAGGTCCCGCCAGTCGCGGGCAGGGTCGATCCGCACAGCCAGACCGTCGAGCCTGCCTCCCAGGTGCCTTCGGCAGGCGGCCGCCACGTCGGCGAGGGCCAGCGGCCGAGCGGTCGGCTCCATGAGCCGCTGGTTGTCGGCCAGGGCGAGCGCGGCGCCGATCCGTCCCGGCGGCAGCCGGAATCTGGAGACCAGTTGCTCCGCCCACTCCTGCGCGTCCTCGCTGTGCCCGGCCAGGTGTTCCCGCCAGGTGGCCACGGCTCGTCGTGGGTCGGGTGCCGGCATGGCGATCGAGTGGAACAGCGCGCCGGGGAAGTCACCGCTGTCCCACGGATGTTCGCCTGTCAGGAAGGTGAGCCGGCCGAAGTCGGCCACGGCCGCCTTGAGAGCACCGAGGAGAGCGGGCGGCAGCGTGTCGGCGGCCGGGAGATGGATCGCCGCCTGATGCAGCACCCCCTCGCGCAGGCAGGTCCGCAGGAGCATGGTGGTGTCCAGCGCGCCGGCGTCCGCGCTGAGCAGCGGGATCTCCAGATGGCGGCACACCTGGGCGGCCAGGTCGAGCTTGCCTGAGCCTGCCGGGCCATGCAGGTAGAAGACGATGGGGCGGCCCTCACCCGACCAATGGTGCTCGATCAGGCGCAGGACGCCGTCCGCGAGCTCGTGGTCGGCGGCCTGTTCGTCGTGCTGCCGCAGCCTTCCCACCAGGGAGGCGTCGAGCTCGTTCAGGCCCATGAGGAAGTGGCAGATCCTGGGGTCGACCTTCATGAACTGGGCCAGCCCCGAGGATCCCGACGGGCTTGCGGGGTCGGCCACCGTTTGCAGGATGCCGCTCCGCAGCAGCGGCGCATTCTCTGAGAAGCAGCTTCGGGCGGCCCACCCGCGGTGTTCGGACGGGCACAGCAGATGCAGGATCAGGTCCACGCTGGGCCGCCGGCGGGTGATGTCGTCCTGCAGGAAGGCGTACAGGCGGTCGTACTTGCGGCGCAGCTCGGGCGCCAGGCAGATCACCACGACCCGCGTCTCCAGGGCCGACAGCCCGAACAGGCTGCTCAGGGTGGGCAGCGCCAGCCACACTCCTTCAGCGAGGCTGCGCTCCACCCTGGCCACGATCCGCCCGTCCAGCGGCCCGTCCCCATCCGTTTCCTCACCTTTCGGCCGGCCCAGCAGTGCGTCGATCTCCCGGGGGGCGGCGTCGTCCGGCCCCGGGCGCCCGGCCTCGAGCCGGACCCGGATGAGCTGGTCCAGGTGGTCGAGTTCGTCGACCAGGTGCTCGAAGTTGTCGGCGTACGGGCGTGTCATGGTGCCGCCTCGTACAGGAACGTGCGGCGGAACATACCGGAGATCTCGACACGGACCTCGTACAGGCCGGGAGCGAGACCTGGCGGCAGCGGGCTCGTGAAGGTGTCGCCGGTCAACGGTCGTCCCGCGACCAAGGGGATCCCTCCGAACCAGATGCTGACCTGCCACCCGCTCAGGTGGGTGCCCGTGAAGGACAACTCCGTGCCGCTCCCGGTCATCTCCGTGACCACAGGCGGCTTGAACGAGACCCTGGGTTCGGGGACCCCGATCCGGCGGACCCGCTTGGGCACAGGATGCGGGTTGCCCGGCGAATGATCGATCTGCACGGTGGAGACCCGGTACGGCACGGACAGGCGGAACGGCTGGGAGAAGGCACTCCACAGGTTGGTCAGCTCCTCCAGGCCGGAGTCGTCACTGACGATGTTCAGGCGCTCCCGCGCGGCGTGCAGGCCGGATTCCAGATGGCGGGTGGGAACCGTCGCGTGCTCGTAGAAGATGCGCATGGCTTCGCCGAGCAACTGCTGCGCGGTGACGTTGCCCAACTGATCGTCATTGGGGGCGTACGCGGTCAACACGTAGAACAGGCTCAGGGACAGCGGCGGCGGTACGATTCCGCCTTCGTGCGCGGTCCAGTCCTGGTTCTTGAGGAACGGGTTCTCGACGAGCTTGTACAGGAACAGGTTCAGGCGCCGGTCGGGGCCCTGCTCGTCGGGGGCGAGGATGGTGACCTTGGGGGCCGGACAGAGCCGGAACTCCTCAAGCAGCAGCTTGCGGAGGGAGGCACTGACCATGCCGATGGCCGTGGAGTCGCTCACCGGAGGATCCCCATGCGAAGTCGGCCCACGTACCTCCGCTCCCAGAACGCGATCGTGCCCCCTGTGGACGCAGGCTCGGCTCGCCGACCAGGGACGGTACGAGGTGGGACGACCGGTCTGGCGTCCCCGCGCTCATGCGGCACGGGAGGTGAGATGTGGGTCGGGACGGACATGGTGGTGGCCGGCATGTATGCCTGCTCGATCGGGGAGACCGCCGACGCGGCCCGCCCTGCGGTGGCAGGTTCAGACCTGTTCGGCGGGGCGGGCGGCGCCTCCGTGGTCGCTGTGACGGACGCCCTGGTGCCTTCCCGCAGGACCCTGCCGGTGACCGCGGTCCGTTCCTCGGATGCCGGCTTCGGGCTGACGGTGGTCTCGTCAGAGCGCGTCGGCAGGCGACGGCCGGGGATCACCAGGACGGTCCGCCCCGCTGCGGCAGGCTCAGCCGATGCCGGGTCGAGGATGGTCGTACGTGGTGAGGCGCCCTCCGGCACCACCTCAGTGGCATCGGCCCCCTGCTGGCCCGACGAAAGAGCAGACGATCCCGGGCGATCGCCCGCTGCATCGGCGACCACCGCCGACGGCACCCCCACACCCGCGCCCGGACGCTTCAGCACGACATCACCAGCGGACCTGCCCAGCTCGCCATGGGGAACCCGCCCGCCCACGACACCGGCCACCTCCACCGGCCCAGCCGATGACACCGGCTCACCCGATCGGCCCTCTTCCCTCCACCCCTCACGCATCAGAACAGGCCCACCGGCGATGGCCGCGTGCGATGAGGGAACCTCCAGCACCACCCCATCGGAGGCAGTCACCTGCTGCCCAGACACGCGAGCAGACGATCCCGGACGATCCCCACCTACACCGGCACCCCCCGCCGACGGCACCCCCACACCTGGTCCCGAACGCTCCAGCACGACAGCACTCGTAGACCCGCCCAGCTCGCCATGGGGAACCCGCCCGCTCACGACACCGGCCACCCCCACCGGCCCGGCCGGTGACACCGGCTCACCCGATCGGCCCTCTTCCCTCCACCCCTCACGCATCAGAACAGGCCCACCGGCGATGGCCGCGTGCGATGAGGAAACCTCCGCCACCACCCCATCGGAGGCAGTCACCTGCCGACCCGACGAAAGAGCAGACGATCCCGGGCGATCGCCCGCTGCATCGGCGACCACCGCCGACGGCACCTCCACACCCGCGCCCGGACGCTCCAGCACTGCATCCGCAGGCCCGGCAGGCTGGCCATGGGAAAACCGCCCGGCTGCTGACCCCGGCTCAGCCGAACGGCTCACCTCCCTCCGCCCGTCCTGCACGAGGACGGACCCACCGGGCGTGGCCGCGTGCGGTGAGGTGAACTCCAGCACCGACCCGGCAGGGCCGGACACCCGCTGTCCCGACAAGGGGGCAGACGATCCCGTACGATCGCCGGCGGCGTCCGCGGTCAGCTCCGGTGGAGTCCCTGCACGAGTTCCAGAGTCCTCCAGCACGGCATGGCTCACCGGCCCAGCCAGCGTGATACCGAGAACCGGTTCGTTCCGGGCTTCGCGAGTCGAGGCGTCCGTGAGGCCGGGGGCCGAAACCGTCACCGGATCGTTCACAGGCTGCTCCGCCAGGGGGGAAGGATCATGCGATCCGATTGTCCGGCCTTCCCACGTGGTGGGGGTGCTGGACGGCCGGAGTTCCGAAGCAGGAACGGCCGGATGAGGTTCGGCGGAGATCGCCGGGACGGCTGCGGGCATGGGTCGTTCCGCAGAGCTGCCGGCATGCTCATGGGCGAGTTTCGGCAGCGGCGCCTCGCCGGTGGTCGCGAGCTCAGAGGGGCGAGGCTCGATCGCCCTCATGTCAGATGGCACAGGACGGGGAAGGGGGGCTTGCACGGATGGCGTGGATCGTCCCGCGATGCCGAAGGACACGGGGAGAGGGGACCTCTGGGGAGCCGCGGCCAGAGGGCGTCCTGGTAGCGGTCGCAGGTAGTTGAAGACGAGGCCGGGAGCGGCGGGTGCGAAGGTGACCCGTAGCCCGGCGTGCTCAGGCTGACCGAGCAGCAGGCGGACGGCGGCGCGATACGGGAAACGGCGTGCCCCGCCGGCCAACGTGTCCCGGAAGTATCTCTCAGGTGCCACCGTTCAGCACCTCGATCGTCTCGGAGAGCACGTCGATGTAGGTGCGCCTCCGCTCACGCGTCATCTCCATGATCTCCCGCTCGCTCCAGTGGTAGTGGTAGGCGAGATAGTGCACCTCGTGATAGAGCTGCTCCCCCTCGATACGCAGGTCGCCGAGGAAGAAGCGCTGGACGTCGAACGGCGCGAGAAAGGTCCGCCGGCACTCCGCGCACTCGGCCTGCATGGTCTGCTCCACCCGGGGCGCCAGCTCGGCCATCCGTGCCTCGATCGCGGCCCGGTCCGCTGCGGGGAGCGCCGACACCCGCGCGCGGTCCGGGGGGCCGTCCGTGCCCAGCCGCAGCAGGCAGCGAGTGAGGAGCAGGGTCGTCGCCTCCGCCTCGTCATGTGCCAGCAGCTCCGCCAGCTCCTCCTGGTCCCCGCCGTTCGGCAGCCGGAACGCCACCTCCGTATCGCCGAGCCACATGGTGTACGTCGCGGACTGCTCCCGAGCCTCCTCCACCGGCACCTGGTCCAGGGAGAACGTGAGGGACACCCGCTGACCGCAGTCCGGCCACGGGCAGACGAGGTCCGCTCTGACCAGTTCGCCGAAGGTCCGCCGGCGCAGCTGGAGCAGCAGGTAGTGGCGGTCGGCCACCAGCAGTTCCCGGGCGATCGCCGGGGTCACCGGGCCGAGGCCGCCCAGCCGCCGTACGCAACGGCTGAGCACCTCGGTCACCAGCCTGGCGCTCTGTCCCGGCCCGGACAGGAGTTCTTCCTCATGTCCGGTCAGCGCCGTCAACTCGAAGTCGCGGTGCAACCGTCCGCCGGCGTCCCAGTAACCTCCCGGAAGGAGGTCCACGTCAGGTCTCCTTGGGCTCGGCCACGGCGGCGTCCCGCACCCAGCCTTCGTTCTCCAGCTTGATGGTGGAGATCATCACGGCGCTTGTGCTCGCGTCCAGTTGCGGCAGCGCCTGGTACTCCGAGACCCAGCAGCGGAACACGTTGTAGGCGAGGACCTTCGCCCCCTGGTGGTTGTAGATCTCGATGGTGATGTCCTTGCGGAACGTCGCCAGCGACATCGCCGGATCACCCTGGAAGTTGTTGACCTTGTTCGCCCAGTCCTCGAAGGCCGTGTCGTGCGTGACCCCGGACTCCAGGGTGATCGCGTCGTACTTGGACTTGCCCGGGATCTGCCGCGGCCCGCTGGCGTCGCCCGCCTCGTGCCACGTGGTGACCTCTGTCGTGCGTTTCAGCGCGCTGCATTTGTTGAGCGCGGCCACGTACTGGCCGTCCCACTTGATTTTGAATTTGTAACCAAGATAAGGATCGAACCGCGTGGAGTTGACGGTAAACCTGGCCATGTGCCCACCTTCTACCGGAGCCGGGGCCTATCCCGACGCCATTCCCGCCTTCTGGCTGATCTTCACGATGACGAATTCCGCCGGCTTCAGCGGCGCGAAACCGACCAGCACGTTGACCACGCCGGCGTCGATGTCCGCCTGGGTGGTCGTCTCCCCGTCACACTTGACGAAGAAGCCCTCGGAGAGGGTGGCGCCCTGAAAGGCGCCCTGCCGGAAGAGAGTGGTCATGAAGGAACCGATGCTGAGCCGCAGTTGCGACCACAACGGCTCGTCGTTGGGCTCGAACACCGCCCATTGGATGCCGTTGTAGATGCTGACCCGCAGCATGATCGCGGTGCGCCGCACCGGCACGTAGCGCCAGGAGGAGTCCGTGGTGACCGTACGCGCGCCGAAGGCGACCACGCCGGTGGCGGGGAATCGGCGGATGACGTTCACTCCGATGGGGTTCAGGGTGCCGTGCTTGACATCGTTGATCTCGACGCCCAAGCCGACGACCCCGTTGAGTCCGGCGTCGGTCCCGGCGGGGGCCCGCCAGACCCCTCGCGCTGCGTCGACGCGGGCGTAGAGTCCCGCGATGTAACCGCTGGGCGGCAGCAGGATCGGCTCGCGTGATTTTCCGGTCGGATCCAGTGCCTTGACCCAGGGGAAATACAGCGCTCCATAGGAATTGGCGACGGTCAGGTTGTTACGGAAGGCAACGGCCTGCTCCGCGTCAAGTGTCTCCCGGCCGGTCTCGCCCAGGAAGAAGACGTCCTGCAGCGGCCGGTTGGCGCAGTAGCCCATTCCTTCGCTGACCATCGTGGTGCTGGCCTCGCCCGGCACGGCGAGCAGGCTGAAATCCGTGACGGAGTCGAGCTGACCGAACGCGGTGATGTAACTCTGCTCGGTGGGCTTCGTACCGTTGGTGCCCGGCGTTGCCTCGAGAACCGTGTCGTCCTCCGCCGCGTCCCCCACCTGTACCGCGGCCACAGTGACCGGCCTGCGTACCGAAATGCCGCTCTCGGACCTGCCCTTGTTACCTGGGCCGAGTTGGAGGGCGGCGGTGGCCGACGACTCCTTGGCGGGCTGAACACGTACCGACGAGGTCGCCGAGGTGGTACCCGACAGGAGGACGAGTTCTCCGTCCTGACCGACCTTGCACTCGAAATCGGTGAAGGCCTCGACCGGCGTACTGTTCTTTCGCCTGGTGCGGTGCAGGAAGCTCACGGCCTGCTGGAGCTTCTCGGCCACCCTGGCCACGTCGGCGAGGCCGGCGACGTCCTCGGGAAGCTGCACCAGTTGGAAACCGTCATTGTCGATGTCGATCTCGAAGTTGCGGTTCGCCTTCAGCGGGAGCGTCGGTTTGCCGCCGCCGTGGTGTGTCCCCCGTTGCACGTCCGATCTCCCCGCCAGAACTTCGGCGCGGATGAGTGCCGAGTCCCTGTCCAGCACAGTGGTCACGTAGTTAGGGGCCTCGGAGTCGACGCTGAGGTTGTCGAACGTCTCCAACGGCGCCAGGTCGCCGGCATCCTCGAGAATCAGGGCGGGGTCGACCTGGCGGCGGACGGTCAGCTTGAATTCGTTGCCCGGGTCCAGGGTGCCGTCCTGGATCTGCAGGAGCAGCGAGTTGCCCCAGAGGCCCTTGCTCTTGGCCCAGAACCGCACACCCGTCTTACCGGCGGAGGACAGGCCCTCCTGTGCAGGTGACGTCTCCTGCTGGTCGGCGGACTCGTCCTGAGCTGCGGCTTTGGGGTGGGAGGGGGGAGCAACCCTGTTGCGCAGGGTGACGCTGGCTGCGACGGCGTCGTCGGGGACGACTCGCACGATGTAACACTGGCGGCCACCGTTGTTGAAATACTGGAGCACGCTGTGTGCCAGAAATCCGTCGGGGATGAAGGTGCCGTAGCGGCGTTGGAACTCCATCCAACTGGTGACGCGGGTAGCCTCCGCTGGGCCCATCTCGGCCAGCCCGACGAAGGCCGCAGTCGAGGTGCCGGCAACCTCGAGAGGCCGGACTCCGCTGGGTGTCTCTTGCAGATAGACACCTGGATAGGACGGGGTCGGCATCATCGCCTCCTGTCGTCGCCGCATGGCACGGCTTGGAATCGTCTCAACGCCGAGAAGCCTCGACTGCCGAGCTTGCCGATCCGGATGCTGTCGGCGACTGCGACGGTCAGTGACCGACCGGTGTCTGGCACCACAGCGCTCCAGTGATGACGGGCATCACACGCCAGCTTGGCTTGAGGGGACCCCGTGTCGCCACGAGGAAGAAGTTGCCTGGTCGCGGTGTCAAGCATCCTCATTCGGGCGTGCGACCGTCAACAAACGCACCGGAGAGGAAGTGCCCCGTTTCCGTCAACATCTGACCGGGTCGTGATGTATGTCGGTACCTTCTGACTGCGGGCTTCGACCCCGCCGGCGCGCAGCGGCCCACGGCTAAGGTGTGGGCGCCCAGCGCGGGCCTGTCGGTGCAGGAGCTGCCGACTTGGACGGAGAGGGAAGGGTGTCGCGGAAATCGATCCCCGCGGCACGGAAGCCGGCAACCCTGTGGGGTACGTCGGCGGGGGCGACTGTCTCGCCCTTGCTGTGATAGATCCAGTCCACCTGCTGCCGGTAGGTTCGCCGGCTCGATCCGCCTTCCAGATCCGCGAACCACTGATTGAACTGGATGCGCATGAGCTGCTCCGGATAGTAGATGCCACCGTGATCGGCGAAGAGGCGGCCATCTACGTAGTACCTCATGCGTCCATCGGAGACCTGAATGACCAAGTCGTGCCAACCTGCGAAGCTGGCTCGTTCTGTGGTGAGGGTTCTTACCGGATGCCACGGTTCGGCCTGGTAGGTCTCCCAACTCGTGGCGTACAGTCTCGTGTCCGGCGCGCCCCATCCGCCGTTCGGCAAGTACTCGAAGTCCAGTTCGCTGTAGTCGAGGTCGTTGTCCTTCCGGAGCGGGGTGATGGTGAAGAAAGTCTGGACCACGTGCGCGCTGTCAAGGCCGCTCAAAGGAGAGTCGCTGAAGCGCATTCTGCAAGCGTACGTGCCCTCGCGAAACCGTTGACGCGTGGTGAAAAGGGCAGCCTGCACGGTACCGGAGGCGGTCCCATCCGTGACAGAGTCGAGCGTCAGGAGCCCGTCGGGGAAGCTGACGGCCGACGGCGACCAGCTCACACCTGGCACGCCGGGCCCGCCCAGGCCGGAGCGGACGGTCCAGCCACGCCTGGCGAGCAGCGGATCCAATGCGCCGGAGTAGGAGAAGTCGTCGAAGAGAACCCCGTTCGACCCTCTTGCCCTGGATCCTGGTTCAGCGTTGGTATGGAGGTACCAGGTGGGGCTGACGGCGGCGGCGACGAGCAGCCCGAATCGGAGAATCTGACCGGCACCCATCAACCCACCGTTCTATCGCCGAACGTAGTCAGCACGCTCCGTAATGTTATCAATTGTCCATGGAGCCGCCCGGGGCCTCCGACACGTACGCCATAAACCTCAGGCCCGATCGACCGTGACAAAGACAGCAGCGCCTGCCATCACGGCGAGGCACGGCTTGCCGGTGAAGAATCCGGGCGGCATGCCCATGCTCTCCCAGGTGGGATCGGAGGAGTGAGACAACCTACGGCGCTACGACTGGCCCCTTCGCTCAGCAGGTCGCGCTGGGGCTGCATCGGCACAGCACGGCCGGGGTCGCCGAATGCTCGGGGTCGGGCTGACCAAGGCCATGTTTCTGATGCTGTCCGGCCAGATCCGCAGCGTCAGGGACGAACGCCACTGCCGTCTCCTCCCCGGGTGGGTGGACGACACGCAGCCAAGATCGCAGCAGGCGAAGGCTGATAAGCCGACGAGGTGACGGCGGCAGGGCGCCCTCCTCGTCGAGGAGGGCGGCGGCGGTAGCTTGCCCTGGCGATGATGGAGGGCGTGCTGCGGCACTGCACCGACGCCACCATCGACCGCCAGTACACAGATAGCCATGGCCAGTCGCTGGTCGGGTTCGCGTTCTCCTACTTGCTGGGCTTCAAGCTGCTGCCGCGGATAAAGAGGATCGCCCACCAGAAGCTGGTCGAGGCCGACGCCGATGACCAGGTTCCGTCCTGCCTGACCGGCATGGTGGCCGACAGGCCGATCGACTGGGAGATCATCGCTCAGCAGTACGACCAGATGGTGAAATACGCCACCGCCCTGCGGCTTGGCACGGCCGAGGCCGAGCAGGTGCTGCGCCGCTTCACTCGCGGCGGCCCCAAACACCCCACCTACAAGGCCATCGAGGAACTCGGCAAGGCGGTCAAGAGCGCGTTCGTCGCCGAGTACGTCGCCGCCCCGGAGCTGCGCCGCGAGATCCACGAGGGCCTGCAGGTCGTGGAGAACTGGAATTCGGCCAACACCGATCTGTTCTACGGCAGCGCCGGCACCGTCCCCGGCAGCGACAAGGAGCATCAGGAGGTCTCCTTGCTGGTTCAGTCCGTCCTCAAGGGCCCCGCCTGGCAGAAAAAGATGACCGACGCCGACAAACGAGGCCTTCACCGCTGTTCTGGTCCAACGCCAACCTCTACGGCACGATCGACATCGACATGGGCCGCCGTCTTGACCTCGACCTGGTCGCCTGA
>NZ_JBEXYK010000040.1:0-95518 GCF_040630865.1 Nonomuraea sp. NPDC005730
AGAAGGGCGTCTAGGTCAGTCTTCACACACCGACCATGGACGCCCTTCGTCACGCTCGCAGCCAATCACCGAAATTCACATCAGCGATCTAGCCGGGCAGCGCGGCGGCCAGGCGGGCGGCCAGGCTCGCGACCGCCGCGCGCAGTTCCGGCCCGCCCTCGACGCGGAAGGCGAACGGCACGGCCGGCAGCCACTCCTGGGCGTACATGGCCGGGTTGCCCGTGCTGCCGACCAGCACGCAGCCCTCGCCGTGCGGTTCGAGCCGCCCCATGGGCGGGTGCACCCAGGGCGCCACCTCGGCCAGGGGCGCGTCGAAGACCACACGGGTCGGGTACGCCCATCCGGTGCCCAGGTTCTCCTCCAGCGCCGCCACCGGGTCCAGGCCGTCGGGCGGACGGAAGTCGTGAACGGTCTCATGGACGGCCCGGACGCGGTCGACCCGGTAGGTGCGGACCGCGCCGACGCGGTGGGAGTGGCACAGCAGGTACCAGCGCCCGTACCGGACGACGACCGCCCAGGGGTCGACCTCGGCCTCCCACTCCGTGCCCGACCCGCTCCGGTAGGCGATGCGGACGCGCCGCCGGGCCGCGGACGCGGCCACCAGCGCGCTCGTCACGGCGACACCGGGACGGGCCGCGTACCGGTCGGGCGCGGCGGAGGCGTGCTCGCGCAGCGCGGCGGCCTGCCGTCCGACGCCTTCCGGCAGGGCCCGGATGACCTTGGACAGGGCGGTGCCCACCAGGTCGTCGGGGTCGGTGGCGGCGGGCCGGCCGTCGAACACCGCCATGACCAGGGCGAGCGCCTCGGGTTCGGTGAAGGCGACCGGCGGCAGCCTGGTGCCGCGGCCGAGCCGGTAACCGCCGTAGGGGCCTCTGGCCGACTCGACGGGGATGCCCGCCTCCCGCAGGATCCCGACGTACCGGCGGGCGGCGCGCTCGGTCACGCCCAGGGCCGCGGCCAGCTCGCCGGCCGTCACGCCGGGACGCTGCCGGAGGACCTCCATGGCGCGCAGGGCCCGCGCGGTGGGGCTGAGTTCGGTCGGCACCCGAGCAGATTAGAGCGGTCAGGGCAGGTACCGGAAGTAGAACGTCCGGAATACGTCCTACCGTGTGGCGTCATGACCGACTCCCGGGAAGACCCGCACGTCGAAGGCTTGAGCGGGCGGCAGGCCACGTTCACACGGGTACGCCTGCTCGACGTCCGCGTGCGCGCGGCCGACCTGTCCGGCGTGCGGGTGAGCGGCGCCGAGCTCGTCGACGTCGAGCTCAGCGGCGAGCTGCGGAACGTCGTGGTGAACGGCGTGGACATCGTCCCCCTCGTCGAGGCCGAGCTGAACCGCCGGATGCCCGAGCGCGCCAGGATGCGCCCCGACGACCCCGAGGGCTTCGGCGAGGCGTGGGCGATCCTGGACCGGCTGTGGGCGGGCACCCTCGCCCGCGCCGCGACGTTCCCGGAGGCGGCGCTGCACCGGGGTGTCGACGGCGAATGGTCCTTCGTCCAGACGTTGCGGCACCTCAACTTCGCCTCGGCCGCCTGGGTCGGCCGGATGATCCTGGGCGACCTCTCGCCATGGCACCCGCTCGACCTGCCGTGGGACGAGGCGCCCGGCTGGGACGGCGTCCCGTGGAACCGCGCGGCCCGGCCACCGCTGGCGGAGGTGCTCGCGGTCCGCCGCGCCCGCCGGGCGATGGTCGGCCGGGTGGTCGCCTCGCTCACCCCCGAGCTGCTCGCCTCACACGTCACCCGCGACGAGCCCGGCTGGCCGCGGCTGACCGGCTTCCCCCTCAAGGAGTGCCTGCACATCGTCCTCAACGAGGAATGGGAACACCGGCTCTACGCGGAACGCGATTTGAACGCACTGAAGAAAGAAGACTGACATGGACATCCTGCTCATCGGCGGCCTCTGGCTCGACGCGTCCGCCTGGGACGAGGTGGCGCCCGCGATCGAGGCGCTCGGCCACCGTCCCGTGCCGGTCGCCCTCCCCGGCCAGGGGGACGGGAACTCCTCCGCCACGCTCGCCGACCAGGTGGCGGCGGTACTCGCCGCCGTGGCCGCGGCGGACGG
Source organism: Nonomuraea sp. NPDC005730 (assembly GCF_040630865.1). Lineage (NCBI taxonomy): Bacteria > Bacillati > Actinomycetota > Actinomycetes > Streptosporangiales > Streptosporangiaceae > Nonomuraea > Nonomuraea sp. NPDC005730. Next base: position 2,066 of record NZ_JBEXYK010000040.1, read on the forward strand.
CAGGCCCCTGGTGGCCGGCCATTCCGCGGCCTGCACGCTGGCCTGGCTGGCCGCCGACGCGCGGCCGGACAAGGTGGGCAAGGTCGCCTTCATCGGCGGTTTCCCCGCCGCCGACGGCGCCTACGCCGACCTCTTCGAGGTCGTGGACGGCGGCATGCCGTTCCCGGGATGGGAGCCGTTCGAGGGGCCGGACTCGGCCGACCTCGACGAGGAGGCCAGAAGGAGGTTCGCCGCCGCCGCGGTCCCCGTCCCCGAGGGGGTGGCCAGGGGCGTGGTGCGGCTGACGGACGAGCGGCGGTTCGGGGTGCCGGCCGTCGTGGTGTGCCCCGAGTTCAGCCCCGCGCAGGCACGGGAGTGGATCGACGGCGGCGACGACGCGGAGCTGGCCCGGGTCAAGCACCTCGACCTCGTCGACCTCGACTCCGGGCACTGGCCCATGTTCACCAGGCCGGTCGAGCTGGCCCGGCTCCTGGCCGCCGCGGCCGACGGGACGCCGGGCGGCTTGGCGACAAGGTAACCGTTCGTGTCCGAGGGCTTGACCGCGGGATGACGCGTCCGGACGGGTCAGGTTCATAGCCTTGTGCAATGGCAAGGCTGACATGGACGGCCAAGTCGGTCCTGGTCACCGTGCTCGTTCTGGTCGCCGGGGCCGCCGCCGTGGCCGGGGCCGTGTTCCTGAGCATGAGCAGCGAGGACGGGGGCGCCCCCGAGCCGGTCGCCGCGTGGCTGCACGGCTCGGGCTCGACCGCGCAGAAGGGGGCCATGGACGCCTGGACCGGCGAGTTCGAGCGCGTCCACCCCGAACTGCGCGTCGTCTACGAGGCCAACGGCTCCGACCGCGGCATCGAGGACTTCATCGCCGGACGCAGCGCGTTCGCCGGCTCGGACGTGCCGATGACCCAGGAGGAGCAGGCGCGGGCCGACCGGCGCTGCGGCGGCCGGGCCGAGCACCTGCCGATGGTCGTCGCCCCGGTCGCGGTGGCCTACAACCTGCCCTCCGTGCCCGGCCTGCGGCTCTCCCCGGCGACCCTGACCGGCATCCTCACCGGGCGCCTCACCAGGTGGAACGCCCGCGAGATCGCCGCCGACAACCCCGGCAACCGCCTGCCGGCCGCCCGCATCCACGTCTTCCACCGCTCCGGCCAGTCCGGCACCACCCAGAACCTCACCGAGTTCCTGCGGGCGACCGGCGGCTGGCCGCACCCGCCGTCCCGGACGTGGACCGGCGCCGGCCAGGGCGTCACCAGCTCCAGCGGCATGACCCAGGTCCTTCAGCACACCAGGGACTCCATCGGGTACGTGGAGTACGGGTTCGCCGGCAGCGCCCGCCTGAGCACCGCGGACGTGCGCAACGCCGCCGGGCAGTTCGCCGAGCTGTCGCCGGAGAGCGCCGGCAAGGCCCTGCAGGGCGCCACGGTCGAGAGCGGCGGGCGCGGGCTGGTGCTGACCTTCGACCACAGCCGGCCGGTCCCCGGCGCCTACCCGATCGTGCAGGTCACGTACGAGATCATCTGCACCGGCCGGGCGGACCCGCTGGCGCGCGCCTTCCTCGGCTACGCCGCCAGCGACGCCGGCCAGTCCTACCTGGCCCTGTACGGCTACGCCCCCCTGCCGCACGACCTGCTCGCCCAGGTACGCGGCCAGCTGGGAGCCAGGAGCTGAACGGCCCGCCGCCGGCGGAATTCCCGGAAACGGGGGCCGCCGGCACGATTAGCTGGCCGCATCCGGTGAAGAGAGGACGCCATGAACGCGAACATCCGGTCGCGGGCCGCATGACCGGTCCAGGCGACGAGCAGCCCGTGGTCCTCGCCCCCCTGGCGGCCGCGGAGCACAGCGAACTGCTCGACACCACTCCCGGGCTGTGGGTGGACGACGGCGACGACGACGATCCGGTGCTGATGCGCGCCGACGGACGGCCGGTGGACACCTGGCGGCAGCACTACCCCTACGACGAACGCCTGTCCAGGGAGGTCTACGAGCGGGACAAGCGGCTGCTGCAGATCGAGCTGCTCAAGCTGCAGTACTGGATCAAGGCCAGCGGCCGCCGGCTGGTGATGCTGTTCGAGGGGCGCGACGCGGCCGGCAAGGGCGGCACGATCAAGCGCTTCATGGAGCACCTCAACCCGCGCGGGGCCACGGTGGTCGCGCTGGAGAAGCCGAGCGAGCGCGAGCGCGGCCAGTGGTACTTCCAGCGCTACATCGCCCATCTGCCGGCCAACGGGGAGATCGTGCTGTTCGACCGCTCCTGGTACAACCGGGCGGGGGTCGAGCGGGTCATGGGCTTCTGCGACGTGCACGAGTACCTGGAGTTCATGGAGCAGGTGCCCCGCCTGGAGGACCTGCTGGTGGACTCGGGGCTGCACCTGGTCAAGCTCTGGTTCTCGGTCTCGCGGGCCGAGCAGCGCACCCGGTTCATCATCCGCCAGGTGGACCCGGTGCGGCAGTGGAAGTTGTCGCCGATGGACCTGGCGTCCCTTCGCAGATGGGACGACTACACCCAGGCCAAGGAGGACATGTTCCTGCACACCGACACCGAGTCGGCGCCCTGGACCGTCATCAAGAGCAACGACAAGAAACGCGCCCGGCTGGAGGCCATGCGTCACGTGCTCAGCCTCTTCGACTACGACGACAAGGACGACGAGGTCGTCGGCGTGCCCGACCCGCGGATCGTGATCTCGGCGGGGGACATCTTCGACGAGGACCACGTCGCCTCCCAGGGCACCGACCCGTGACCGTCCGGCGCCGGCCGGCGGCCGGTGGTCAGGGGGCCCTCGCCGCCCCCTGACCGGCCCGTCGTCAGGCGGGCAGGACGTTCTGGGGGTACTCGCCCTCGTAGTTGCCCGGGTTCTCGAAGACGAACACGATGTAGGTCTCGAACCCGTCGGGGCCCTGGCCGGCGACGCGGGCCGCGCCGACCTTCCTGGTGTCCTTCCAGACGAGCTGGCTGAAGTGGCCGGTCCTGGCCAGGTCGCCCGGCGGGTTCGCCCAGTTGTAGTCGGCGATCTCGTTGTACCAGGCGGTCACGGCGTCGCCGGCGGTCTTCGGCGTGGAGCCGGAGGACATGCCCCAGAAGATGTTCTCGCCGGTGGTGTCGCGCAGGCCGTCGTGACCGGCCGACAGCTTCGCGTACTCCGAGCGCGAGGACGCGCGCTCCTTGGCGTACTCGACGAGCTTGGCGTCCATCTCCATGGGGGGCGCGTGGTGCTTGGCGCGGTAGGCGTTGGCCTCGTTCAGCGCTTCGGCCAGGAAGCTGTCGCTGGTCGCGTCCGGAAGGGCGGGACGGGTTCCGGCCATCACGATCACCTCGTCGTGAACGGGAGAAGTGGGGACCACCGAAGCCTGCGCCCGGGCGGGCCGCCGGTCAACGTCCGGATGCGGCCAGAGGGCCCGGCGAAAGGGCCGCATAAATTCCTGCCATTGATTCTGAAATCAATTCCGGCGTGCTAGATTCGGGAGGCTTAAATGCTCGGGTAAGCATGAATTCCTGCTCATTGGAGAATGATGAAATCGCTGGTCGTCGAGCGTATTGAGATATTCGTCGTGGAATTGCCGTCCATCCGTTCGTTCAGCATTTCAGGCGGAAACGTCACCACCGAGGGGAAGCCTGCCGAGCGGGTTCTCGTCAAGGTGACTGCCGGCGGGGTGACCGGCTGGGGCGAGGCCACGCCGACGCCCGCCTGGACGTACGAGACCGTGGAGTCGATCTCGACGACGATCGCCGGCTACCTGGCCCCCGCCCTCCTCGGCCGCCCCGCCTGGGACCTGGACGGCGCCTGCGCGGCCTACGAGAAGGTGATCAACCGCGGGCTGACGATCGGGTCGCCCATCGCCAAGTCCGCGCTCGACATCGCCCTGCACGACCTGCTCGGCCGGGCCCTCGGGGTGCCCGTCGGCGTGCTGTGGGGCCAGCGCCGCCTCGACCGGATCACGCTCGGCTGGATCGTGGCCGGTCAGACGCCCGGCGAGGTGCGGCAGGCGGTCGAGGAGGGGCGGGCGGAGGGCTACCACGCGTTCAAGGTCAAGGTCGGCCTGCACGACGAGGCGACGGACGTCTCCGTCGTCGCGGCCGTCAGGGAGGCGGCGCCCGACGCGCCGCTGTGGGTGGACGCCAACCAGGCCTACACGGTGGACGGCGCGCTGCGCATGGCCCGCCGGCTGGCCGACCTGGACGTCACGGCGTTCGAGCAGCCGCTGCCCGCCAACGACGTCACCGGGCTGCGCCGCCTGCGCGACCACAGCCCGCTCCCGGTCGCGCTCGACGAGAGCCTGCGCCACCCCACCGACCTGGCCACGTTCGTCAAGCTCGACGCCGTCGACATCGCCATCGCCAAGGTGCAGCGGTCGGGCGGGCTGACGTTGTCGCGCCGGCTGTGCCAGCTCGCCGAGGACGCCGGGCTGCGCATCATGGGCTCGGGGCTGACGGACACCGACCTGGGGTTCGCCGCCTCGCTGCACCTGTTCGCGGCGTTCGGCGTGGACACCCCGGTCGACCTCAACGGCCGCCAGTTCGTGCGCTCGGCGTACGTCGGCGGCCCGACGGTGGAGGTCTCGGACGGGACGGCCCTGGTGCCCACCGGCCCCGGCCTCGGCGTCGAGGTGGACGAGGACGCCGTCCGCGCCCTGTCCACGGCCCACTGGACCGTCTGACGAACGAAGAAGCCGGGGCCTGGACGCGCGTCCCGGCCCCGGTTCCCCTCTCAGCGCAGCCAGTCGTCCAGGTGCGCGGCGACGAACTCGTCGGGTCCTGGACGTGCTCGGCCATGGTGCGGGTGGTCCCGCCGTACGTGATGCCGGTGCAGCAGGCCGAGGTGTCCAGCCAGCGCGGCACGGCCGGGCCGAACAGCAGCGGCTGCCCGGAGGCGTCCCGGCGGGCGATCATCGCGCGCAGCGTGTCCAGCCACTGGATCTGCACGCCGGGCTTGCCGCTGGTGAACCAGGGCAGGCTGTACGGCTCGATGTCGACGTTGATCCCGTCGAACCGCTCCGCCGGTTTCGAGGACAGGTTGTAGTCGAGGACCCGTTCCATCTCCCCGACGGCCCGCTCGCGGTAGCGGGACAGTGCCCCCAGGTACGGCGGCCGCGTCCCGCCGGCGACGGTGGCGTGCACCTTCATGCCCCGGCCGTGCGCCCAGGCCACCAGGTCACGCAGCCCGGGACGCGCGTCCTCGATCATGTCGCGCCCGGCGTAGGTGTCCACGCCCAGGTAGAGCGTCGATCCGGCGGGCAGGACGGTCTCCAGCAGGCGGCGCGACCCCGGGTTGAGCACCAGGTTGTAGGACGCCTTCTCCCAGATCCACATCGCCCGGTCCTGCCGGTGCGGCACCGGGGCCTGCCCGCTCGCCGCGCCGAGCGCCACGTACGTGGTGGACGACCTGGACACGTGGCCGCGCGCGTCGACCGCCTCCGCCTCCAGGCTCGCCATCACGTCGCCGTGCCTGGCCGGGTTCAGCAGCGTGACGTAGCGCCCTCGCGCGCCGGCGGCGGGCTGCCAGGAGCCGCCGTTGACGCGGACCCGGACCGAGCGCACGTCCGTGCCGGCCACGTCCACCCGGACCGGCGTGGGACGCGTGAGCCGGGCCCCGTCGGCGGGCTCGGCGATCGACACGCACGGGGCCCTGGCCTGCGGGTTGTCCACGCGCAGGGCCAGCGGCGGCGACCAGGCGCCGTAGCGGGTGTCGGCGTCCGTGGCCTTGGCGTAGACCTCGATCTCGCCGTCCAGGGCGCTGGTGTCGAGGTCGTAGGACCAGGTTCCGCTGTCGTCGGCGTCGGGGTCGGTGACCTCGGCCCGGTCCACGCGCTCGCCGTCCACCACGACCGACACGTCGTAGGCGGCGGTGAAGCGGCCGGTCAGGCGTACCAGGCCGGGAGCGGGATCGGCGGAGTCGATCACCACCGAGGGCGGGTCCGCCGCGCTCGCCACGGCCGGTGTCGCCACAGTGAGCGGCACGGCGAGCGCGAGCGCGCCCGCGATTCTGCACAGCCTTGCGGGCATGAAGCCACCTCCATAGGAATGAATTAACGCCGGAAACGGATATGTCCGGACATTGAATCCATGAGATGGCGAAACGATAGCCCCGAATTTCCGGAAGAAGAATGGCATGAATTCTGGCCATCGAATGGCGGGGCACCCTCGGGTGCGAGACAGGCCCCTCACCGACGCAGAAGGTGGGGGGATCCCTCTGACGGGGGAGGAGGTTCGCGCGCGGTGGGGAGGGGCGTGCGCCGGGCGGTCCCTAGCGTTGCGGGCATGGTCGACTCTCATCGCCCGCGGCGCTGGCCGGCATACGGGCTGGCGGCGCTGCTGCTCGGGTACGCGGCGGGCAAGGCCGCCTTCGCCGTCCAGGGCAGGCTCGGTTTCCCGGGCGGGCCGCCCGTGCCGGCGGCCGAGGCCGCGGGCTACTTCCTGGACCCGTCACTCGCGCAGGGGTTCGCGGCGGCCTCCGGGGTCCTGGGGGCCTGTGTCGCCCTGGCCACCGTCACCGCCGCGGGCCGCCGGCTGCCGCGGGCCGCGCTGCTCGCCGTGCTGGCGGTGATGCTGGCGGCGCTCGGCGGGGGCGCGGGCATCATGATCCTGGACGGGTTCGTCGGCCTCGGCGTCGGCTGGCGCTGGTACCACGGGATCATCGGGCTCGTCGTGGCCGGACTGGCCGCCGAGATGACCCGGTCCTACTGGACGGCCACCCGCACCGCCCGCCCGAGCCCCTGACCCGGCCGGGTCAGCCCCGTGAGAAGGCCGCGACCAGTTTCTCCGTGGTCAGGATGGCGTGGGCGAAGGTGGGGCCGTTGAGCTCGTGCGCGGCGTGCAACATCTCCGGCAGGTACGCGGCGGTCGCGTCCCGCACCAGCGTCACGTGGTACCCCAGCTCCATGGCGAACCGCCCGGTGGACTCGACGCACGTGTTGGCCAGCACGCCCACGGCCACCACGTGCGTGACACCGCGCTGCCGTAGCTGGAGGTCCAGGTCGGTGTTGGCGAACCCGCTCTGCGCCCAGTGCTCGGCGGCGACGACGTCGTCCTCCTGCGGCTGGAGGTCGGGATGGAACTCCCCGCCCCACGAGCCGCGGGCGAAGGTGTGCCGCTCCTGGATGCCGTGCTGCGTCGGGTTCGGATGAGCCCAGCTCTCGTAGTCGCCCGGCGCCCAGCGGCGGTGCGGGACGAACACCACCCGCACGCCGGTCCCACGCGCCGCGGCGATCACCGCCCGCAGGTTGTCCAGCAGGCCGATCGCCTGCGCCACCGGCCCGAGCCGCGGCCACACCTTGCCGCCCTCGGAGATGAAGTCGTTGTACGGATCGACCAGCAGCACCGCCGTGCGGCGCGGGTCGTAGGACTCGGTCATGGCCGCCTCCCCGCTCAGTTGCCGGTGGTCAGGACCATGCGGAAGCGGGCCTGCCCCGACAACATCCGCTGGTACGCCGTCGCGGCCTCCGCCAGCGGCACCTCCTCCGTCCAGGCCCGCACGCCGCTCTGCGCGGCGAACCTCATGGTGTCCTGGGTGTCCACGGCGATGCCGGAGGCGTGCCCATAGACCCGGCGGGCGCCGCCGACCAGCTGCAGGGGAGTGACGGCGAGCGGGTCGGTGTCGATGCCGACGGTGATGAGCTCGCCGCGCCGGCCCAGCCCGTCGATCGTGCCGGACATCGCCGCCGAGCTGGTCACCGTCGCCAGCACCACCTTGGCCCCGCCCCGCGCCAGCAGCACGTCGGCGGCCTTTTCTGCGGCGCCGTCGATGTAGTGGGCGGCGCCGAGCTCGCGGGCCAGCGGCTCCTTGTCGCTCCCGCGCGCGATCGCGACCGTGTCGAAGCCCATCTGCGCGGCGAACTGCACGCCCAGGTGGCCGAGGCCACCCAGCCCGAGGATCGCGACGGTGTCGCCCGGCCGCGCCGAGCTGCGCCGCAACGCGTTGAACACGGTCACGCCCGCGCAGGCCAGGGGCGCCGCCTGCACCGCGGTCAGCTCGTCGGGGATCGCGGCCAGGGCGACGGCCGGCGCCACGACGGAGTCGGCGAACCCGCCCGGGTAGGCGGCGCCCGGCACCCGCAGGTCGGGGCAGAGCACGCCGTCGCCCTCCCGGCAGGCGTCGCAGTGGCCGCAGCTCCCGCCGTACCAGCCGACCGCCACCCGGTCGCCCACGGACCAGCCCGCGACGCCGTCGCCGATCGCGTCGACGCGTCCGGCGATCTCGTGCCCCGGGGTGACGGGGAAGGCGGTGCCCGGGAGCGCGCCGCCGATGATCAGCGCGTCGGAGTGGCACACCCCGCACGCCTCGACGGTGATCCGCACCTGGCCGGGGCCCGGTTCGCGGGTCTGCGCCGGGGCCTGGGCCATGGCGCCGCCGGGCTCGGCGACCTGGATGGAACGGTGCAGGGCGGAAGACGGCATGGCGTCTGCTCTTTCTTCGTACGGGAAGCAGCGGCCTCGACGGGAGGCCCTCACAAGGCCACCTTTTCCACTTCCGCCTCGTTTACCCCACCGGCGGGCGAAGCCCCAAGACCCTGGCACGGGTCCCGGACCTGGGAGAGCGCCGGTCAGCCCGCGGGAGCGACCGGGACGCCGCCGAAGGTCACCACCAGGCGGCCGTCCGCGGCGAAGGACCAGTTCAGGGCGCCGGAGTAGGCCGAGCAGCGGGAGCCGTTCGAGCCGGACCAGAACTGGTTGGAGGCGTCCGCGGCACCGACGATCTTGTCGTTGGCGCCGCTGCCGGAGCGGCAGGAGGTGTTGTCGCGGAACACCGAGGTGCCGCCGTCGAAGGAGAAGTTGCGCTCGGTGCTGTCGATGCCGACGTTCCCGGTGATCGACATCGTGCCGAGGTTGCGGTTGTAGGTGAAGCCGTGCTTGCCGTTGCGGTAGGCGATGTTGCGCCGCACGACGTGGTCGACCTTGATGTCCTCGCCGCCCAGCCTGTAGCCGTTGCGGTCGCCGTTGCCTGCCCGGCCGCCGTCGCTGAGCGTGCCGTTGTCGCCGGCGGGGAGCAGGCCGGTGGTCAGCACGACCGCCGGTCTCGTCGCCAAGGGTTGGTTCTTACGCACGTCCAGCTCCGATTCGGTGGAGGAGTGGAAGGGGGTGCCGCGCGAGCCGTGGCAACCGGTTGCAGTAACAGTGGCTTCGTGCTGAGGAAAGGTCAATACGTCCAGGTAAAACTGCAAACGCTGCGGGCGTTCTGCCTGGTGGCGTCGTTATTTCTGCAACAACCGATTGCAGGAATCCTGCAATCAGCGGGTGAGGGGAAGCGGGCCGCTCTCTGGGGTGAAGAGCTGCTCGTCGAGGTGGTCGACGGCGTAGTCGATCGCACCCGCCACCACGCACTCGTCGCCCAGCGTGGACGCCCGCACCTCCGGCATGCGCATGCACCGCCGCTCCAGCCGTTCGCGCAGCGGCCCGAGCAGCACGTCCGCCGACCTGGAGAACCCGCCGCCCAGCACCACGACCTGCGGATCGAGGACGAGCACCATGGCGGCCGCGCCCACGGCCAGGTCGTCGAGGTAGCGCCCGACGGCCTCCAGCGCGACCGGGTCGCCGTTCCTGGCGGCGGCCAGCGTGTAGCCCGCCGCGTCCTCCGGCGGCGTGCCCGGGGGGACGGCCGCGCACGAGTTGAGGTGCTCGGGCGCGTCGAACCAGCGGGCCTCGGGCAGCATGGAGATCTCCCCGGCCGCCGCCCCGAACCCCCGGTGGACCCGGCCGCCGATGATCAGCCCGGCCCCCATACGCCTGCCGACGTGCAGGAACACCACGTCCTTGGCGCCCTGGGCGACGCCGCGCCGGGTCTCGGCCATGGCGGCCAGGCGGCTGTCGTTCTCGATCAGCACCTGGCAGGGGAACATCTCCCGCATCCGGCCGGCCAGGTCGAGGTCGCGCCAGGACGGGACGGCGGCCGAGTAGATGACCCGCCCCTCGATGTCGATGATGCCGATGGTGCCGACGGCGATCGTCCACAGGTCGGACACCGCCACGCGGCCGAGGGTCAGGCAGCCGGAGACGGCCCGCTCGATCGCGGCCAGGCGCTCCTCCAGCGGCGCGTCCGGCAACACCGGCTGGCGGGTCTCGGCCAGGATCTCGCCGTCGAGGTCGGACAGGGCGGCGCGGATGTTGTGGCCGCCCACGTCGACGCCGACCAGGTAGCCGCTGTCGGCGCGGAAGCGGTAGCGGCGGGCCGGCCGGCCCATCGAGCCGGGGCTCGGCGGCACCTCCTCCACCCAGCCCAGGTCCATCAGCTCGCCGGCGACCTCCTTCATGGACGGCCGCGACAACCCCGTGCGCTCGGCCAGCGCCGACAGGGTGAGCGGGCCGGCCCGGCGCAACGCCCGGATGGCGGTCAGCGAGTTGAGCTGTCGCAGCCGTGACAGGTCGCCGCCGCGTAGATCCGCCATCGCCGTCCTTAACGTAGGTCTCCTCTGTAAGCAGAGATTATGCCAGGGCCCAGCTCGACGGCGCACCATCCACGAACCCCTTCAAATTGGGCGTTGACCCTCCGAAACCGACGGTGCTACTAATGAAGCGCTCCTTCGTAAGTTGAGAGAGATGAGGTCTGATGTCATTCGTTGACGTCGGCGAGATCAGGTGCGACCAGGCCCGGACCCGGGTGTTCGAGCACGGTTGGCAGTCGTGGAGCCCCACGGGCGCCTACGGCCTCGGGGACCTTCCGCCCAGACCCGCCGACGAGACGATCCAGATCCTCTGCTACCGGCCCGAGACGCCCGTCCCGGACGGCGTCTTCCAGGGCGAGGGGCTGCTGGCCGTCGAGACCGGTGACGGCGCGGTCGAGCTGTGGAGCGCGCCCGGCCCGCTCCAGGTGCCCTCCGTCCGGGCCCGCCGGGAGGGCGACCGCCTGGTGATCTCCGCCGACGGCCCGGTACGCCACCACCGCATCGAGGGCGACCTCGACCGGGCCCTGCGCGCCTGGGCGGACGGCATGGCCGAACCCAGGACGTTCCCCGCCGTCCCGCCCATGTGGTGCACCTGGTACGGCTACTGGGACAAGGTCACCGACGCCGACGTCCTGGAGAACCTGGCGCTGGCCGACCGGCACGGTCTGACCGCCGACATGTTCCTCGTCGACGACGGCTACGAGGCCGGCATCGGCGACTGGCTGGACCCCAGGCCAGGCTTCGGCTCCCTCGCCCGCGCCCTGGACGCCGTCACCGGCTCCGGCCGCCGCGCCGGCATCTGGACCGCCCCCTTCCTCGTCGGCCACGACAGCCGCCTGTTCCACGAGCACCTCGACTGGCTGGTGGACGGCGCGTACGCGGGCCGCATGTGGAACCAGGACCTCGCCGTCCTCGACGTCACCCACCCAGGCGCGGCCGAGCACCTGGTCCACGTGTTCGCCACCTTCGCCGCCATGGGCGTCACCCACTTCAAGCTCGACTACCTCTACGCCGGCGCCCTGGCCGGCCGCCGCCACGACGACCTCGACCCGATCGCGGCCTACCGGCGCGGGCTGGAGCTCGTGCGGCGCGGCGCGGGCCCCGAGGCCACCCTGCACGGCTGCGGCGCGCCCATGCTGCCCAGCATCGGGCTGGTCGACATCATGCGGGTCAGCCCCGACATCGCGCCCACCCTGCACCCCCGGTCGGGCGACATCAGCCAGCCCTCCCAGCTCGGCGCCCGGCTGACCGGCGCGGCCCGCGAGTTCCTGCACGCCCGCTGGTGGGTCAACGACCCCGACTGCCTCATCGCGCGGCCCGAGGTGGAGGCCCGGCAGGAGTGGGCGGCGCACATCGAGGGCACCGGCGGCCTGCGCGGCTCCAGCGACCCGATCGCCTCCCTCGACGACTGGGGGCTGGAGACCACCCGCCGCCTGCTGGTCCCCACCGCCACGGACCCGTCGTGATCACCGAGACCGTCCGGGCCGCCGCCAAGGAGGCCCCGCGGCGGCCGCGCAGGCGCGCCCGCGACTGGCACGCCTACCTGTTCGTCGGGCCCAGCCTGTTCGGGGTGGTGGCCTTCCTGCTGCTGCCGGTCGTCATCGTCCTGGTGCTCAGCTTCTTCAACTGGGAGCTGCTGTCGGAGCCCACCTTCGCCGGGCTGGACAACTACCGCCGGCTGGCCGCCGACGGCGAGACCTGGCACGCGCTGGGCGTCACCCTCCTGTACGTCGTCCTGTGCATCCCGCTGCAGACCGTGCTGGCCCTGGTGCTGGCGCTGCTGCTGGACCGCAAGGTCAAGGGCCTGCGGCTGTACCGCTCGTTGTACCTGATCCCGTGGATGGCCACCCCGATCGTCCTCGGCCTGGTCTGGAACTGGATCTTCGACCCGCGCGACGGCGCGCTCAACAGCCTGCTCGGCCTGGCCGGCATCACCGGCCCCGACTGGCTGTCCGACCCCGCCTGGGCGCTGCCGGCGATCGCGCTGGTCAACGTCTGGCAGCACACCGGCTACACCATGCTGTTCTTCCTGGCCGGCCTCCAGGGCATCCCCAAGGAGCTGTACGACGCCGCCGCCACCGACGGCGCCACCCCCGCCCAGCGGTTCTGGCGCATCACGCTGCCGCTGCTCAACCCCACGATGTTCTTCGTCATGGTGACCAACCTGATCGGCGCCTTCCAGGTGTTCGACACCGTCTACGTCATGACCAACGGCGGCCCCAGCCAGAGCACCGAAGTGCTCAACTTCCGCATCTACGAGACGGCGTTCAAGCAGTTCGACTTCGGCTACGCCTCGACCCTGTCGATGTTGCTGTTCGGGGTCATCCTGCTGGTGACGCTGGCGCAGGTCAGGTTCTTCGGCAAGCGCACCACCTACGACCTGAGCTGAGGCCCCCCATGATCAAGCGCACCCTGCTCCACGTCGTGCTCGCGGCCGGCGCGTTCGTCTCCGTCTTCCCGTACCTGCTGGTCGTGCTGACCGCCTTCAAGACGCAGTCGCAGCTCAGCTCCACCGAGCCGTGGCTGCCCGGCCTGCCGCCGACCACCGCCAACCTGACCCGGCTGCTGAGCGGCGACTTCCCCCGGTACGTGCTCAACACGCTGCTGATGACGGTCGTGCTCACCCTCGGGCAGCTCGTCTTCACCACCTTCGCCGCCTACGCCTTCGCGCGGCTGCGCTTCCGGGGCAGGGAGGCCCTGTTCTGGCTGTACGTCGCCACCATGATGGTGCCGGGCGCGGTCACGATGATCCCCCTGTTCCTCATCATGCGCGAGCTCGGCCTGGTCAACACCTGGTACGGCCTGCTCATCCCGTACGTGCTGGGCACCCCGTACGGCATCTTCCTGATGCGCCAGTTCTTCAAGTCCCTGCCCGCCGGGCTGGAGGAGGCCGCCCGGATCGACGGGGCCGGGGCGATGACCGTCCTGCTGCGCATCCTGCTGCCGCTGTGCCGCCCGGCGCTCGGCACCCTGACGATCATCACCGTGATCTCCTCGTGGAACAGCTTCATCTGGCCGCTGATCATCACCAGCGGCGACGAGACCAGGGTGATGACGGTGGCGCTCGCCACCCTCAAGGTCGGCATCGGCGTCGACTACAACCTGATGATGGCCGGCGGGCTGATCGCGCTCGTGCCGATGGTGGCCGTCTTCGTCTTCTTCCAAAGGCACATCGTCCGGTCGGTGGTCCTCACCGGCCTCAAGTAGCACACGAACAAGAGGTCAGCGAATGTTGCAATCCCCCCCGATTCGCTGGGCCGGGGCGCTGCTCTGCGCCGCCACGCTCATCCTGTCCGGCTGTGGGTCGGGCTCCGGAGACTCCGGCAAGGTCACGCTCACCTACCGGCTCTGGGACGACCAGCAGAAGGTCGGCTACGAGAAGGTGATGGCCGCCTTCGAGAAGGCCAACCCGGGCATCGACGTCAAGATAGAACTGCTGCCCTACGACCAGTACTGGACCAAGCTCACCGCCGACGCCGTCGCCGGGACCGCGCCGGACGTCTTCTGGATGAGCCCCACCCAGTTCCCCGAGTTCGTCACCAAGGGCGTGCTGGCGCCCGTCCAGGTGGACGGCTCCAAGTACCACCCGACCGTGGTCGGCTCGTTCACCTACCAGGGCAAGCTGTACGGCGTGCCGAAGGACTGGGGGATCGTCGGCCTGCTCTACAACAAGGACCTGTTCGACAAGGCCGGCGTGTCCATGCCGGACCAGCTCACCTGGGCGGCCGACGGCTCCGGCACCCTGCTCGACACGGCCCGCAAGCTCACCGTGGACGAGGCCGGCAAGCACCCCGGCGAGCCCGGCTTCGACCCCGCCAAGGTCACCACGTACGGCTTCGCCTCCTGGAACCACTACCAGACGCAGTGGATGAACTGGGTCAGCTCCAACGGCGGCAAGCTGCTGGACAAGCCCTTCGGCAACTACACCTTCAACGACGCCGCCTCCGTCCAGGGGCTGCAGTTCGGCGTGGACCTGGTCAACAAGCACCACGTCTCGCCGCCGGCCACCCAGACCAACCCGCCCACCGGCAAGGTCACCGACATGTTCAAGGCCGGGAAGGTCGCCATGTTCCCGGCGAACAACGCGCTGCTGCCGTTCGTCGCGCCGGAGGCCAACTTCGAGATCGGCGTCGCCCCCATGCCCGAGGGCCCGCAGGGCCGTTCGGTGAACCTCAACGGCCTGTCCGAGGCCGTCTCCGCCAAGAGCGCGCACCCGGCCGAGGCGATGAAGCTGGCCACCTGGCTCGGCACCGAGGAGCCGCAGAAGATGATGGCCGACGGTGGCTACGTCTTCCCCGCGCTCAACGGGCTGTCGCAGGGCTACGTCGACTACTGGAAGTCCAAGAAGCTCGACGTCTCGCCGTTCCAGAAGGAGTCGGAGGGCCAGACCTTCCCGCTGCCGGTCACCACCGGCTTCACCGGCTTCGAGAACAAGCTCAACCAGATCCTCAACGAGATGTACCTCGGCAAGCTCACCCCCCAGCAGGCCGCCGACCAGGCCGTGGCCGCCGGCAACGCCTCCGTGAAGTAGGAGCTCCATTGATCACCCGGCGATCGTTGTTCGCCGGGGGCGCGAGCCTGGGCCTCGCCGCCGCACTGGGTGCCTCACCCGTGCGCGCGGCGGCCCGGCGTGCCCCCCTGTCCGACCCGTTCCAGCTCGGCGTCGCCTCCGGCGAGCCCACGCCGGACGGCGTCGTCCTCTGGACCCGGCTCGCCATGGACCCGGTCGCGCTCGACGGGCTCGGCGGCATGCCGGACCGCGTCGTGCCGGTGCGCTGGCAGCTCGCCTCCGACGAGAACTTCCGCCACGTCGTGCGCCAGGGCGTCGAGCAGGCCCGCCGCGAGTCGGCCCACAGCGTGCACGTCGAGCTGGACGGCCTGCGTCCGGGCGCGGAGTACTTCTACCGCTTCCGCGCCGAGGGCGAGATCAGCGAGGTCGGCCGCACCCTGACCGCCCCCGCCCCCGGCACCCGCTCCCGCCCCCTGAACCTGTCCTTCACCTCCTGCGCCGACTACCAGACCGGCTGGTTCACCCCCTACCGCCGGATGGCCGAGGACCACCCCGACCTCATCGCCTTCCTCGGCGACTACATCTACGAGTACGGCGACTACAAGTACCCCGTCCGCGACCAGGCCGGTGGCGAATGCCTCGACCTGGCCGGATACCGGCTGCGGCACGCCCAGCACAAGGCCGACCCCGAGTCGCGGCTGGCCCACGCGATCGCCCCCTGGGTGGTCGTGTGGGACGACCACGACATCGAGAACGCCTGGGCCGGCGACGTGCCCGAGCAGCCCGACCCGCCCTTCCTCGCCCGCCGGGCCGCGGCCTTCCAGGCGTACTACGAGAACATGCCGCTGCGCCGCGCCCAGCGCCCCGACGGCCCCGCCCTGCGGCTCTACCGCACGATCCGCTGGGGCGCGGTCGCCAACCTGCACATGCTCGACACCCGCCAGTACCGCGACCTGTACGCCTGCACCGGCAGGAGCGGCACGGTCGGCGCCGACTGCGCCGAGCGGCTGGCCCCCAACCGCACGATGCTCGGCGGCGAGCAGGAGTCCTGGCTCGACGGGCAGCTCAAGGGCTCCCAGGCCACCTGGGACCTGCTCGGCCAGCAGGTCTTCCTCATGGAGATGGACTGGACCAACGGCGAGGGCAAGGGCTACTCCAACGAGGGCTGGGACGGCTACGTCGCCTCCCGCAACCGGCTGACCGCCGCCATCGACGACTACCGGCGCAACGCGGTCGTCCTCACCGGCGACGTGCACTCCCACTGGGCCGGGGAGGTCAAGCGCGACTTCCAGGACCCCGAGTCGAAGTCCGTCGCGGTCGAGCTGGTCACCACGTCGGTCACCAGCGCCGGCAACGGCTTCGACGAGTACCCCAACACCCAGATCCTGCTCGACGAGAACCCGCACGTGAAGTTCTTCAACGGCCGCCGCGGCTACGTCCGCGCCAAGCTCACCCAGCAGGAGATGAAGGTCGACTTCCGCTCGCTGTCCCGGGTGACCGAGCCGTACGCGCCCGCCTACACCTCCGGCTCGTTCGTCGTCGAGCCGGGCGACCCGAGCCTCCACCCAGCCTGACGGGATCCCCATGCGCACGATCACGGCCGCCGCCGCGGCGGCCCTCCTCACCCTGCCCTTCGCGCCCTTACCCGGCTCAACGGCGACCGCGGCGACCGCCGCGGCGCCCCCGATGGGCTGGAGCAGCCGCTCCCTGGGCTGCTCGGTCTCCGAGGCGGCCGTCCGCCAGGCCGCCGACGCCCTCGCCCCGCTCGCGCCGCTCGGCTACCGGTACGTCGTCCTCGACGACTGCTGGCTGGCCGCCCAGCGCAGCGGCGGCGCCCTTGCCCCCGACCCGGCCCGCTTCCCGGGCGGCGTCAAGGCGCTGGCCGACGACCTGCACGCCAAGGGGCTCAAGCTCGGCCTGAGCGTGTCGGCCGGCACCAAGGCGTGCTCCGGCGGCGGCCCCGGCTCCTACAAGCAGGAGGCCGCCGACGCCGCCCAGCTCAGGGCCTGGGGCGCCGACTACGTCAAGTACGACTGGTGCAACGTCCCCACGGCCGACTTCCCCGGCCAGAACGTGCAGCAGATCGCCCAGACCCTCTACCCGCGCATGCGCCAGGCCCTCGGCGACGGCGTGGTGTTCGCCATGAACAACGAGGACGGCAGCACCGTGCCCTGGTTGTGGGGCAAGGACGCCGGCGCCACCACCTGGCGGACGAACGTCTACAACAGGCCCATCCCCGACAGCTACCCCAGCATGGTCGACATCTGGGAGACCAACCAGCTCAGAGCCGAGTACGCCGGGCCGGGCAGCTGGGCCGACCCCGACCTGATCCAGGCCGGGCGCGGCGGGATGACCGAGACCGAGTACCGCGCCCAGTTCACGCTGTGGGCCATGGGGGCCGCGCCGCTCGTCCTGCAGGCCGACCCGGCCAAGGCGCCGGCGGCCGTCGTCGCCAACCCCAAGGTGATCGCGGTGGACCAGGACCGGCTGGGCGCGCACGGCCGGCTCGTCTCCTCCGACGGCTGGTACCACGTCCTGGCCAAGCCCCTGGACGGCGGCGACCGGGCGATCGCGCTGTTCAACGAGAGCGACCGGGCGGCGGTGATCTCCACCCGGCTCGGCGCGGGCTCCCGCCACCGCGTCGAGGAGCTGTGGTCCGGCGCGGTCAGCTCGACGAAGGACGTGCTGTCGGCGCAGGTCCCGGCGCACGCGGCGGTGCTCTACCGGGTCGCGGAGAGCAGGGAGCAGGCGCCGCCGCTGGTGACGTTCGAGGCCGACCCGCCGCGCTTCCTCGGCGAGGACCGCCCGTCGGTGCTGGAGCCCGGCGTGCCCGGCGAGCTGGTCACCCGCGTCACGAACACCGGGGCCACCGCCCCGCTGCGGGACGTCGAGGTCAAGGCGTCCGCGCCGGACGGCTGGCGCGCCGAGGCCCGCACGCCGGCCAGGACCGCCCGGGTCGGCGCCGCCGAGGCGTTCACCGTGACCTGGACGGTCACCCCGCCCGCGGGCGCCACGCCCGGCACCTACGAGGTGGCCTTCACCCAGGGCGGCCGGCAGGCCGTCGCCGTCGTCATCGTGGCCAAGGCGCCGGGCACGGGCCGCACCCACCTGAGCGACCTGGCCTGGACCAGGGCCACGAACTACTTCGGCCCGGTCGAGAAGGACACCAGCAACGGCGATCGGGCCGCCGGCGACGGCCGCCCGATCACCGTCGAGGGCGTCCGGTACGCCAAGGGCCTGGGCACGCACGCCCCCGCCGACATCGAGTTCCACACCGCCGGCCGGTGCACGACGGTCGAGTTCCAGGCCGGCATCGACGACGAGGTCGGCCAGGCCGGGTCGGCCGACTTCGAGGTGTGGGCCGACGGCGGCCGGGTCGCGCACTCCGGCGTGCTGACCGGCGCCATGCCCGCCAGGAAGGTCACGGCGTCCGTCGCGGGCGCCCGGTTCGTCCGGCTGGTCGCGACCAACGGCGGGGACAACGCCACCTCCGACCACGCCGACTTCGCCGACGCCACCATCACCTGTCAGTGAGGAGATCCACTTGAAGATCGTTCCCAGGCCCGTCGGCCAGGAGACCAGGCGCGGGAGGTTCGTCCTCGACGGGCGCACGGCGCTCACCGCCGACCCGGCGCTCGCCGGGGTGGCCGCCTGGCTGCGCACCGAGCTCAGCCAGGTCACCGGAGGTGAGCTGCTGCCCGGCACGCCGGGCCCGGGGACGATCACCCTGGGGCTGGGCGACGGCCTCGGGCCGGAGGCGTACCGCCTGAGCGTGGGCGAGGACGGCGTCGCCATCGACGCGGGCGGGCCCGCCGGGGCCTTCTACGGCGCCCAGACGTTCCGCCAGCTCCTGCCCGCCGCGGCCTACCGCCGGACACCGGCCGCCGAACCCCTCGTCGCGCCGGGCGCGCACATCGAGGACGAGCCGCGCTTCGGCTGGCGCGGCTGCCTCCTCGACGTCGCCCGGCATTTCATGACCAAGCACGACCTGCTGCGGTTCATCGACCTGATGGCCCTGCACAAGCTCAACGTCCTGCACCTGCACCTCACCGACGACCAGGGCTGGCGCGTCGAGATCAGGCGATACCCCCGCCTGACCGAGGTCGGCGCGTGGCGGCGGGAGAGCCAGACCGGCTGGAACGGCGCCATGGACGGCCGCCCCCACGGCGGCTACTACACCCAGGACGACATCAGGGAGATCGTCGCCTACGCCGCCGCCCGGCACATCGCCGTCGTGCCGGAGATCGACCTGCCCGGCCACACCCAGGCCGCCATCGCCGCCTACCCCGAGCTGGGCAACCTCGGCACGCCGCTGGAGGTCCGCACGACCTGGGGCATCGGCCGGAACGTGCTCAACGCCGAGGACGCCACGATCACCTTCTTCAAGAACGTGCTCGACGAGGTGCTGGAGCTGTTCCCCAGCCCGTACGTGTGCGTGGGCGGCGACGAGTGCCGCAAGGAGCAGTGGCGGGAGAGCCCGTCGGCCCAGCGCCGGATCAGCGAGCTGGGCCTGCGCGACGAGGAGGAGCTGCAGAGCTGGTTCATCCACCAGTTCGACGACTTCCTGGCCGCCCGGGGACGCCGCCTGGTCGGCTGGGACGAGATCCTGGAGGGCGGGCTGGCGCCCGGGGCGGTGGTGGCGTCCTGGCGCGGCGACCTCGGGGCGGTGGCCGCCGCCCGGCGCGGGCACGACGTCATCAACTGCTCCAACACCCAGGTGTACTTCGACTACCGCCAGGGGACGGGCGAGGACGAGCCGGTGCCGTTCGGGACCGTGCTCGCGCTGGAGGACGTCTACGCCTTCGAGCCCGTGCCCGCGCAGCTGCGCGACGACCCGGCGGCGGCCCGGGTCCTCGGCGCGCAGTGCCAGGTCTGGACCGAGCTGATCGACTCCAACCGGCGGGTCGACTACATGGTCTTCCCCCGGCTGGCGGCCTTCGCCGAGACCGTCTGGGGACCGTCCGGGCGCGACCTGGAGGACTTCCGCGCCCGGCTGGCGGGTCATCTGCCGCGGCTGGCGGCGATCGGGGTGGAGTACCGGCCGGAGTCGGGGCCGCTGCCCTGGCAGACCAGACCCGGCGTGCCGGGGCGGCCGGAGGATCCGAAGGAGTGGCAGGCCACCATCGACGCCTGGACCAGCAACCTGCGGGACCTCGCGTGACGCCCCTGGAGCCGCCGTCGGGCGGACGGGTGCTGAGCTGGCCGGGCTGCGAGAACGTGCGCGACCTCGGCGGGTTGCCGACCGAGGACGGCGGGCGGATCCGGTGGGGCGCGCTGGTGCGGGGCGACCGTCCGAGGAGCACGGCCGTCCCGGCGCTGCGGGCCCACGGGATCCGGCTCGTCGCCGACCTCCGGCTGGCCGCCGAGTGCCAGGCCGACCCCGGCCCCGACGTGCCGGGCCGCCGCCACCTGCCCGTCCTGCGGGACGAGGACACCGTCCTGGAGGCGCTGGACGACACCCTGCCCGGCATCTACCGGGTGATCCTCGACCGGGGCGCCGGCCGGTTCGCCGCCGTCCTGTCGGCCGTCGCCCACGCGCCGGACGGGGGCGTCCTGCTGCACTGCCACTCCGGCAAGGACAGAACCGGGCTGGCGGTCGCGCTGGCCCTCTCGCTGGCCGGCGTCTCCCGGCAGGAGATCGCCGCCGACTACGCCATGACGGCCGTCTGCCTGCGCCTCGACGACCACCTCGCCGCCCTGGACGGCGACTCGGGGCGGGCCAGGGCGCTGCGCCTGTTCGCCGAGGTCACCGCGGACACCATGCTGGCCGCCCTGGCCCACCTGGACGACCGGCACGGCGGCGCGCAGGCGTACCTGCTGGCCGGCGGCCTGCCACCGGACGACCTGGCCCTGCTCCGGACCCGCCTGGTGGACCGGTAGGGGGCCCGGACGTCGGGGGTCAGCCCGTACGGCCCCAGAAGTCGTACGGGTCCCGGCCCGGCCGGAAGCCGTGCGCCCGGGCCAGCTCCGCCGCCTCCCGGAACCGGCGCGCGACGACGGACGGCTCGTGGGCGTCGCTGCCGAACGTCACGGCCTGCCCGCCCTCCTCCCGCCACCACCCGAGCAGCGTCGTGTGCAGCGGCAGGACCGTGTTGATCTCCAGCGCCCGGCCCGACCCGGCGGTCACCCGCAGCGCGTGCCGGAACTCCTCCTCGAAGTCGGCCGGGTCGAACGGCCCGGCCGCCCGCGGCCAGTAGCGCACCGGGTAGTCGACGTGGGCCAGCACGGAGAACACGTCGCTGCCCGCGACCAGCTCGGGGATCTCGGCCAGGTAGTCCCGGACGACCTCGGCGGCGGCGCTGCGGGCGTACAGGCCGGGCGGCTCGCAGAACCCGTCGCCGGCGGGCAGGCTGTGCAGGGAGCCGAGCACCCGGTCGAAGCGCCCGGCGGCGAGCACGCGGGCGACGTCCCCGGCGTGCCGGTGCGGCTCGCCCACCTCCAGGCCGCTCAGGATGCGCAGCCGCGGGAAACGCTCGCGGCACCGCTCGACCGCCTCCAGGTAGCCGGCGGCGTCGAAGGCCGGGGGAGTGAGGTGCCCGTCCGGCGTCGTCAGCGCGAGCAGGTGGTCGTGGCCGTCGAGGGCGCCGGGGTCGACCGTCCAGACGGTGTGGTCGACGTGCTCGGTGAAGGCGATGGCGGGCAGGCCGAGCTCCACCGCCCGCGCGCAGGAACGCTCCATGTCGCCCTTCGGGGCGTCCCAGGACCATTCGCTGTGCACATGGCTGTCGGCGGGCAACGTCACGGGGCTCACTCCTCGGAGGGTAGGAGAAGATCATCACGACTGTACCCCGCGGGCGTCGCGGCGTCCCGGGGGTGTGACCGCCTCGGGGGAGAGGTCTGATCTGCCGTGAGATGCTGGCTTTCGTGACGACGACCGAGCCCGCCGGGCCCGCCCCGCGCCGGGGGCGCGGCCGACCCGGCTACGACCAGGCCGCGATCCTGCGCGCCGCGGTGGAGCTGTTCAACCGCAGGGGTTACGACGCCACCAGCATGGGAGACCTGGCCAAGGAGCTCGGCCTGACCAAACCGGCCATCTACCACCACGTCACGAGCAAGGAACAGCTGCTCGGCCAGGCCCTCGACGACGCCCTCGACGAGCTCACCGCCGCCGTGACCGCCGCCACCCGCGACGCCGCCGGCCGCACGGCCTACGAACGCCTGCGCGAGGTCGTGCGGCGCAGCGTCGAGGTGCTGGTCGCCCACCAGCCGAGCGTCACGCTCCTGCTGCGGGTGCGCGGCAACAGCCCCGTCGAGCTGGCCGCCCTGGAACGCCGCCGCTGGCTCGACGACCGCCTGGCCGTGCTGGTCGCCGACGCCGTCGCCGAGGGCGCGCTGCGCGACGACGTGCCGCCCGCGCTGGTCAGCCGGCTGCTGTTCGGCATGGTCAACTCGCTGGTGGAGTGGTACCGCCCGGACGGCGCCTACGACCGGGCGATGGTCGCCGACGCCGTCACCGCGATCGCCTTCGACGGCCTGGCCGGGCACACGCCCGGGGCTCACCAGGTGTAGAAGCCCTGGCCCGTCTTGCGGCCGAGATGCCCGGCGGCCACCAGGTCGCGCAGGATCCGCGGCGGCTCGAACCGGGGGCCGAGCTCGCGGGCCAGGTGCTCGGCGATCGCCAGCCGCACGTCCAGGCCCACCACGTCGGTGGTGCGCAGCGGGCCCGTCGGATGGCGGTAGCCGAGGGTCATGGCCGTGTCGATGTCGGCCGCGCTCGCCACGCCCTCCTCCAGCATGCGCATCGCCTCCAGGGCCAGGCAGACGCCGAGCCGGCTGCTGGCGAAGCCCGGCGAGTCGGCCACCGTGACCGGCGTCCTGCCGAGCGCCCGCGTCCACTCCTGGGCCCGCTCGACCAGCTCGGGGTCCGTCCGCGGGCCGACGACGACCTCGATGAGGTCGCTGACCGGGACGGGGTTGAAGAAGTGCAGCCCGATGAAGCGCTCCGGCGCGGCCAGGCCGGCCGCGAGCCCGCCGATCGACAGGCTGCTGGTGTTCGTGGCCAGCACCGCGCCCGGCGCCTGCCGCTCGACCAGGGCGAACACCTGGGCCTTGAGCGCCGCGTCCTCCGGCACCGCCTCCACGACCAGCTCGCACGGGGCCAGCTCGGCGGGGTCGGCCGTCGTGCGCAGCCGGGCCAGGACGTCCTGGAGCGGGCTGCCCAGCCTGCCCTTCTCCGCGGCCTTGGCCAGGCTGCCGGTCACCCGTTCCAGGGCCTGGGCGGCGGCCCGCGGGTCGCTCTCCACGACGACGACCCGGCTGCCGGCGGCGAGGAAGGCGTGCGCGATGCCCGATCCCATCCGCCCGCCGCCGAAGACGCCGACGATCCGTGGCAGGGGCGACGGGAAGGTCATGAGCGTCGCTCCTTGCGCCGGTCGAGGAACGCCGTCATGCGCGCGTGCTTCTCCTCGGTCTCGAACAGGACCGCCTGGGCCAGGTCGTCCACGAACGGGTGCGCGGCGCGCGGGGCGTGGAAGACGGCCTTGGTCAGCCGGGTGGCCAGCGGCGCCCGCGCCGCGATGCGGTCGGCGAGCCGGTGACCGGCGGCGAGCAGGTCCTCCGGCTCCACGACGTCGTTGAGCAGGTGGACCGCCCGCGCCTCCTCGGCCGTCAGCACCCGGCCCGCGAGCAGGATCTCCTTGGCCAGCGGCTCCCCGACCAGCTCGGCCAGCCGCCAGGCGGCCCCCGCGGCGGCCAGGATGCCGAGGTCGGTCTCCGGGTTGCCGATCCGGGTGCGCGGCGTGCCGATCCGGAAGTCGCAGGCGTAGGCCAGCTCGGCCCCGCCGCCCAGGGCGTAACCGTCCACGAGGGCCACGGTCGGCATCGGCAGCCGGTGGATCCGGTCGAAGATCCTGGAGTTGATGCCCCGCAGCGCGTCGCCCCGGTCCCGGTCGCGGAGCTGGGCGATGTCCGCCCCGGCGGCGAAGGTCGTGCCCTCGCCGGTGAGCAGCACGACGCGCGGCACCTCCTCGACGGCCGCGCACGCCTCGTGCAGCGCGGCGACCAGCTCCCGGTCGATCGCGTTGCGCACCTGCGGCCGGTTGAGCCGCCACACCACCCGGTCGGCGCCCTCCTCGACGATGAGGGTCATGGGCGCTCCGACTGGGGAGCCGCCTGGGGAGCGCGGGCTTCGGTCACGGAAAACTCCTCTGCGTAGGGATCAGGCGTCGTAGTCCACGGTGACACGGTCGCCGGCCGGGAACGTCTGGCAGGTGAGCACGAAACCGGCGTCCACCTCGGCCGGTTCGAGCGCGTAGTTGCGGCGCATGTCCGCCGCGCCCTCGCGGACCACCGCCCGGCACGTGCCGCAGACCCCGCCCCGGCAGGCGAACGGCAGGTCCGAGCGGGTCTGCTGGGCGCCGTCGAGCAGGGTCGACTCGCGCGAGACGGTGGCGGTCGTGCGCCTTCCGTCGAGCACCGTCGTCAGCACGGTCGTCGCGCCCGCCGGCACGCCCTCGGGCCGCCTCGGCCGCGGCGGGGGAGCGTCGACGTAGAAGAGCTCGACGTGCACCTTCGCGGCCGGGACGCCGAGCTCGGCCAGCACCCGGCGGGCGTCCTCGACCATGCGCAGCGGCCCGCACAACCAGACGTGGTCGAACGTCTCGATCGGCACCAGCTCGGTGAACAGCCGCCGCAGCCGGTCGCCGTCCAGCCGTCCGGAGAACAGCTCGACGTCGCGCGGCTCCCGGGAGAGCACGTGGACGAGCTGGAAGCGGGGGCCGTACCGGTTCTTCAGGTCGCCGAGCTCCTCGGCGAACATCACGGTGCGGCTGCTGCGGTTGCCGTACAGGAGCGACACCCGCGCGCCGGGATGGGTGAGCACCGTCGAGGCGACCGACATCATCGGGGTGATGCCCGACCCGGCGGCCACGCACAGGTGCCGCTCGCCCGGGGCGGGGTCGGCCTGCCAGGAGCCGGTCGGGGTCTGCACCTCGATCCGCGTCCCCGGCCGCACCTCGCGGACGAGCCAGGAGGAGAAGAGGCCGTCCGGGATCTCCCGGACGCCGATGCGCGGCGCGTCCCCGGCCGGGGCGCAGATCGAGTACGACCGCCGCTCCTCCCGCCCGTCCACGAAGCGGCGCAGGGTGAGCGACTGGCCCGCGCGGAAGGCGTACGCCTCGCGCAGCTCGCCGGGCACGGCGAAGGTGATCGCGGCGGCGTCCTCGCACAGGTGGTCGACCGCCGCCACGGTCAGCTCGTGGAAGGCGGCGTGCGCCCGGGCCGGCGCGGGCGCGAGCGTGGTCATCTCATATCTCCTTGACATGCTCGAACGGTTCCAGGCAGTCGGCGCAGGCGTAGAGGGCCTTGCAGGCGGTGGCGCCGAACTCGGAGGTCAGCCGGGTGGCCCGGGAGCCGCAGCGCGGGCAGGCCGGGGCGGGCCTGGCCGGGCCGAGCGTCAGCGGCACCGGCCCGGACGTCCGCCGGGCCGGTCCGGGCGCCGACAGCC
The DNA here is from genome assembly GCF_040630865.1 of Nonomuraea sp. NPDC005730. NCBI lineage: Bacteria > Bacillati > Actinomycetota > Actinomycetes > Streptosporangiales > Streptosporangiaceae > Nonomuraea > Nonomuraea sp. NPDC005730. Next base: position 27,385 of record NZ_JBEXYK010000040.1, read on the forward strand.
CGGCGGCCCGCAGGGCGGCCCGGCCGCGCTCGGAGATCCAGTCGCTCGACCACGGCGGGTCGAGCACGACCCGCACCTCGACGCGCGGGAAACCCGCCTCCCGCAGCCGGTGGACGAGGTCGTCGCGCATGGTCGCCATGGCCGGGCAGCCGGTGTACGTCGGGGTGATCGAGGCGACCACGACCTCGCCGTCCGGCCCCGGCCGCAGCTCGACGCCGCGCAGCACGCCGAGGTCGGCGAGGGTGAGCATCGGCATCTCCGGGTCCCGCACCAGCTCAGCCACCCGGGCGGCGCGCCCGCGGGCGTCCCCGGGCGCGGGTCCGGCGTGCTCGGCGGCGCTCACCAGCGGCCTGCCGGGTGGGCGCGGGCGACCGACTGCATGTCGGCGAGCAGGTCGGCCAGCGCCGGGGTGTGGCCGCCGTCCCGGCCGCTGCCCTGGCCGCCGTCCGGGCCGCCGTCCCGGTCGCCGTCCCGGTCGCCGTCCGGCTCGCCGTCGCCGGCCGGACGGGGCACGCCGCTCACGGCGAACACCTGGCCGAGCACGGCCTCCACGTCGGCGCGCAGCGCGGCGGCCTCGACGGCGACGCCCGAGCGGGCGAGCGCGCGCTCGACGGGGTGCGCGGTGACCAGCTCGGCCAGCAGCGGCCACAGCTCGCCGAGCGCGGCGTCGAGCCGGCGGCGCGACTCCTCGGTGCCCTGGGCCAGGGTGAGGAACCAGCGGCCCGCCCAGTCCCGGTGGTAGGCGACCTCCTTGACGCCCTTGGCGCCGACGGCGGCCAGCACCGTGTCCGCGCTCGCCGACAGCCGCTCCAGCAGCGCCAGCCGGGCCGTCGAGAACAGCAGCAGGCGCACGACGACGTGCGCGAAGTCGCCGTTCGCGACCTCGGCCAGCCACACGTTCCTGAACTGCCCGGCGTCGCGGAAGAACGCCAGCGCGTCCTCCGGCGGCACCGGCGAGCCCTCGGGCAGCGCGGGCACCACACCAGGGTCGGCCGCGGCCGCCCGCGCCAGCAGCAGGCGCGCCTGCCCGAGCAGGTCGAGGGCCACGTTGGCGAGCGCGATGTCCTCCTCCAGGTCGGGGGCGCGGCTGCACCACTCCGCGAGCCGCTGCGACATGACCAGCGCGTCGTCGCCGAGCATGAGGCAGTACGCGGCCAGCTCGGCGTGGCCGACCCCCTCGGGCACGGTGGTGTCCACGCCCGCCAGCGGGTCCTCGAAGTCCGTGCCGAACGCCCACTGCGCGGAGTCCCCGCCGGTCAGGCCGTCGAAGATGCTCTCGTGGTCATCGCTCACGCTGGACCCCCTCTCACATGTGCGGGACGTCGCCCGGGATGTCGTAGAACGTCGGGTGCCGGTAGACCTTGTCGCCGCTCGGCGCGAACAGCGGGTCCTTCTCGTCGGGGCTGGAGGCCGTGATGGCGTCGGAGCGCACGACCCAGATGCTCACGCCCTCGTTGCGGCGGGTGTAGACGTCGCGGGCGTGCCGCAGGGCCATCGCGTCGTCAGGGGCGTGCAGCGACCCGACGTGCACGTGGTTGAGCCCGCGCTTGACCCGGACGAACACCTCGTACAGCGGCCATTCCCGCCGGTCGGCGCTCATCGGGCGCCCGCCCCGGCAGCCGTACGGCTCGCGAACGCCGACGCGGCCTCGCGCACCCAGGCGCCGTCCTCGTGGGCGGCGCGGCGGTGGCGCATCCGCTGGGCGTTGCACGGCCCGTCGCCGCGGATGACCGCGGCCAGCTCCGACCAGTCCGGCTGCCCGAAGTCGTGGTGCCCGCGCTCCTCGTTCCAGCGCAGGTCGGGGTCGGGCAGCGTGATGCCGAGCGCCTGGGCCTGCGGGACCGTCATGTCGACGAACTTCTGGCGCAGCTCGTCGTTGGAGTTGCGCTTGATGCCCCAGGCCATCGAGCGTTCGCTGTTGGGGGAGCGGTCGTCGGGCGGGCCGAACATCATGAGGGAGGGCCACCAGAACCGGTTGACCGAGTCCTGGACCATCTCCCGCTGGGCCTCGGTGCCGCGCATCATCGTCATCAGCAGCTCGTAGCCCTGCCGCTGGTGGAAGGACTCCTCCTTGCAGATGCGGATCATGGCGCGGCCGTAGGGACCGTAGGAGGTGCGGCACAGCGGCACCTGGTTGCAGATCGCGGCGCCGTCCACGAGCCAGCCGATGGTGCCGACGTCGGCGTAGGACAGCGTCGGATAGTTGAAGATCGAGGAGTATTTCTGCTTCCCGGTCAGAAGGAGTTCGGTCAGCTCGGCGCGGGAGACGCCCAACGTCTCGCACGCGGAGTACAAATAGAGGCCGTGCCCGGCTTCGTCCTGCACCTTGGCCAGCAGGATCGCCTTACGGCGCAGCGACGGGGCGCGCCCGATCCATTCGCCTTCCGGCTGCATGCCGATGATCTCGGAGTGCGCGTGCTGGGCGATCTGGCGGACGAGCGTCCTGCGGTACGCCTCCGGCATCCAGTCGCGGGGCTCGATCCGGTCGTGACCCGCGATGGTCGCGTCGAAGGCGGACTGCAGCCGCTCCTCCAGGTCCGGCTCCGCCGGCGTGGTGGTCATCGTCCCTCCGAGACATCGGTCTTATTTACTTATCGCTCGGTCAGTAATACGGTTGCATGAGTCGGGGCTTCCGCGCAAGAGAGGAGACAGCGTGAGCGCGCTGCTGGAGAGCTACGCCGCCGGACGATGGTTCCGCGCGTCGGACGACGGGGAACCCTTGCTCGACGCCGCGACGGGCGAGGAGGTCGCGCGGATCTCCAGCCGAGGGCTGGACGTCGCCGCCATGGTCAGGCACGCCAGGGACACCGGCGGCCCGGCGCTGCGGGCCCTGACCTTCCACGAGCGGGCCGCCCTGCTCAAGGCGCTGGCCAAGCACCTGATCGAGCGCAAGGACGCGCTGTACGCCCTGTCCACGCGCACCGGCGCCACCTCCCGCGACACCATGGTCGACGTCGACGGCGGCATCGGCACCCTGTTCAGCTACGCCGGCAAAGGCGTGCGCGAGCTGCCCAACGACACCGTCTTCCTCGACGGCGGCCTGGAGCGCCTGAGCAAGGGCGGCACCTTCGCCGGCCAGCACGTCTACACCTCGCGGCCGGGCGTCGCCGTGCAGATCAACGCCTTCAACTTCCCCGTCTGGGGCATGCTGGAGAAGCTGGCCCCCGCCTTCCTCGCCGGGCTGCCCTCGATCGTCAAGCCCGCCGCCCAGACGGCCTACCTCACCGAGCTGGCCGTCCGGCAGATCATCGAGTCCGGCATCCTGCCGGAAGGGACGCTCCAGCTCCTGGCCGGCAGCCCCACCGGGCTGCTCGACGAGCTGACCGTCCAGGACTCCGTCGCCTTCACCGGCTCGGCCCACACCGCGGGCATCCTGCGCCGCCATCCGAACGTGCTCGACGGCGGCGTCGTCCTCGGCGTCGAGGCCGACTCGCTCAACTGCTCGATCCTCGGCCCCGACGTGCGCCCGGACGATCCGGAGTTCGACCTGTTCGTCAAGGGCGTCGTCGCCGAGATGACGGTCAAGGCGGGCCAGAAGTGCACGGCCATCCGCCGCGTGCTCGTGCCGGCGAACCTGGCGGACCAGGTGACCGAGGCCCTGGCCGCGCGCCTGTCGGCGATCACCGTCGGCGACCCGCGCAACCCCGACGTGCGCATGGGCCCGCTGGCCAGCCTGGGCCAGCGCGACGAGGTGCGAAAGGCGGTCGAGGCGCTGCGGGCCGGCGCGGAGATCGTCCACGGCGACCCGCGCGGCGCGTCCCTGCTGGAGGGCGACCCCGAGCGCGGCGCGTACATGACCCCGCTGCTGCTGCGCGCCCGCCCCGGCGCCGCCGAGCCGCACGACGTGGAGCCGTTCGGGCCGGTCGCCACCGTGCTCGCCTACGACGGCGTCGAGGAGGCGGTCGCCCTGGCCGCGCGCGGCAAGGGCAGCCTGGTCGCCTCCGTCGCCACCCACGACCCGCAGGTCGCGCGGTCCGTCGTGCTCGGTCTCGCGCCCTGGCACGGCCGGGTCCTGGTCCTCGACCGCGACGACGCCAAGGAGTCCACCGGGCACGGCTCGCCGCTGCCGGTGCTCGTCCACGGCGGCCCCGGGCGGGCCGGCGGCGGCGAGGAGCTGGGCGGGGTGCGCGGCGTCCTGCACCACATGCAGCGCACCGCCGTCCAGGGCTCGCCGGACCAGCTCACCGCGATCACCGGCCGCTGGACGACCGGCTCGGCGCGCGCCGAGTCCGGCGTCCACCCCTTCCGCAAGTCGCTGGCCGAGCTGCGGGTGGGCGACACGATCGCCTCCGCGCCGCGCACGGTCTCGCTCGCCGACATCGAGCACTTCGCCGAGTTCACCGGCGACACCTTCTACGCCCACACCGACCCCGCGGCCGCCGCCCGCAACCCGCTGTTCGGCGGCATCGTCGCGCACGGCTACCTGGTGGTGTCCCTGGCCGCCGGGCTGTTCGTGGACCCGGCGCCCGGCCCGGTGCTGGCCAACTTCGGCGTCGACGGGCTGCGCTTCCTCACCCCGGTCAAGGCCGGCGACGCCATCGCCGTCGCGCTGACCGTCAAGCAGATCACGCCGCGCAGCGGCGCCGACTACGGCGAGGTGCGCTGGGACGCCACCGTGACCAACCAGGAAGGCGTCCCGGTCGCCACGTACGACGTGCTGACCCTCGTGGCCAAGACCTGGCCGGAGGACTGACGTGGACGACACCCCGGTCCTGCTCGAACGCGACGGCGCGGTGGCCGTCGTGACGCTCAACCGTCCCGACCGGCGCAACGCGCTGGACGCCGCGCTCAAGCAGGCCCTGCGCCGGGCTCTGGAGGGAGCCGCCGCCGACGACTCGGTCAGGGCCGTGCTGCTGACCGGCGCCGGCCGCGCGTTCTGCGTCGGCCAGGACCTCGCCGAGCACGCCGAGGCCCTGCGCGCCGACCCCGGCCACGCCTTCGACACCGTCGAGGCGGACTACGCGCCGGTCGTCCGGCTCCTGGCCACGATGCCCAAACCGGTCGTCGCCGCCGTCAACGGCGCCTGCGTCGGCGCCGGGCTGGCCCTCGCGCTCGCCTGCGACCTGCGCGTCCTGGCCGAGGACGCCAAGCTCGCCACGGCGTTCACGGGCATCGGGCTCACCTGCGACTCCGGCCTGTCCGTGACGCTGACGCGGGCGGTCGGCGAGTCAAGGGCCAAGGAGCTGGTGCTGCTCGGCGAGCCGTTCGGCGCCACGCAGGCGGTCGCGTGGGGCGTGTCGGGACGGGTGGTGCCGGGGGCCGAGGTGGCCATGGCGGGACGCGAGCTCGCCGCCCGGCTGGCGGCCGGGCCGACCGCGGCCTACGCCGAGTCCAAGCGGCTCATCGCGCAGGGGTGGGAGCAGGGCCTCGGGGCGGTGCTCGCCGCCGAGGCCGGCGCACAGGCCCGGCTGGGCCTGACCGCCGACCACGCGGGCGCGGTGGAGGCGTTCCTCGCCAAGCGCAGGCCGACCTTCGGCGGGCGCTGAACGAGGACCTGGGGCGGGGGCTCAGCTGTCGTGGGCCCCCCATTCCGCGCCCCGGCCGCGGGCCTCCTCGAACACCAGCCAGGTCCGGGTGGCCCGCACCCCGGGGATGTCCTGGATGCGTTCCAGCACGACGTGCCGCAGCGCGGCGTTGTCCGGCGTCCTGACCAGCACCAGGACGTCGTAGTCGCCGCCGACCATGGCGAAGTGCTCCACGTACGGCGTCTCGCGCAGCCGTGCCGTGACCTGGCGCCAGGAGTTCTGCTCGATCGTCACCGACACGTACGCGCTGGTGCCCAGGCCCGCCCGGTGCGGCGCCAGCTCGGCGGTGAAGCCGGTGATCACGCCGTCGTCCATCAGCCGGGTGAGCCGGGCGTAGACGTTGGCGCGCGAGACGTGCACGCGTTCGGCCAGGGTGCGCATCGACATCCGGCCGTCGCGCAGCAACTCGGCGATGATCGCCCGGTCCACTCCGTCCAGGTTTGCGGCCGAACGTCCCGGCCAGCCGCCCTCGACGCCCTCGTTGGCTGACAATTGGCCCTCCATTAGTCCCATATGAAGCCGTTTGTCGCTCATCATGCCTGATGTCTTGAACGGATGGCCCGGGAAGCGGACGCTTTCCCTCACAAACGTCCAGAGAAAGTGAGCGTCGCCATGTCCGTGAGGAGGAGTCCCCAGACGGTCGACGGCCTGCTGCCCTCACCAGAGCCGGTGCGCTTCGTCGCCGAGGACGGCACCGCCGTCGAGCCGCCCGCCGGGTACACCGAGCCCGCCGGCGAGGAGCTGGTGGAGGCGTACCGGCGGATGGTCCTGGGCCGCCGCTTCGACCGCCAGGCGACCGCGCTGACCAAGCAGGGCCGGCTGGCCGTCTACCCCTCCAGCCGCGGCCAGGAGGCCTGCCAGATCGCCGGAGTCCTCGCGCTCCGCGAGGACGACTGGCTGTTCCCCACCTACCGCGACTCGGTCGCGCTCGTCTCCCGCGGCCTCGACCCGGTCGAGGTGCTCACGCTGCTGCGCGGCGGCTGGCACTGCGGTTACGACCCCGCCGCCACGCGCGTCGCCCCCCAGTGCACGCCCCTGGCCACCCAGACGATCCACGCCGTCGGCATGGCCGAGGCCATGCGCCGCAAGGGCGAGGACGGCGTCGTCATGGCCTTCATCGGCGACGGCGGCACCAGCGAGGGCGACTTCCACGAGGCGCTCAACTACGCCGCGGTGCTGCGCGCCCCCGTCGTGTTCCTCGTCCAGAACAACAAGTACGCCATCTCGGTGCCGCTGGCCAAGCAGAGCGCGGCCCCGGCGCTGGCCTACAAGGGCATCGGCTACGGCATCCCCTCCGAGCAGGTGGACGGCAACGACCTCGTCGCCGTGCTGTCGGTCCTGACCGCCGCCGTGACGCACGCCAGGACCGGCGGCGGCCCGTTCCTCGTCGAGGCGCACACCTACCGCATGGACCCCCACACCAACGCCGACGACCCCACCCGCTACCGCGAGAGCCAGGAGGTCGAGCAGTGGGAGTCGGCCGACCCGCTGGCCCGGCTGGAGACCTACCTGCGCGGACGCGGCCTGCTCGGCGCCGAGGACGTCGCCGCCGCGCACAAGGCCGCCGAGGAGTACGCCGCGCGCCTGCGCGAGGCGATGAACGCCGACCCCGAGGCCGACCCCTTCGACCTGTTCGACCACGTCTTCGCCGAGCCGACGCCCCAGCTGCACGAGCAGCGGGCCCTGCTGGCGTCCGAGCTGACCGCGCGGGAGGACTGACATGACCGCGACGACCACGATGACCATGGCCCAGGCGTTGAACGCCGCCCTGCGGGACGCCCTGCGTGAGGACGAGCGCGTCCTCGTCTTCGGCGAGGACGTCGGCCCGCTCGGCGGCGTCTTCCGCGTCACCGACGGGCTCACCAAGGAGTTCGGCGAGGAGCGCTGCTTCGACACGCCGCTGGCCGAGGCGGGGATCGTGGGCCTGGCCGTGGGCCTGGCCATGGGCGGCTTCCGCCCGGTGATCGAGATGCAGTTCGACGCCTTCGCCTACCCGGCGTTCGAGCAGATCGCCTCGCACGTGGCCAAACTGCGCAACCGCACCCGCGGGCGGCTGTCGCTGCCGCTCGTGATCCGGATCCCGTACGCGGGCGGCATCGGCGGCGTCGAGCACCACTGCGACTCCAGCGAGGCGTACTACGCCCACACGCCGGGGCTCAAGGTCGTGACGCCCGCGACGGCCGACGACGCCTACTGGCTGCTGCGCGACGCCATCGCCGACCCCGACCCGGTGATCTTCATGGAGCCCAAGCGGCTGTACTGGTCCAAGGAGGAGACGTCCACCGCGGACCGCCGCGCCGCCGGGTTCGGCCGGGCGGCCGTCCGCCGCGAGGGCCGCGACGCGACGCTCGTCGCCTACGGGCCCAGCGTGCAGGTGGCGCTCCAGGCCGCCGAGGCCGCGGCCCAGGACGGGCTCTCGCTGGAGGTGGTCGACCTGCGAACGATCGTCCCGTTCGACGACGAGACCCTGGTGGCCTCGGTGCGCAGGACCGGGCGCTGCGTGGTGATCCAGGAGGCCCAGGGATTCGCCGGGGTGGGGGCGGAGATCGCCGCCCGCGTGCAGGAGCGGTGCTTCCACTCGCTGGCCGCGCCGGTGCTGCGCGTCACCGGGTTCGACATCCCGTACCCGCCGCCCATCCTCGAACACTCCCACCTCCCGGACGTCGACCGCGTCCTCGACGCCGTGGACCGGCTCCAGTTCGACGACCAGCCCGACCTGCTGCACCTCACCCGGGAGGCGTCATGACGGCGACCGCCGCGCGGCAGGTGTTCCGGCTGCCGGACCTCGGCGAGGGCCTGACCGAGGCCGAGATCGTCGAGTGGAAGGTGGCCGTGGGGGACACGGTGGAGATCGACCAGATCGTGCTGGAGGTGGAGACCGCGAAGGCGGCGGTGGAGGTGCCCGTGCCGTACGCGGGGACCGTGCTGCGGCTGCACGCCGAGGCGGGCGCGGTCGTGGCGGTGGGGGAGCCGCTCATCGAGGTCGGGGGCGAGGAGGACCCGGCGGCGACGCGGTACCGGGAGGAGGAACGCGCGGGCTCGGGCAACGTCCTGATCGGCTACGGCACCACCGGCACCCCGCACAAGAGCCGCCGCCGCCGTCCCACCAAGCCCGCCCCCTCCACCCCGGCCCCGGCCCCCGCCCCGGCCCCGGCATCGGGGTCCGCGCTCGCACCGGGGCACTCGTCCGCACCCGGGCACGCGTCCGGGCCTGAGTCTGCTGCTCCGTCCCCGGGCGGGCCGGAGCGCGCGCCGCGCGTGATCTCGCCGCTGGTCCGCCGGATGGCGCGCGAGCACGGCGTGGACCTCGCCGCCGTCCTCCCCACCGGACCGCACGGCGTCATCCTCCGCCGCGACGTCGAACACGCCATCGCCAACCCCGGGACCGACCCCGGCCCGACCCCTGACGCCCCGTCCGCCGACAAGACAGCGGCCCCGGCGTCCCAGGTGTCCCCGGTGTCTCCGGTGGCGGAGCGCATCCCCCTGCGGGGCCTGCGCCGTACGGTGGCCGACAAGCTGACCCGCAGCCGCACCGAGATCCCCGACGCCACCACCTGGGTGGACGTGGACGCCACCGACCTGCTCGCCATCCGCGACACCCTCCGGCGAACCAGCCCGGACCTGGGCATCGGCCTGCTGGCCCTCCTGGCCCGCGCCTGCGTGGCCGGCCTGCTCCGCTTCCCCGAGCTGAACTCCTCGGTCGACACCGAGCGGGCCGAGATCGTCCGCCACGGCCACATCAGCCTGGGCTTCGCCGCCCAGACCGAACGCGGCCTCGTCGTGCCGGTGGTCCGCGACGCGCACCTCATGACCACCGCCGGCCTGGCCGCCGAACTGACCCGCCTGACCGCACTGGCCCGCTCCGGCAGCCTGCCCCCGTCCGCGCTGACGGGAGGCACGTTCACCCTCAACAACTACGGCGTCTTCGGCGTGGACGGCTCCACCCCCATCATCAACCACCCGGAGGCGGCGCTGCTGGGGGTGGGCCGCGTCATCGACCGCCCCTGGGTGCACGGCGGCGCGGTGGTGCCCCGCAAGATCACCCAACTGTCCCTCACCTTCGACCACCGCGTCTGCGACGGCGGCGCCGCGGGCGGCTTCCTCCGCTTCGTCGCCGACTGCGTGGAGAACCCCGCCGTGCTGCTCGCCCACGTCTAGCAGCACGCTCCCCACGCCGGCGAACGTCACCCGGTGGGCCCGAGGGCGGCGACCCTCGGGCCCACCGGCCGCCGAGCCCCGGCGTCCCACCCCTGACTTCCGGCGTCTCACCCCTGACCGCCACCACGCCCCCGGCGTCTGACACCTGACCGCCACCACGCCGAGCACCGGCGTCACGACCTCGACCACCCCCATCCCCAGCACCGGCGTCCTCCGGCCGGGACCTGTGTCGAAGTCTGTGGTCGACGGCGTGTCGTAGCCGGACACGCAGAAGGGTCTCCCGGTGTCACGGCTCCTGGCAGGCCGTCCACAGCCTGTTCCGCCGCCGCCAGCGGGCCGCCTGTTTCAGCAGGGTCATGGCAGCCATCAAGGTGCCCCGGCTCGGGCCCGGCCGCCCGCATCGCCCGGCAGCGGCGCAGCGGCCGGTGGCCGTCCCCTGTCCTTCGACGCGGCCGATCACCGCGCCCGCTCAGCCGTCGAGTGCGGCATCAACCGGCACGAACGCCATCGCGGCATCGCCACCCGGTACGACGAACTCGCCGTTCGTCACGAAGCCGCCGTCCACGTTGCGGCTGTCAACGACCTACTCGTCCTGCTCACGCTCTGGGTGTTCCGGCGTCTCAGGTCCGGAGGCATGGGTTCGTACGCGAGTGTTCGAGCTGACCGCCAGCGCAACCGCTGCAATCATGAAGCCGATGCCGACCGGCGCCGATGAACAAGTCTCTCCCGATCATGGCGGTGATGTCAGAGGGCAGGGTCCGGGCGGGCACAGCCCAAGCGAAGACGGCACCTGGTGGGTCGGTGTGTCCTCATCCCCGCCGGAGGACCAAGGGATCGCTTACGCTCCTCTCACACTCACGACTGTGAAAGGGCGCGAATCACGCCACCGATCATTGCGTCGGGTGCTGTGGGCGCAACACCCTGAGTTCATCGAACGCTGCCCCGTCCGTGAGGCGGACGCCTGGCGTCGACCGCCTGTACGCGCACTCGCCAGACGCCGGCATGGAGGAGGAGCCCGATGCCTGATCCCACCTCGACCGACGTATGGTCCACGATCGGCGAGCTGGTGGCATGGCTGGACCGCAACAACGGCCGGGACCCTCATGAACTCACGCTGCGCGTCATGAAGATCGGCGAGGAGTTCGGTGAGGCGATCGAGGCCCGCATCGGGGAGCTCGGCCAGAACCCCCGCAAGCCCGCCTCCCACACCCGCCAAGACCTCGCTGACGAGTTGTGCGACGTGATCGTGACGGCAATGGTGGCGCTCGCCTCTGTCGTCGATGACCCGCAGGCTGAGTTCGAGGCGAAGCTGAGGAAGATCGCCGACCGCGTCTCAGCGTTGGAGGCCAAGCGCGCCTGACCTTCCCGGGAAGCCGTCAAGTCGGCGCTCGCCGCGCACCACGCGGGTGAGGACCGCGGACCGCTCCGCACCGCCGCGTCGTTCGAGGAGGCCCGTAGCCGCCTGAGGGGGGCGGGACCTCCGTGCCGCCGTACCCGAAGGAGCGGAGCGCGGCTGACTTCGCCACCCTGCGAGCCGAGGCGTGGGCCTGCATCGCCCGCAGTGTCGGGATCAGCCGCCCCATCCGAGGTGGCAGGGGATCGCCTGAACTTCCCGACGATCCCGTACAAGCCGCCGAGCTCACCTGCGCCTGGCTGTCACGCGCCAGGAGCCCGATAAGCCACCTCCATCCGCGTGGCTTCGTCGACCTCCTCCGCCGTCAGCAGGGCGACCGTCGTCGTCCGCACCGCCCCGGACGCCGACACTGCCATCCCCAACGCGGCCGACGCCGCGTTGCTCGGCAAGTCGACGATCACGAACGTGTCCGTCTCGCCGAACGCGAAGTACATCTGCTCGACCCGCCCGCCAAGGCTTTCCACCAGGCGATCCACCGCTTGCCGGCGTCCGGTGCCACCGTCTCGCAGCACCCCGCGGAGGCCGTCTGTGGTGTACGTGGACTGAATCAGATATTTGGGCATGGTCGAGTTCCTCTTCTCGTGCCGCCGCCCCGGTGCGAGGTGGCTGTCGCGGGTCACGAGGTCGGACTTCTCGGCCCCGGATGAAGGTAATCCCACTGGTTGTGCTGGGTTCTCCCCTACGGGCCCCGACGTCGTCCGGCCAGGACGTGACCAGTGGATGACATGGCAGTCCGCCTGATGCCCGTCCTGGCAAGGGAGGCGAACTGGCGCTGGAACGTCACGACCCCGCAAGCCTGAGGTCTACCCTCTGCTGAGCAGCGACGCAGACAGCCGGAGCTGCAGTGCGTCCCGGCGAGCTAGGCCGAGACCGTCAGCACCACGATCGCCACCCCGAGGGGCAGGTCGAGTGCGGCGCAGAACTCGGCCATCGACCGGGCCACCACCTTGTTCCTGCGCCAGAGGACCACGTCCAGGGCGGCATGCCCGACCAGGGCCGCGGCGACCAGGTAGCCCCCGACCGCGGGCGACAAGGACAGCGCGGCCACCGACACCGCCCCGAAGACCAGCATCGCGGGAACCTGCGCGGCGTCGAGCGTCGGCCTGCGCGACAACCCGCCCGCCAGGCCGACGACGGCGACGCACACCGCACCCCCGACCAGTCCCGGCCACGGCTCCAGCCCGAGCAGCCGCAGCACCGTCACCACGGACGCCCCGAACAACGGCCAGACCACCCCTGGCCTGCCGGTCACCGCCGTGGCGAGGTAGATGAGCGCGGCCAGGAACACCACAAGGGCCGCGTCCCGCCCGTCCTCCAGCCCCAGGACGTTGAAGACCATGAAAGCCAGGCCCAGCCACGTGGGCCAGCGACGTGCGACGGCCATGAGCACGCGGCCGGTGGGGGAGCGCCCCTGCGAGCCGCCTTGCGCGGACGACATCTCAACCATGCCCCGACTCTCCCGCGCCACCCCCGCCGGTCTTCAGCCCGAACACCCCGAACGTCCAGAATCCTGCGATCCCGGTCCACCCACCCCACGCTCACCCCGGCGACCGCCACCACTTGCACCTGGCCGGATGATGGCGCGGTCCCGCGCCCACAAGGCAGAGGTCTGACCGGGCCGCCCGGTGAGCTGCTCGACCACTGACGACGGACGCCGGTGAGGAGACCCCGTCCGACGTCAGGCCGGCCCGACCGACCGCAGCCATACCGCCGCCGAGTACGGGCTGGTGAAGCGGAGCACGCGTAGGGGCCCGAAACGTGGATCACGGGTGCGCCGCCGGATCTCCGCCTGTCGCGCCGCGTGCTGCGACCAGGCCCACCACGCCGGATGATCACTCTGGAACCATCCGGCGACCGTCTCCCGGTTGCCGTTGAAGACGGGTTCGCGCAGAACCGTCCTGCGCAGCGAACGCCGCAGGACCCGCGGCATGACCACCCGGCGCGGATAGTCCAGCCAGACAATGGTGTCGGCGCGTTCCCACAGCAGGTCGCGCACCTCCGGGTAGCCGAAGGAGTCGAAGATCCAGGCCGAGGTCGCGGCGATCGCGGCGACCCGCTCCGGGAACGCCTCGTCCACGGCCCAACCGGGCCCGGCGAAGTACAGGCCGTCCATCTCGTGACAGGGCACGGCAATCCGGCTGCTCAATGCGCGCGCGAGCGTCGACTTGCCCGCCCCGCTGATGCCCGCCACCAGAATCCGCCGCATCCCGGCAGGCTAGCGCAGCCGTACCCGCCGCTCCGCCCGGCCTGCCCCCGGGCAAGCCCGCAGGCCAACAGGCGATTCGGTAACAAGCCGACGCCCCTCGTCCTCTGTCGAGCAACCAACCCGGAGCCCTTCAAACAGGACAGACCCCGTGCCGCCGCCCCCACCAAGCGTCCTGACCGGACAGATTCCTCGGCGGACAGGTGACGAGGCAGCCTTCACGAGCAGTAACAGGGGCTTCAGATCATGCGTGACGCAGGCTGGACCACGGAGCATGCGTGACACCGGCCAGACCACGTCGTGCGTGACACCGGCCAGACCACGGTCTGACAACCCGTGGTAGGACGTCCCCGCTCCAAGACCAGACCCTGGTCCGACGCGCTCCCACCCCCGCGCCGCAATCATGGCCGCATGCTGAAACCCCTCGCCACGACCCTGGCTGTCCTGCTGGCGATGACCGGCCAACCCGCCACGGCCACCGCCACCCCAACCGCCGAGACCCGACCCGGAAGCGAGAGCACAGCCCGTCCATCCGCGGTCACCCCGTCCGCCATGACCGCCGAACCCTCACTGACCTGGCAGCCCTGCCCCAACAACAAGATCGGCATGGAGTGCGCCGACCTCCAGGTCCCGGTCGACTGGCGCAAACCCGACGCCCGCAAGATCACACTGAAGCTGGGCAGGCTGAAAGCGACCGGCGCCTCCGAAGGGTCGGTGCTGGTCGCCTACGGCGGCCCAGGAGGCCCCGGCATCGCGACCACCGCTACCGTCCCCGACTGGTGGGCCCGGCTGCGCGAGCGTATGGACATCGTCACCTGGGACAGCCGCGGCTACGGCGAGCAGTTCGGCGGCCTGAGCACCGGCCTCGCATGCGTCTGGACCCGCATCCCCATCCCGGATGCCCCGCGTGACGACGCCGGCTTCGGCCGCCTGTCCGACACCAACCGCGGCTACGCCGAGGCATGCCGCCACCAAGACCCCCAGCTGTTCGCCAACATGAGCTCGGCCGACCAGGCCAGAGACATGGAGGCGATCAGGAAGGCCCTGGGCGGCGCGAAGCTCAACTACTACGGCGCCTCCTACGCGGGCTTCTACGGCCAGGACTACGCCCGCCTCTTCCCCGGCCAGATCCGCACGATGGTCCTCGACGGCACCTGGAACCACAGCCCCGCCGACTGGCCGCGCGAACTGGAGGAGACGGCGAAGTCCAACGAGCAGGCCATGCGGCGCTTCTTCACCTGGTGCGCCACCCACGACTGCCGAGACATACCCGGCCTCTGGCACAAACTTACCGAACGAGCCCGCCACAAGCCCATCCCCACCACGACGGCCAACATGGCTTACAACGCTCGCGACCTGCAGTCCCTCGCCCTCTTCATGGTCCGCCAGGGAGCCCCCGGCTGGCCCGCCCTGGCACGCGCGATCCGCAAGGCGGCCGACCAGGGTGACGCCTCCGACTTCGTCCCAGCCGGTGGCGCCCGCTACCCCGACCAGTCCACGCCTGTCACCGAATGCCTCGACTGGCCGCGCTACACGACCCTCAAGGAGCTGGCCACCACCGACGCCCGCCTCCGCAAGATCGCCCCTCTCACCGGCACCGCCAACACGCTGGCCTCGGCGACCCTCAACTGCATCGGCTGGCCCGTCCCTGTCACCAACCCGCCCGCCCCCCTCCCGAAGGGCGTGCCCCCCGTCCTGGGAGCAGGCGCCTGGGGCGAGTCCGACGCGGTCGAACGTGTCCTGGCCGCCGTCCCGGGCAGCGTCACCATCCACCACGACGGCCCCGGCCACACCCTCTACGGCTTCAACCCCTGCGCCCGCGACCTGATGAACCGCTACTTCACCGACCTGACCCTGCCACCGCCGAACACCCAATGCTGACCACGGCGAACCCCCGGTAGGCAGCCATCCGGGCTGGACGGGAACGTCCTCGTCCACGCTTCAGCCGGATCGTTTCGCCTCCCGATTGGGAGAAGCCCGAGCATCGGGAGAAGGATCGAGGCGTGGCCGGCCAGTACGCCAGCCGCAGCCGGCGATCGTCAACTCGGCCGGATGGGGCTCTGCGGCGCCCGGTGGAACTCGACGCTCACGAACCGCCCGTCGGCGAAGCCGAGGCGCGCACCGTCGCAGTGCGCGAACGGCATCCCCCAGGAATCGTGTGTGGCATCCGGGAAGCACGCCGCCAACGCCAGCTCGATTGCCCTCCATGCCCGACCAGGAGCGCAGAGCAGCCCTCCGCGACGGCACTGACCGTGTCCGCCCAGATCGCTCGGTGGTTCTCGGCCACGGTCGCCGCGGCCCGGCCCTCCTGGATGATCTCCGCGAGCCGCCGGTAGGGCTCGGTCCAGCCCCATTGCGCGTGCCGAGGGATCTCTCCCGGCACATAACCGGACGGCATCTCCATGGTGTCGTCAACGGCGAAACCCATCGCAACAGCGGTCTCGACGGCCCGAGGAGACGAACTGGTGACGACGCGCTCGTAGGGGCCGACTCCGGAGCCGATGAAGCGGGCGAGGGCGATGCCGTCAGCCGACAGGTGTGACCCGCGGCCACGTGCCGCGCCCTTCTTGGTCAAGCTGTGTCGGCGCACGTCGAGCCAACGCACTTGGCGTCCTCCTGCAACGGTGTTCCGGTGGGCAAGGACAGAGACGCGTGCGGCCACCGAGATCGTCGAGCGGTGTGCTGACAATTACGGATCACGGGATGGCCGTAGGCCGTAGCGTAGCTGTGCCCGGCCGGCTGTCGATGTTCGACGAGCTCACGGGTCGGATCGTCGCATGATCAGGCTTTACGGCTGGAATTGGAAGGCCGCCGGGTGGTGTGCGTACGGCTGGCTCGGTGGCCGGAGGGGCCACCGGCCTGTCGGGCCGGCAGACGCAGTTCTGCCGTTGCGTCGCCATGGCTCGGCCCCCGGCGCTGTCGATCTCCCTGCTGTGTCGCGTAGTCACGGGTCAGCACCTGTCTGAAGAAGCCCTCTTCAGGGCATCGAGCCCCGACCCAAGGGCGAGACCGGGTCCCAAGCCATAAACCGCTACGCGAGGGCCCGCAGTTAACGGTTGTGGACAGCGTTCGGCTCGGTTCCTACTGGCGCTTCCCGCATCGAGCCGGAGGCCCTCACCCTTGCACGAACCATCCTCGCGTTTCGTGCCGCCTTCGACGGGCATTGAGAGGCCCTTTTTGTCCGGTTCGAACCCGCGTGCCAGGGACAAGGTCAGCTGTGGAGCAGCGGACGACCGCAAGATCCACCGAAGGAAAGGCGAGGTGGTGAGGGGCAGCTGGCACGCCGACTCGGCACCGCCCTTGACGCGCCGGCCAGGAATGGACTCCGGCTGCCGCGGAAGTCGCAGAAGGGAGGCGCCGACCTCGTGCGGCCACGGTCTTGACTGGGCGGGTCAGATCGACTAGACCACAGGAAGCCCGGCGATCATCACGCAGTGGAGGACACGATGTCCGGCAGAGCGTTGGTACGACTCGCGGCCCGCGCCGCGTTATCCGCAGTCACGACGGGCGCGCTGGTCGCGGCCGCCGCGATGCCGGCCTCCGCGACGGTCCTGGACCGGCCGCCGCGGACGACCAAGGGGCCGTGCGCGTACACCGAGACCCCCGACGACCCGGCCGTGCGCAAGGTGCCGCTGCCGCCGGACCCGCGCCGCACCCCCACTCGTCCGGTCTCGGCGGTGCTCAGGACCAACCACGGCGATATCGGGCTCACCCTCGACCCGGCCAAGGCGCCGTGCACCGTGCAGAGCTTCGTTCACCTGATCCGTCATCGTTTCTACGACGTCACCTCCTGCCACCGGCTCACCGCGTACGACCGGCTGAAGGTGCTGCAGTGCGGCGACCCCAGCTTCACCGGCGAGGGCGGGCCCGGCTACCGGTACAAGGACGAACTGCCCACCGACCTGCCGCCGTGGCCCGGCGACCCGACCGGGGTGCGCAAGACGTACGCGCGGGGCGTGCTGGCCATGGCCAACGCCGGGCCCGACACCAACGGCAGCCAGTTCTTCCTGGTCTACGGTGACTCGGGCCTGGCGCCCAACTACACGGTCTTCGGCACGGTCGACGCCGCCGGGCTCGCCGCGCTCGACCGTATCGCCGCCGGCGGCATCCAGCCGGAGCCCGACGGACCCACGCCGCCCGTGGACGGCAAGCCCGTCCTGCCGGTCGACATCCGGGACGCCCGGGTCTGCCGGAAGTAGGCGTCACTCCCGCTCCCACGCCGCCCCCGCCCCCGTCCCCGATGCCGGTGGAACGGGGGCGGCACGGTCTGGAACGCCCTCAGGGCGAGGGCTCCGACGAGGAGCCCGGGAGCAGGGAGAGACGCATGAACCTGAGACGCGCGTTCGGCACGGTGGCGGGGCTGGCGCTGGCCGCCGCGGGGATGGTGGGGCTGAGCGGGCCCGCGTGGGCGGCGCTGCCGTTCGTCACCCCGACCACCTGTACGTTCCAGACGGTCAACACCGGGAACTATCTGACGGCGGTGGGCGGCGGGGGCCGTACGACCGATGTGATCCACAGCGACGCGACCGTGGCCCGCTCGTGGGAACGCTTCACCCTCGTGGACGCCGGCGACGGCGTGCACGTCGGCATCAGGACGCTGACCGGCAACTACCTCACCGCCGTGAACGGCGGCGGCCTGCAGACCGACGTCATCCACTCCAACGCCACGCTCCTGCAGGCGTGGGAGAAGTTCGCGCTGGTACGCCAGGGCGGCGACGGCTTCGCGATCCAGACGGTCGACGGCCACTTCCTGACCGCCGTGGGCGGCGGCAACCGGACCACCGACGTGGTGCACAGCGACGCGACCCAGGTGCGGTCGTGGGAGCTGTTCCGGGTGCAGTGCAACCTCACCACCGTGCCGAACGTGCAGGGCTTCGACGACGGCAGCGCGCGGAACGCCATCACGGGGGCGGGCCTCACGGTCGGAGGGGTCACCTTCGACAACAACTGCGTCGACGTTCGCGGGACCGTGTTGTTCAGCAGCCCGGGTGCGGGGGCGACCGTGCCGCGCGGTTCGGCGGTGAGCCTCAAGGAGTCCAGCGGGGTGGACCGCAACGGGCGGCCCTGCATCTTCAGATGACCCCGGCGGTCCGGCTGTCCGAGGCGACCTCGTCTCCTCGGGCGGCCGGACGCCTTGGAGTGCACGGCTGTTTCGCTTGAAATCGGGCGTTCTCTCGAGGTGGCCGACTTCGTGGGAACTGGTGTGCGGGTGGGTGGGGTGGGGTCAGCCGGGAGTGTCGGTGCTGCGCCGTGGCTGCCAGGGCAGGCGGTTCTCCAGCTCGACCTCCAGCGAGAAGCTGAGGAAGGTCCGTACGAGCACGATGAGCGCCAGCACGCCGACGCTCACGAACGTCGGAGCCACCGCCACCGTACGGATGATGTCCCCGGCGACCAGGAATTCCAGCCCGAGCAGGATCGCCCGTCCGAGGCCCTGGCGGTAGGCGCGGTAGACGTCGTGCGGGGCCTCTCGCTCGCGCAGCCGCAGCACGAAGGACACGGTGGCCGTCAGCGCGCCCAGCACGATGATCGCCACGCCTGCGAGATCGACAGCCTGGCCGATCGCCTCCACGATCCGCGCGAAGTCCATGACCACCCTCTTTGCCCCGCCTTCAGCAAGGATCAGCGCCCCGTGCCCCGCCGACCGCCCCGACACGCCGCGCCAGCCCCCCTCTTTGCCCGGCCACCGCACGGGGCCTCCCGTGGTGAGGGGCGTGGGCTTTGAGCGGGAGCCATACCTGACTGGATGGGGGAGCGGGTAGCCATGCGCGATCGGATGGGGCGAGCGTGGCGCGGCAAGCCATGCGCCATCGGAGGGTTGAGAGGCGGGTTGGGGGCGGGAGGTCATGCGCGACCGGAGAGGGGAGTGCACGGGCTCGGGGCGGGAAGCCGGGGGCGCGCTCGGAGCGTGAGGGGCGGGTTTGGGGTGGAAGGTCATGTGCGGGCGGATGGGGGAGGGGGCGGGCCTCGGGCGGGGGCTTATGCGCGGCCGGAGGGAAGGAGTGACGGGCCTGGATGGGGTCGCGGCTCGAGGGCGTCGCGGTGCGGCTTCCCGCGGAGCGGGCTGGGGTGGAAGTCGGGCCGTCCAGGTGTTGGTCTGGACGGCGGTGGTCTTCGTGGATGCCAGAGGTGAGGTCAGTTCGTGGGGTGAGGGGGGTTGGTGGGGAGGGAGTCGAGCCAGCGGGTCAGACGGGTGCCTTGGCGGGTCATGATCTCGGGGTCGCGCAAGGCGTTGGCCAGCAGCGACATCCCCTGGTACGCGCCGACGAAGGTGAGCGCGAGATCGTCGGCGTCCGGCTGGCCGAGGTCGCGGAACTGACGCTCCGACCAGTCGAGGAGCAGCCGTACGACCCGGCCCGCCTCGACGTCGAGGCCGCCCTCCTCCCGTTTGTCCAGCTCGGCGGCGAGCGTGCCGGTGGGACAGCCGTACCGGGCGGCGATGTCCCGACGGCTCACCCAGGCGTCCACCATGGCTTTGAGGCGGGCGCGCGGGTCGGGGAGCCGGTCGAGCTCGGCGGTGAGCTCGGCCAGGTGCCCGGCGTGCTCGGACAGCGCGGCCAGGATCAGTTCGTCCTTGGTCTTGAAGTAGTAGTACACGTTCCCCACGGGCACGCCGGCGGCCTCGGCGATGTCGGCGATGGTCGTCCGCTCGACGCCCTGCTCGTGCAGGACGCGGGCGGCGGCGGCCATCAGCCTGCGCCGCTTGTCGGCCCCCCGGGCCCGTGTCCTCGTTGAGTCAGTCACCCAACTGACTATACGTCGGGGACAGCCGGGACGAGCGCTTCCATCTCCCGATCGGGCCGCGTGGCGCGGCCGGCTGTGTGAGGACGCGGCGAAGGGGCCGGGAGGCGTACGACGTGGGGCGGCATGCTGAATAGTGGCTGTCGCCGGGGAGCGGTGTCGGGTTGTGGCGGTTGGGCCACATCGTGCTTACCCGGGGCGCCTGGAGGAGCAAGGCTGCCGCTGAGGGGTAGGGGCGGGCGACGTCCGATGTCGCCGCCGATGTGCCGGATGCGGACAGGGGCGGCGCTGAGCTCTGGATCCCCTCATGACAGAGTTAGCGATCAACGTCCAACGTCTGCCGGGCTGCCACGTGGTGCACCTCGACGGCGAGCTCGACCGCCTGACCCGCATGCCCCTGGCTCGTACGCTCGCGGAACTCCTGGAGGCGGAGCGTCCGAAGGTCGTGATCGATGTCACCGACCTGGCCTTCTGCGACTCGTGCGGCCTCTGGGCCCTCATCGTCGGCCAGCGGCAGGCCGAGCGGCGCGGCGGCACCGTCCGGCTGGTCGGGGTGCACGGGCCGCTGGCCCGCCTGCTGGACATCACCCGTCTGTCGCGCCTGTTCCCTTCGGAGGACGGCCCGGCCGAGGCCGCGAGCTGGGCCAAGCCGCGCGGCTGGCCGTCCTGACCCGGAGGGACGGCGAGACCGGCGGCAACGGCCGCTCGGCACCGACATACGCGGGTCCGGACCCACCGTGAGTCAGCCGGCCCAAGGCTCAGTACGGGTCAGCCGGCCCAAGGCTCGGTACGAGTCAGCCGGGCCAGGGGCGCGGTGAGGGCTCCCGGCCAGGAGCCCGGTGACGGCCCTGGTGGGATCGCGGCGGGCGCCTCAGGCCGGGTGTGTGCCGGTGAAGGGCCGGAGCGCGGCGCCGGCAGCGGGACGGGGGTCAGGCAGGCACCGGGTCAGGAGCCGGGCCCGGGGGGGTGCGGACGAGGCCGGGCTGGGCCCGGGAGTGGGGCAGACTGGGCTGGTCCGGGAGTGGGTCAGGCCGGGCGGGCCTCGGGAGTGGGCCGGGGCCGTCAGGTCAGGACGGTGGGGACGGGGCCGGGTCCGGGCCGTGGGGATGTGACGCGTTGATCATCCGGTACAGCTGATCCTCGGGCCCCAGTCGCCAGCCGAGCAGTTCCATCAGCTCGCGCACCGTCGACGAGGCGTTCTGGAGCACCAGCCTGCGCGGCGGCGGCAGGTCGGTGGCCGTGCTGATGATCAGCCGCAGCCCGCCGGCGTCGATGAAGGTAAGCTCGGACAGGTCCAGATGGATGTCGGTCTCGCCGATGCGTAACGCCCACGCCAGCGCTCGGGCCAGCGCGGGCCGTCCATGGTGGTCGATCTCGCCGCGTACGCGCAGGCCGAAGGGGTGCACCATGGGCAGCACATCGGCAGGGTCGCCGGTCTGGTCGTTCATTGAAAATCACACCTATGCGGTCGTCTCAGGGCAGAGCCGAGCCGCGCCACGTTCCCGATCAAGGGAAGGTACGGGCGCCCCTGACAGATCGCCGAAAACAAGAGGGCCCGGCGCGCCGCGCGTCCATACAGCGTCGGCACATCGGGCAGAGGGAGGAGCAGATGTCGGGCGATCAACCCTTTCCGCCAGGCATCGGCCAGGTCACCGCGGCCTCGGCCGCCGGTGAACTGGACGGGTACGCCCGTGGCGCGCCCGGCTCGGCTCGTTTACTCGGTCGCCTTACTCTCTGCCCTCGATCGAGCGCTTTACGCCGCCGTAACCCCCGTACACGGTAGGGGCAAGCCATGCACGCACCCTTCCACCTGCGGTGCACCATCACCAACAATCTCGCGCTCACCCGCGATCTGGTGCGCGTCTACGCCAGCCACGCGGGGCTGTCCGGCGCGCGGCTCGACCACCTGGTGCTCGCCGTCAACGAGGCCGCCGCGAACGTCCTGGAGCACGGTGGCGGTCGCGGCACGGTGACGGCCTACACCGACGCCGCCGTCCTCACGGTCGATGTCTGCGACACGGCCGGACGCCTGCGGGCCGAGCATCTGGCCGACGCACGGCTCACGCGTCCATCGCCCGCGGCGCGGCGCCTCGGACTGTGGCTGATCCATCGTCTGTGCGACGAGGTCGGCATCGATCATCCGCAAGGTGGCAGCAGGCTGCGGCTGCGTATGCGCCTGCCCCTCGCCACCCACCTGCGTCCCTGGCAGGGCGGCGACTCCTCACCCGCGGCCAGCTAGCCACGGTGATCCGCCCGTGCGCCCGTGCGCCCGTGCGCCCGTCCGCCGGTACGTCAGGGCGGCTGGTGAGCCGTCCGGACGGGCGGTGAGTCGTCGGTGAGGACGCGGTGAGCCGCCCCCGCCACTGTTGACCTGTCTCCGCGACCGCGGAGCAGAGGCCACACACGTGGGGAGCGGACAATGGGCATGCTGACCGGTAAGACGGCGCTGGTGACGGGCGGTTCTCGGGGCATCGGCCGGGCGGTGTCGCTGCGGCTGGCCGCCGAGGGCGCGCTGGTGGCCGTGCACTACGGCGGCGACGACGAGGCGGCCAAGGAGACCGTCGCCCTGATCGAGGAGGGCGGCGGCCAGGCGTTCGCGGTGCGCGCCCGCTTCGGCGCGAAGCCCCAGGAGGGCGTCAAGGGGGTGGAGGGCGCGCAAGAGGGCGGGGGCGTCGAGGGGGCGGTGGAGCGGTTGTTCGAGGGGCTGGCCGACGGGTTGGCCGGGCGTGGCCTGGACATTCTGGTCAACAACGCCGGCATCGCCTCGACCGTCCCGATCGCGCACCTGACCCCGGCGGAGTTCGAGCGGGTGATGACGATCAACGTCACCACCCCGTTCTTCGTGATCCAGCGCGCGCTGCCGCTGCTGAACGACGGCGGCCGCATCATCAACATGGGCTCGACGGCCAGCCGGTTCGCCGTCACCATGCAGATCGGCTACACGATCAGCAAGGCGGCGCTGGAGGCGATGGCCCCGACGCTCGCCAATGAGCTGGGACGGCGCGGCATCACGGTGAACACGGTCGCGCCCGGCGCCGTACGGACCGACATGACCGCGGGCTACACCTCGATCCCCGAGGTGGTGGCCGCGCTGGAGTCCATCACCGCGCTCGGCCGGCTCGGCGAGCCCGAGGACGTCGCGGACGTGGTCGGCTTCCTGGCCGGTCCGGCGGGTCGGTGGGTGACGGGTCAGACCATCGACGTCTCGGGTGGCACGTACCTCGGGCCGCTCGCCTGACAGAGCCTTGGAACACTTTGCTCATCCATTACGGAGAGTGCATATATCCGTACAAGGAGCTTGCATAGCCTGATTTCATGGGAGATATCCCTCACGCGCCGCCACCACCTCCCGGCCCGGCGCACGGCGACGGCGGCCCGGCCCACGAAGGCGCCCCGGCCCACGATGGCGGCCGGGCCCGCGACGGCGGCCCGGCCCACGAAGAAGCGCGGGCCAACGGCGGGGCGCAGGCTCACGACGAGGCGCAGGCCCGCGACGAGGGGCGGGCTCAAGACGAGGGGCGGGCCCGCGACGAGGAGTGTGCCCACGACGGTGGTCTGGCGCGTGATGCACACGTCGACAGGCTGATGCTCGGCGCGGCGACCAGCACGCAGGCGCACGTGTGCGTGCTCTTCGTCCTGGCCGAGGACGGGCGCATGCTGATGATGGAGGCCGAGTCGGGCCTTCCCGAGCCCTTCTCGCGCTCGTGGGTCCTGATCAGGTCCACCGACCAGTCGCCGATCGCGGTGGCGGTGCGGCAGCGGCGGCTGGTGTGGGTGCCCGACCGGGAGACCATGGCCCGCGAGTTCCCGCTCGTGGCGCTCGCCTTCCCGTACGGGTTCGCGCTGGCCGTCGCACCCCTGGTCGACCGCGACGGCGAGGTGCGGGGGGCCATGATGCTGCTCTGGCCGCCCACCCCGGCCCGCCGGCCCACCGGGCTCCAGCTCGACGTGCTGACCGCGACCTGCGCCGACCTGGCGGAGATCGTCCCGAGGGGGAACCGGCCGGTGCCGCCGGGGCACCAGCCGCGCGTACTGACCAGGGAGCCGCCCGGCGGCGAGGACCTGCTGCTGACCTGCCTCAACCGGCTGCCCGAGGGCTACTGCATGCTCGACGTCGAGGGGCGGCTCACCCTGGTCACCGCGCCCGCCGAGGAGCTGTTGCAGGCCGAGGCGGGCGAGCTGACCGGCAAGCGTCCCTGGGACGTCCTGCCGTGGCTGGGTGAGCCCGCCTACGAGGACCGCTACCGCGCCGCGGTGGTCAGCCAGGAGGTCACCTACTTCACCACCCGCAACCCGGGCGGCCAGTGGCTGGCCTTCCACCTCTATCCGGGCCTGGCCGGCGTCACCATGCGGGTCACGCCGAGCACGATGGCGCGCGACCCGCGTCCGGTCATGCCGGACCAGCTCGTCGCCGCCGACCGGCCGCCGCGGCTGGTCGCGCTGCACGAGATGTTGCACCTGGCCACCACCCTGGCGCGGGCCGTCACCGCCCAGGAGGTGATCAACCTGGTCGCCGACCACGTGATGCCCGCCTACCACGTGCAGGCCCTGGCCATCCTCACCTCCAGGGGCGAGCGCATGCAGGTGGCCGCCTCGCGCGGGTACAGCGAGAAGGCGATCGAGGAGTACGACGGCCAGCCCCTGCTGCATCTGCCGCCCGGCCACCCCCTGGCCGCCGGCGCGCCGGCCTTCTTCGGCACCTGGGCCGAGCTGCGCGCGACGTACCCGGAGGCGATCAGGTCGGACGACATGTCGGCCTGGGCGTTCCTGCCGCTGACGGCCGGCGGGCGGACGGCCGGCATGTGCATCCTGGCCTACGACCGTCCCCACCGCTTCACCACCGACGAGCGGGCCAGCCTGACGGCCCTCAGCGGGCTCATCGCCCAGGCGTTCGAGCGCGCCCGCCTCTACGACGTCAAGCACCAGTTCGCGCAGTCGCTGCAGTCGAGCCTGCTGCCGCGCACCCTGCCCGGCGTCCCGGGGCTGGAGGTGGTCGCCCGCTACCTGCCCGCCACGCCCGGCATGGACATCGGCGGCGACTTCTACGACCTGATCCGGCTGGAGGAGAAGGTGGCCGCCGCCGTCATCGGCGACGTCCAGGGGCACGACGTCACCGCCGCCGCGCTGATGGGCCAGGTGCGTACCGCCATCCACGCCCACGCGAGCGCGGGCGCCAACCCCGGCGAGGTGCTCGCGCACACCAATCGCCTGCTCAACGAGCTGGCTCCGGACCGGTTCACGAGCTGCCTGTACATCAGCGTCGACCTGGGGCGGAGCATGGCGTGCGTGGCCAGCGCGGGCCACCTGCCGGCGCTGCTGCGCAGGCCCGGCGAGCCCACCCAGGTGGTGGAGGCCGACCCCGGGCTGCTGCTCGGCATCGAACCCGGCACCGAGTACGCCACCACCCAGCTCGCCCTGCCGCCCGGCTCGGTGCTGGCCCTCTACACCGACGGGCTCATCGAGGTGCCCGGACGCGACCTCGGCGAGGCCATCGGCGGCCTGGCCGCCGGGTTCGCCCCCGCGCCGGAGCAGCCGCTCGCCGACGTGGCCGAGGGCATGATCGCGGCGGCGGCCGTCGAGCACCGCGCCGACGACATCGCCATGCTGCTCCTGCGCACCGGCCGAGCCTGAGCCGCGCAGGTCGGGGTCAGGCGCGCCACTCCGGCGTACGTTCCTGGCGGGCCTGGGCCAGGGCCTCCCTGACGCCCTCGGCGTCCTTGTCGGTGGTGTAGACGGGGCTGCCGGGCTGCTGCCGCCACGACTCGTCGAGGCCGCCGGCGTCCACGGGGTCGAAGCCGAGCGCGTCCACCAGGCCCATCACGATCTTCTTGCCGCGTTCGTCGTCGGCGGCCACGGGCAGGGCGATGCGCCCGGGGGTGCCGGAGGGACGGCCGCCATGGCCGAGGTGGTCGGCGAAGATGTTGTTGAACGCCTTCACCACCGGATGGCCGAGCTGCTGCTCGACCCACCGGCTCTCCGGCATCCCGGCCTCGATCTCGTCGATCCGGCCGTCGCGCTGGGGGTAGTAGTTGCCGGTGTCCACGACGGTCAGGCCGCCGGTGACGTCGTCGAACAGGTCGTCGGGCAGCTCGGGCACCTTGCCCTGGGGGATCGTGACCACGACCAGGTCGGCTCCCTGGGGCGCCTCCTCGACGGTCACCGGGGTCGCGCCGGTCTCGGTGGCCAGGCCGGTGAGGGTCTGGGGGCCCCGGGAGTTGGCCACCGCCACCTCGTGCCCCAGCTCGGTCAGGCGCCGGGTGAGCGTGCCGCCGATGTTCCCCGCGCCGATGATGCCGATCTTCATGCTCCGCCCCCGGTTGTGCGCCTCAGCTACTGCTCGCCAGGATATCGTCACAACGCGTTATCGCTGGTCGGAGGCCCTGTCGGCGCGCCGCAGGGCGGCCGAACCGGATTCCGGGCGGAAGGCTCCAGCGGCGCGGCTGGCATCAAGTGGTCACCGGCACGCAACTTCCTGGCCGTTCCCCGGCGGAATCTGCGCGCGACGAACCCGCACACTGGATGCCATAGGCAGGCAAACGGACGTTGGAGGGCCGAATGGGAAATTCAGCATTACGTTCCGTCTCGCGCGACGCTGAGCGGCGTGAATTCGTTAATCACGCGGGCGGGACACGTCCGCATATCCAGCTGGTGTCCGACGAGCCGGGGATTCGGGGGTTGTTCCGTTACCGTCCCGAGGCGGCCGAACCGCTGACCCTGCTCTCCGAGGTGCTGCTGTGCGGGGACAGCCCGCTGACCCGGGGCGAGCGCGAGCTGATCGCCGCGTACGTGTCGTCGCTCAACCGGTGCCGGTTCTGCTTCCACACCCACGCGGCCTTCGCCGCCGTCCGCGTGCCGGACGGCATGACGCTGGTCGACGAGACCTGCGCCGACCCGGCGGCGGCCCCGCTCTCCGGCAAGCTCAAGGCCCTGCTGGGCATCGCCGGGGCGGTACAGCGCGGCGGGCGGGAGGTCACCGACGAGCACGTGCGCGCGGCCAGGGCCGAGGGCGCCACGGACCTGGAGATCCACGACACGGTGCTGATCGCGGCGGCCTTCTGCATGTACAACCGGTACGTGGACGGCCTGGCCACGCTGGCCACCGACGACCCCGCCCACTACGCCGACAGGGCCCGTCTGACCAGCGGATACGTGAAGGTGTGGAACGACGAGGCGCTGGACGAGGCCGGCTGAGCGGCCCCGTCCGGCGGGGCGTGATCAGCCGAAGAACTCGTCCACCGAATAGGGGTCGAGCGGGAAGCTCCAGCGCTCGCTGATCTTCCCGTCGGTGATCCGGAACAACTGCATGCCGCGGTCGTCGAGCGAGCGGCCGTCGCGCTCGCCGCGGATGCGCAGGACGGCGGCGACCTGGTCGCCGCCGACGAGGTAGGACTCCGGCTCCAGGCGCAGCGTGCCGGTGGTGGACTTCAGCAGCTCGGCCAGGTAGCCGAGCACGGCTTCCTTGCCGGAGTAGTCGCGGGCCATCGGTCCACGACCGGGGACGTGGAAGATCACGTCGTCGGCGAGCAGCCGGCGAAGGTCCTCCAGGTCGCCCTTGGCAATGGCGTCGTAGGTGTTGCCGGCAACGGTGATGTGGGGATGCTCATCCATGACGACCGCCAGTCACAAACGGGGTTTAGGTGGCGTCCGAGACATTACGCGCGTCAGTTGCGGGAGACAAGAAGGAGGCGCAAATAACGAGATCTTGCGCAATTTGCCAGAGTGTGCAGACTAGGAGAAAACCGCATCGATGGGAGCTTGCGTGCCCCATATTGCCCTCGATTCCGATGAACCAGGAATCCGCGGACTTTTCCAGTTCAGCCCGGAGACGGCCGCCCCGATGAACGCGCTGGCCGAGGTCCTCCTGCGTGGCGACAGCACACTGAGCCGCGGCGAGCGGGAGCTGATCGCGGCCTACGTGTCGGGGCTCAACGAGTGCCGGTTCTGCACGGCCTCGCACGCCGCGTTCGCCGCCGCCCAGCTCCCTGAGGGGATGGCGCTGGTGGACCAGGTCCGCGCCGACCCCGGCACGGCGCCCGTCACGCCCAAGCTCCGCGCCCTGCTCGCCATCGCCGCGGCCGTGCAGCAGAGCGGCCGGGACGTCACCGACAAGCTGGTGGCCGCGGCCAGGGCGGAGGGGGCCACCGACAAGGAACTGCACCACACCGTGCTGATCGCGGCCGCGTTCTGCATGTTCAACCGGTACGTCGACGGCCTGGGCACCCACGCCCCCGACGACCCCGCCGGGTACGACCTGGCCGCGCAGCGCATCCTGACGCACGGCTACACGACCGTCCCACCGGCGGCGGGACAGCAGGGCTGATGGACGGGGAACACCACCGGTTCCTGATCATCGGCGCGGGACCCGGCGGGCTGCAGCTCAGCTACTTCCTGCAGCGCGCCGGGGCCGACTACGTCACCCTGGAACGCGAGGACGCGCCCGGCGCCTTCTTCCGCGACTACCCGCGCCACCGCCGGCTCATCTCGCTGAACAAGGTGCACACCGGCGAGAAGGAGCGCGAGATCCAGCTGCGCTGGGACTGGAACTCCCTGCTCAACGACGAGCCCGACCTGATGTTCCCGAACTACTCGCGCGAGTACTTCCCGCACGCCGACGACCTGGTCCGCTACCTCGCCGACTTCCAGCGCGTCCACGGGCTGCGGGTGCGGTACTCGACGGCCGTCGAGCGCGTCGAGAAGGACGGCGCGGGCTTCGTCGTCCACACCGGTGACCAGGTTCTCCGCGCCGACTGCCTGATCGTCGCCACCGGCTGGGGCGGCCCGCACGTCCCCGACATCCCGGGCATCGAGCTGGCCACCGGCTACGAGGACGTCCCCGTCAACGGCGAGGACTTCGCCGACCAGCGCGTCCTGGTCATCGGCAAGGGCAACTCGGCGTTCGAGACCGCGCAGGCGCTGCTCCCGCACGCCGCGGTCATCCACCTGGCCAGCCCCAGCCCCGTCCGCCTGGCCTGGACGAGCAAGCACCCCGGCCACGTCCGCGGCCAGTACGGCGCCTTCCTGGACAGCTACTGGTTCAAGACCCTGCACGGCGTCCTGGAGTGCACCGTCGACCGCCTCTGGCGCGAGGGCGGCGGGATCAGGGCCGCGATCACCTACACGCTGGCCGACGGCGAGCAGGCGCTGCTCGACTACGACGCCGTCCTGCGCTGCACCGGCTTCACCATGGACACCGGCCTGTTCGGCGACTCCTGCCGTCCCGCGCTGACCCCCGGCGGCCGGATGCCGGCGATCCGCTCCGACTTCCAGTCGGCCGACGTCGACGGCCTGTACTTCGCCGGCACCCTCATGCAGGCCCGCGACTTCAAACGGGCCTCCTCGGCGTTCATCGACGGCTTCCGCTACAACCTGCGCTCCCTGACCGCCCTGCTGCTCGAACGCTACGAGGGCAGGCCGCTGCCCGTGCGCGAGCTGCCCGCCGACGCCGACGTGCTCACCGGGTCGATGCTCGACCGGGTCAACCACAGCTCGGCGCTGTGGACCCAGTTCGAATACCTGTCGGACGCGTACGTGCTCGGCCCGGACGGCGTCGTGCGCCACTACGAGGACCTGCCGGAGGACTACGCCCGCGAGCGTTTCGCCGCCGCCGGGCTGTGCCTGACGCTGACCCTGCGCTGGGGGCCGCGCGACCGCGCCGACGTGTTCGCCATCCAGCGCCACCCCACGCCCGAGCGGGCCGACGAGTGCGCCTTCCTGCATCCCGTCGTCCGGGCCTGGCGGCACGGCGAGCCGGTCGCCGAGCAGCACCTCCTGGAGGACCTGCAGGCGCGCTGGCGCGACCCCGTACGCCACGTCGAGCCGCTGCGCGCGTTCCTGGCCGCCCGGCTTCAGTCGTAGGAGGAGAAGCGGGCCACGAGATCGTCGACCACGTCGGCGAGCGCCCCCCGCCGGGCGTGCGCGGCCCGCTGGCGCTCGGCGCCGCCGCCGTTCTCGCGCAGCAGCCGCCACCCCTGCCCGGCCGCCTCCGAGTCGCCGGCGGCGGCCAGCGCGGGCCCGAC
Organism: Nonomuraea sp. NPDC005730; assembly: GCF_040630865.1. Classification (NCBI taxonomy): domain Bacteria; kingdom Bacillati; phylum Actinomycetota; class Actinomycetes; order Streptosporangiales; family Streptosporangiaceae; genus Nonomuraea; species Nonomuraea sp. NPDC005730. The sequence continues at coordinate 57,439 of NZ_JBEXYK010000040.1, forward strand.
GTGCTCCAGCAGCCGCGCCACCAGCTCGGCGACCGGCCGCGCCGCGCCCGTGAACGGATCGACGCCGGACCCGCCCAGCCCGTCCCTGGCGGCCCGCCAGTAGGCCACGCGCAGCAGCTCGGCGGGCACCTCGGGGCCTGGATCGCCGTCCCGCACCCTTCGCAGCGACGTCGTGACCAGCGCCCGCACCACCAGCGCGAGGAACACCGACTCGCGCGTGGAGGCGGGCACGTCGGCCACCCGCACCTCCACCGTGGGCAGCCGGGCCGACGGGCGCACGTCCCAGAACAGCGTCCCGGGGTCGACCAGCGCGCCGCTGTCGGTCAGCGCCGCGACCGTGCGCTCGAAGTGCTCCAGCGACCCGAAGTACGGCGGCGGCCCGGCCACCGGCCACTTGCCCCAGGCCAGCACCCGCCAGCCCGCGTAACCGGTGTCGCGGCCGGCCCAGAAGGGCGAGTTGGCCATGAGCGCCAGCAGCACCGGCAGCCACGGGCGCACGTGGTTGCAGACCAGCACGGCCTGTTCCCGGTCGGGCACGTGGATGTGCACGTGACCGGCGCAGATGGCCTGCTCGTCGTGCAGGGCGCGGTAGTTGTCGATGCCGACGCCGTACCGCGGGTGCTCGGTGATCGGCGGCGGGACGACGTCGCCGATCACCGGCGTGCCGGAGGCGACCACGGCCAGCCCCTCGGCGTGCGCGGCGGCGGCCACGACCTCGCGCATCCGCCGCAGCTCCGCCGCCAGCTCGGCCCGGCTCGCGCAGGGCGCCGTCTTGGCCTCCACCTGGAACTGCGTGATCTCCGTGCAGACCCGGTCGCCCAGCCCGGCCGCGGCGCGCCCGACGACGGCCGCCGCCCCGGGGGCCACGGCGCGGGTGGCCGGATCGACGACCAGGTACTCCTCCTCGACACCCATCAGGCGGGCGGCCACGCCGCCGGAGGTCTGCCGTAACGACTCGGCGGTAGCCGTCATGTGCGCTCCACTCCACTGCTCGACTCGACTGCGGGGACACTGCGGGGACACTGCGGGGACGCCGCGGGGACGCCGCCATCCGATCTTGCCCTGCCGGGCGCGGCCGCAGGGCCGAATGGCGCACTCGCCTCGGGGGAATGGCTCTCCTGGCCGTACTACCCCCGCATCCAGAGGAGGGCCCGCCCGTGACCGCGACCATGTCCGTGGAGGAGGCCGGGCACGTGTTCGCCACGCCCGCCGCGTACGCCGACGAGACCCGGCTCCACGAGGCCCTGGCGCTGCTGCGCCGCGAGTCCCCGGTGCACCGCGTGGAGGTGCCCGGCTACAACCCCTTCTGGGCCGTCACCCGGCACGCCGACCTGCTGGAGATCGAGCGGAACAACGCCCTGTGGCTGAGCGCGCCGCGTCCGGTGCTGAGGAGCGCGGAGATCGACGCCCGCCTGGCCGAGCAGCGGGCGCGCGGCACCGGCCTGAAGACGCTCGTCCACATGGACGACCCCGAGCACCGCGTCCTGCGCGCCGTCGGCGCCGACTGGTTCCGGCCGAGAGCCATGCGCGCCCTGGAGGTACGCGTCCGCGACCTGGCCCGCCGCTACGTCGACCGGATGACCGCCCACGGCGGCTCCTGCGACTTCGCCCGGCAGGTCGCCGTGCACTACCCGCTCTACGTCATCCTGTCGCTGCTGGGCCTGCCCGAGTCGGACTTCCCGCGCATGCTGCGGCTCACCCAGGAGCTGTTCGGCCAGGACGACAGCGACAACCGGCGCGGCGGCACCGCCCAGGACCACACCGCCGTGCTGGCCGACCTGCTGGACTACTTCCGCGAGCTGACCGCGGCGCGCCGGGCCAGGCCCACCGGCGACCTCGCCTCGGAGATCGCCAACGCCCGCGTGGACGGCCGCCCGCTGAGCGACCTCGACGCCGCCTCCTACTACGTCATCATCGCCACCGCCGGGCACGACACCACCAGCTCCACCATCGCCGGCGGTCTGGAGGCGCTCATCCGGCACCCCGGCGAGCTGCGGCGGCTGCGCCGGGATCCCGGGCTGCTGCCCTTGGCGGCCGAGGAGATGATCCGGTGGGTGAGCCCGGTGAAGGAGTTCATGCGCACCGCCGCCGCCGACACCGCCGTACGCGGCACGCCGGTCAGGCGGGGGGAGTCGGTGCTGCTGTCGTACCCGTCGGCCAACCGGGACGAGGAGGTGTTCGCCGAGCCGTTCCGGTTCGACGCCGGTCGCGACCCCAACCGGCACCTGGCCTTCGGCTCCGGCGTCCACTACTGCCTCGGGGCCGCGCTCGCCCGCATGGAGATCCGGGCGCTGTTCGCCGAGCTGCTGCCCCGGCTGGAGAGCGTGGAGTTCGACGGCGAGCCCGCCTGGGTGGCCACCACGTTCGTGGGCGGGCTCAAGCACCTGCCGATCCGCTACACGCTGCGCGCGTGAGGCCGCCCGCGAAGCCGGCGGCCGGTCAGAACAGCGTCGGGGGCTCGGCGGGCATCGGCTCGGGCAGCGGACGCAGCTCCGGCACCCGGGCGCGCACCTCGTCGTGGAAGCGGCGGGCCAGCATCGGCGCGTCGGCGTTGTCGGGCGTGTGGACGAACACGGTGGGCGAGCGGCCCTCGCGCAGCCACCCGGCGACCGTGTCCACCCACTCCCGCCAGCCCTCCACCGTGGCCTCGACGGAGTCGCGGCCCAGGTAGCGGACGATCGGATGGCCGGTGAGCGCGCGGGTGCGGCGCGGCACGCGCGGCTTCTTCGTCCACGCGTCGCGCTCGGCGTCGCTGGTCGGCGGGGTGCGGAACAGCGTCACCGTGTCGAACGGCACCCACTCGGCGCCGGCGGCGGCCAGCACCCGTTCGAGCTGCCCGGCCTGGCGGGCGTCGTCGAAGAAGGCGCGGTGGCGGACCTCCACGGCGTAGCGGTGGGAGCGCGGCAGGCGGTGCAGGAAGGCCGCCAGCGTGCCGAGGTCGGCGGGGCCGAAGGCGGGCGGTAACTGCACCCACAGGGCGTGCGCGCGCGGCCCGAGCGGCTCGATGGCGTCGAGGAAGGCGTGGAGCTCCTGCTCGGCGCCGGTCAGCCGGTGGTGGTGGGTGATGGCCTTGGGCAGCTTGGCCACGAAGCGGAAGCCGGGGTCGAGCTGCCGGGCCCACGACTCCACCGTGGCGCGGGCGGGGGTGGCGTAGAACGTGGTGTTGCCCTCGACCGCGTCGCACCAGGTGGCGTAGGCGCGCAGGCGCTCTCCCGGCGGGAGCGGATGGGGCAGGAAACGTCCGTTCCACGGTGTGTGCGTCCACATCGCGCATCCCACATGAAGCCGCATGCCTCCGACGTTAGCGGAGCCGCCGGGTGCCAGGGGCCGCCGCGGATGTCCGGGAACGCCACCGTTTAGGCTGGTCGCATGGGCATGGTCGGGACGGTCGGGCTGGTGCTGCATCCCCAGCGCGACTCCAAGAAGGCGATCGACACCATCCTGCGCTGGGCCGCGGACAAGGGGGCGACCGTCCTCGGGCTGCCCGAGGAGGTCGGGCGCATCGACTGCAGCGCGGTGCCGGTCGACGCGGTCGCCCTGGTCGAGCGGGCCGACCTGCTGGTGGGGCTGGGCGGCGACGGCACGATGTTGCGGACCATGCGGCTGCTGGCCGGCCGGCCCACGCCCATCCTGGGGGTGAACCTGGGCAAGCTCGGCTTCCTTGCCGAGATCGACGTGGACGAGCTGGCCGGCACGCTGTCGGCCATCGACCGCCACGAGTACACGATCGAGCCGCGGATGGCGATCAAGAGCGTGGTCGCGGGGGTCGCGGTGACGGCGTTCAACGACATCGCGCTGGTCCGCATCCCCGGCGAGGGGCTGGCCGGGGTGTCGGTCACCCCGTCGGGCAGCCCGTTCGTCAGCCTGTCCGCGGACGCGGTGATCGTGGCCACCTCCACCGGTTCGACCGCCTACAGCTTCTCGGCCGGCGGGCCGATCGTCTCGCCGCGCGTGGAGGCCATCCTCGTGGTGCCCGCCGCCGCCCACTCCTCCTTCAACCGGGCCCTGGTGCTGCCCGCCGACGAGGAGGTGACGCTGGAGGTGCTGCCCACGAGCGGCAGGCTCGCCGTCGAGGTGGACGGGCGGGTGGTCGGCCACCTGTGCCCCGGCGACACCGTCACGGTCACGGCCTGGCCGGGGGCGGCGAAGGTGGTCCGCGTCGGCACCACCTTCTACGAGCGCGCCCGCCGAAAGCTGCGGGTGGACGGCAGCGCCGAGGTCGGCTGACCCCGCTCAGCGGCGGTGCCGGGCGGGCCTGGTGAGCGGGCCGGCGGCCCGCACGGGCCTGGTGAACGGCTCGCCCTCCGGCACCTCCGCGGGCGAACGCGCGCCGCGGGCGGCGACCAGGGCCGACAGCGCGGTCGTGATCGGCACGGCGGCGATCAGCCCGAGCGTGCCCACGACGCTGCGGACGATCTCCTGGGTCACGACCGGCGTGGTCAGCACGTCGCCGAGCGGCTGCGCGCCGATGCTGAACAGCAGCAGCAGCGGCAGCGACGCCCCCGCGTACGCCAGGATGATCGTGTTGATCACCGAGGCGATGTGGGCCCGCCCGACGCGTCCCGCGGCCCGGTACAGGCGGGCGAAGCCGTAGGAGGGGTTGGCCGCGGCCAGCTCGCCCACCGTCACCGCCTGGGTGACGGTGACGTCGTCGAGCACGCCGAGCGCCCCGATGATGATGCTGGCCAGCAGCAGCCCCTCGGTGTCGATCGACAGGCTCATGCCCAGGGTCAGGGCGGTGTCGTCGGTGACGCCGTTGAGCCGGGCCAGGCCGAGCGCCCCGTACGACAGCAGCCCGGTGAGCGCGAGACTGGCCAGCGTGCCCAGCACGGCCATCGACGTGGTCAGGGAGAAGCCGTGGGTGAGGTAGAGCACCGTCAGCATGATCGCGGCCGAGCCGACGACGGCGACCAGCATCGGCGGCTCGCCCGCCAGGACGGCCGGGATGACGAACGTCAGCAGCAGCCCGAACGTCACCGCCAGCCCCACCAGCGCCGTCACCCCGCGCCACCGTCCGAACGCGATGACCGCCAGCGCGAACGCGCCGCCCAGCAGCCACAACGTCGTCGACCGGTCGTGGTCGGAGAGCTGGTAGTCCCCGTCGGCGGCCCGCAGCAGCAGCACGTCGTCGCCCGCCGTGAACCGCTGGGCCCCCGGCCCGCCCGGCAGCCGCAGCGTGACGTCGCGGCCGGCGTCGGGCCCCGAGCCGACCCGTACGGTGGCGTTGCCGCAGGTGGCCGGGTCGGGCGCCGGCATGCCCTGCTGGACGGCCGGGCAGCGCCGGAGCGTGACCGCGGTGACCGTGCCCTCGACCCGCTCGACCGCCGGCTCCTCCCGCCCGTCCTGGCCGCCCGGCGCCGCCTGCCCCGCGGGCCAGAGCCACACCAGGCAGGCCAGCGTCGCCAGGGCCAGCGGCACCAGCACGGCCAGGCTCGCCACGACCGCCCGGCGCGACGGTGGCGCGGCGGGCGCGCCGTGGGAGTGGCCGTGGGAGTGGCCGTGGCCGTGGAAATGATCGGCGCCCATCGCGTGAAAGATCCTCCTAGGCTTCCGGGACTGCGACAGTAACGCACCCGGCGCGGGGTAGGAGCCGGGTGTGGCGACGCTGGTGGGCACCTCCGGATGGCAGTACAAGGACTGGCGCGGCGTGCTGTACCCCGAGGGAGTCCCGCAGCGGTTGTGGCTGGAGACGTACGCGGCCGAGTTCCCCACGGTCGAGAGCAACAACGCCTTCTACCGCCTGCCGTCGCCGGAGACGTTCGCCGCCTGGCGGGAGCGCACTCCGGGCGGGTTCGTGATGGCGGTCAAGGCCAGCCGCTACCTCACCCACATCAAGCGGCTGACCGAGCCCGAGGAGCCGGTCGCGCGGCTGATGGCGGCCGCCGGGGCGCTCAAGGAGAAACTGGGCCCGGTCCTGCTGCAACTGCCGCCCACGCTGCGCGCCGACCCCGCCCTGCTGGACCGCTGCCTGGGCTGCTTCCCCGGCGGCGTGCGGGTGGCGGTGGAACCGCGGCACGACTCCTGGTGGACCGGCGAGGTGCGCGAGGTGCTGCTCGCGCGGGGCGCCGCGCTGTGCTGGGCCGACCGGCTCGGCCGGCCGCTGACGCCGCTGTGGCGCACCGCCGACTGGGGGTACGTGCGCCTGCACGAGGGCCTGGCCGCCCCCTGGCCCTCCTACGGCGCGGCGGCGCTGAAGAGCTGGGCGAGGAGGGTGGAACAGGCCGGATGGCGGGACGTCCACGTCTACTTCAACAACGATCCGGGGGGAGCGGCCGTGCGCGATGCCCGGCGATTTGCCAGACTCGCCTGATGCGCACGCGTCTGTACAGGAACGGCGTCCTCGAAAAGGAGGGCTTCCCCGTCGAGGAGGTCTCCGACCACGTCGGCGACCCCGAGGCCGCCGTCTGGTTCGATCTGTGCTCGCCCACCCCCGAGCAGCTCAACATGGTCGGCGAGGAGCTCGGCCTGCACGAACTGGCCGTCGAGGACGTCCTCAGCGACCACCAGCGCCCCAAGGTGGACGTCTACGACAACCACCTGTTCATCACCGTGTACGGCCTTCACCTCGACGAGGGCCACCTCGTCCCCGTCGAGGTGAACGTCTTCGTCACCCCCAACGCCCTGGTGACCGTGCGCGAGAGCGCCCGCTTCGACATCGACGAGGTGGTCAGGCGCTGGGACGCGACCTCCCGCCTGGCCTCGCACGGCGTCTCCTTCCTGCTGCACGGCCTGCTCGACTACGTCGTGGACAGCCAGTTCGACCTGGTCCAGGACCTCGACGCGCGGGCCGAGGCCATGGAGGAGTCGCTGTTCGACGACGCGCCCCGCGACGGCAGGGAGCTCCAGCGCGCCATGTACGTGCTGCGCAAGGACACCGCCAGGCTCCGCAAGATCTCGATGCCGATGCGGGAGGTGCTGGGCACCCTGCTCCGCCGCGACCAGGAGATCGTCGCCGATCCGGTGATGGCCCCCTACTACGAGGACGTCTACGACCACGTCCAGCGGGTCGCCGAGTGGGTGGAGGCGATCCGCGACATGCTCGCCAACGTCCGGGAGACCCGCCTGGCCCAGCAGGGCTTCCGCCTCAACGAGATCATGAAGCGGGTGACGAGCTGGGCCGCCATCATCGCGGTGCCCACCGCCATCACCGGCTTCTACGGCCAGAACGTGCCCTACCCCGGCTCCGGGGACATCTCGGGCTTCTGGGTGTCGTCGGTGCTGGTGGCGGTGGCGTCCGTGGTGCTGTACGCGGTCTTCAAGAAGAAGGACTGGCTCTGAACGCCGGTGACGGACGTCAGAAGCGCGGCCGGCACTCTGCGGCCAGCCTCTCGACCGGCACCGGGCCAGCCTGGCCGCCGTCCCGCAACCGGACGGCCGGCACGCCGTCGGAGACCTCGCGCGGCCCCACCACGAGCTGGTACGGCACCAGCCGGTGCGCCCTGATCCTGGCCCCGAGGCTGCCCCGGTCCGCGGGCGCCAGCTCGGCCCGCAGCCCGGCGGCCACCGCCCGCCGCAGCAGGTCCTCGGCCACCGGGAGCTCGGCGTCCGACAGCGGCAGCACGACCGCCTGCACGGGCGCCAGCCATGCCGGGAACGCGCCGCCGTGCACCTCGATCAGGTGCGCGACCAGGCGCTCGATCCCGCCGACCACGCTGCGGTGCACCATGACGGGACGCCGCCCGCCCGCGTACGACAGGTCGAAGCGCTCGGGCTGGTACAGGTCCACCTGGACGGTCGACAGGGTGCTCTCGCGGCCCGCCGGGTCGGCGATCTGGATGTCGATCTTCGGGCCGTAGAAGGCGCCCTCGCCGCGTTCCTCGTCGTAGGCGCGGCCGCGTTCCTGCAGCACCTCGCGCAGCACGGCCTCCGAGCGCGCCCACATCGCGGGGTCGTCCACGAACTTGCCGCCCTCGCCGCGCAGCGAGAGCCGGTAGCGGGCGGCCTCGATGCCGAGCTGGGCGTGCGCGGCCTCGATCAGGTCGAGCGCGGCCGACACCTCGGCCGCCGCCTGCTCCGGCGCGCAGAACACGTGGCCGTCGTTGAGCTGGATGGCCCGCACCCTGGTCAGGCCGCCGAGCACGCCCGACAGCTCCGAGCGGTACATGCCGCCGAGCTCGGCCACGCGCAGCGGCAGCTCCCGGTGGCTGCGCCCGCGCGAGCGGTAGATCAGCGCGTGGTGCGGGCACAGGCTGGGCCGCAGCACGAACTCCTCGCCGCCCACGTTCATGGGCGGGAACATGTCCTCGGCGTAGTGCGCCCAGTGGCCCGACCGTTCGTACAGCTCGCGTTTGCCGAGCACGGGGGAGTTGACGTGCACGTAGCCGTGGCGGCGTTCGAGCTCGTGGACGTAGTCCTCCACGGCCTTGCGCACGGCGGCTCCGGCGGGCAGCCAGTAGGGCAGGCCGGAGCCGATCAGCGGATCGGTGCCGAAGATCTCCAGCTCGCGGCCGAGCCTGCGGTGGTCGTTCATGATCGTCCTTTGCGGTGAAAGGGCGAACGACCAGCTCCCGGGCGTTCGCCCGGGATGCATGGAATCAGCGCGCCGGGACCGTGTCCGGCGTCGTCGTGACGAGAGCGCGCTGCATGCCCGCCACCGTAGCACCGCGGCGGCCGTGAAGAAAATCTTCAACAGCCGGTCCAGGAATGGCAAATGATATAAAAGAGCCGTGGCTGAGATCACCTTGAGCGTCCGCCAGTTGCAGGCGTTCGCCGAGGTCGGCTACCAGGTCGCGGGCGGCGGCGGCGCGCACGCGGCGATGGCGGCGCTGCGCCGCGTGGTCCCGCTCGACGCCTACGAGTTCGTCGCCTTCGACCCCGCCACCGGCCGGCACCACAGCGTCGTGTCCGACGGCCACCGCCGCATCGACCGCGACGCCGCCGAGGAGTACGCCGCGCTCGACGCCTGCCGCGAGGCCATCGCCGGCCGGCGGCCGGTGCCCATGCCGCAGCCGGGCACCGAACGGTACTTCCGCCGCCACCTGGCCCCCTACGGATGGCGGGCCGGGCTGACCGCGCCGCTGTTCCTCGCCGACGGCGGCCGCTACACCGGCCTGCTGCACCTGGCCGCCAAGGACGACTTCCCGCTGCTGACCGGCGCCCTGGTCGCCGCCGTGAGCCCGATGCTCGCGCACGTCACCGACCTGACCAGGTGCGTGATCGACCCCGCCGGGCTGCCGCCCGACTTCCGCGCGGTCGCCTTCGACCGGCTTGGCGAGCGCCGCGCGGTGCCCGGCCACGAGGTCTCCCGCGAGCTGTGGGACGACCCCGCCATGGCGGCCTTCACGCGCGCGTTCATCGACTCGCGGGAGCTGAGCCGGCGCGGCCTGTGGCTCGACGGCGGCGGACGCTGGCACGAGGTGCGGCTGCTGCGGGCCGGTGTCGGCTATCAGGGCTCGCTGCAGGGCGCGGTCGCCGCCGAACGGCCCTGCCCGCTGCCCTACGACCTGACCGGCCGCGAGGTCGACGTGCTCACCCGGGTCGCGGCCGGCGACTCCAACCCGCAGATCGCGGCCTGCCTGGTGCTGAGCGTCCGGACGGTGACCACCCATCTGGAGCACATCTTCGCCAAGCTGGGCTGCGACAGCCGGACCAGGCTCACCACGAAGGCGCTGGCCGAAGGGTTGTGCCGGCTCGACCTCTGACGCAGGGCTCCTGCCCGGCGGGCACGCGGGCCTGCGTCAGCTCGAACCAGACGGTCGTCGAGCCCCCTTCGCGGACGAACCCCCAGCGGTGGCTGAGCGCCTCGACCAGCGGCAGCCCCCGGCCGCTGGTCGCCTGGAGAGCGGTCCGGCACACGCACGGCGGGCCGTCCGCGCCGCCGTCGGCCACGCACACCCGGACCGTGGTGTCCGAGCTGAGCACCGACACCGTGAACGAGCCGCCGTCCCCGGACCTGGTGTGCAGGATCGCGTTCGTGGCCAGCTCGCTGGTGAGCAGCACCACCTCGTCATGGAACGGATGATCGCGGCCGAGCGCGTCCGTCACGAGCCCCCTGGCCCGCGAGACCTGGGACGCAACCCCCGGAAGCCGGACCGCGAGGTCGCGGAACCCGGGCGTTTCACCCCCGTCGGCATGGTCTGAGTCCCTCGACGCCACGGCGACCTCCCCCGAATCAGGTGACGTCATGAGACGCGCGGGCAGGGGGCGAGAGATTATCGCGAAAAGGTAGGAATGCTCTTTCCAAGGTCGCCTGCACGACCTGCCGCGGCGACCGAGTACGCTGCGATCGACGAGTCGTCTAGGCCCGTGGGGGAGCAAAGCGTGCACAGCAGCCTACTCGCCCGGCCGTCGGAGGAGGTCGCGTGAGCAGCCTGGAGGCCGTCTGGGTGGAGCCGTACGACCTGCCCGGGGCGGCCGTCGTGACCGGCGTCTTCGACATCCTGCACGTCGGCCACGTGCGCTACCTGGGCGCCGTGGCCGCCCGCGGGCTGCCCCTGGTGGTCGGCGTGGAGGACGACCCGCGCGTGCGGGCGTGGAAGGGGCCCAGCCGGCCGTTCAACCCGGCGGCGGAGCGGGCCGAGGTGCTGGCCGCGCTGCGCTGCGTGGCCGGCGTCTTCGTGGTGGCCGGGCCGCCCGAGGCCCACGGCCCCGAGGACTACATCGACCTGCTCGCGCCGATGCGGCCCGGGGCGCTGGCCCACACGGCCGGCGATCCCCACGCGGGCGCGCGGGCCACGGCGGCGGCCATCCTGGGCGCGCAGTGCTGGGAGATGGCGGCCATCCCCGACCGCTCCACCACCCGCATCGTGAACGCCGCAGGAAAGGGCTGACGAGCCGGTCCCCCGGGAGCGGCGGGGGAGTCGCTGAAACGGGCAGCGGCCATGATCGCGTAATCTTTCATGCCATGATGGCCGACCTGGTGGCGAAGCGGGTGACGAACCTGCTGGCACCGCAAGTGCTGGTGATCGTCATGCCGCCCGCCGTGGGCCTGCTCGCCCAGGGATGGGCCGGCGCGGCCTGGGGGCTGGTGGCCTCGGCGTTCTGCGGCGGCGTGCCGGCGGCGGTGATCGCGCTCGGCGTGCGCTCGGGACGGCTCGACTCCCACCACATCGTCGACCGGGCCCGCCGCACCGGCCCGCTGCTGGCCGCCGTGGCCGCCGTGCTGGTCGCGCTCGCGCTGCTGGTCGTGCTGGGCGCGCCGCGGCTGCTGGTGGCCACCGTGACCGCGATGCTGGTCGCCCTGGCGGTGACCGTGCCGATCACCACCCGCTGGAAGATCTCCTTCCACGCCGCCGTCTCGGCGGGCACGGTCGTGGTGCTGGCGCACGTGCTGCCCGCCGTGCCGGTGGCGATCGCCGGCGCGGCCGTGGTGGCGCTGGTGTGCTGGGCCAGGGTCCGCCTCGCCCATCACACGTGGGCGCAGGTCGCGGCGGGCGCGGTCGCCGGAACGCTGACCACGTGGGTGACGCTGGCGCTGTTCGGGGTCTGATGCCGGAATAGCGCCGCCGCCACGCGGGTTGGCGGGGACATGGATGCCACGAACCGGGGCCGGGTCCGCGTCGAGCGGTCGGCCAAGCGCGTGCGGACCTACCTGGGCGGCCGGCCGATCGCCGACACGACCCGGGCCCTGCTGGTGTGGGAAGGCCCCTTCTACCCCACCTACTACTTCCCCCTCCAGGACGTCGAGGAGGCGGCGCTCAAGCCGACCGGCACGTCCCGGCACTCCCCGAGCAGGGGCGACGCCGCCGTCCACACGGTCACCTCGGGCGCCGCGCAGGCCCCGGAGGCGGCGCTGGTCTACGACGACTCGCCGCTGGAGGAGATCCGCGGGCACGTGCGCTTCGACTGGGACGCGATGGACGCCTGGTTCGAGGAGGACGAGGAGGTCTTCGTGCACGCCCGCGACCCGTACACGCGGGTGGACATCCTGCCGAGCTCGCGGCACATCCGGGTGGAGGTCGACGGGGTCACCGTGGCCGACTCGCGCAACGCCCGCATCCTGTTCGAGACCGGCCTGCCGGCCCGCTACTACCTGCCGAAGACCGACGTACGGCTCGACCTGCTGGAGCACACCGACACCGCCACCCACTGCCCGTACAAGGGGACGGCGGAGTACTGGTCGGTCAACGGGAAGAAGGACCTGGCCTGGTCCTACCGCACGCCGCTGCCCGAGAGCGAGCGCGTGGCGGGGCTGATCGCCTTCTACAACGAGAAGCTGGACATCTTCGTCGACGGCGAGCGCGAGGAGCGCCCGCAGACCAAGTTCTCCTGAGCCCGGCCGCGCCCCGCCGGTCGGGCGGGGCGCACACGGGCCTCAGGCGGCCGGCGACCAGTGCGGGTCGCGGCCGAGGTAGCGCAGCAGGGCGGCGACCTCGTCGCCGGCGGCGTCGTCCGGCAGCGCCTCGGCGTAGGCGCCCCACGGGCGCAGCGGGTCGGCGATCTGCCGGGCGACCTCCAGCAGCGGCCCGGCCATCTCCGGCGTCAACGGCGAGGGCTGACCCGTGGCCACGGCGATGTCCCAGGCGTGCACGGCCGCGTCGAGCGCGCACGCCGTCGAGCCCGCCCACGGGGACATCTTGTTCGGCGGCACCGGCGTGGCCACCTCGGCGGCGTCGCGGTCGACCGTGGCCCACGCCCTGGCCGAGCGGGTCAGCGCGTCCTCAAGCTCGGCCGCCGGGTCGGCGCCCGGTTCGGCGGGCGGGTCGAACGGGTTGAACGCCGGCCCGGCCTCGCCCGTGAGCGTGGCGGCGAAGCCGATCTGGTCGCCGACCGCGTGCTTGAAGACCTTGGTGACGCTCCACTCGGAGCAGGGGGTCGGCAGATCCCAGCCGCCGGCCGGGATGCCGCTGACGGCCTTGCGCAGCGCCTCGTGCGAGGCGTCCAGAACGTCCCAGCCGCTGATGATGTCGCCCATGTGGAGCTCCTTTCGAGATGACCCCACTATAGCAGAACGGAATGCTTTGTTCCACTAGTTGTTTGCCGCAGCCTGTGCGAGACCGTCGATCAGCAGGTCCAGGGCCTGTTCGAAGTCGGCGGCCGGATCGACGCCGCCGCGTGTCCAGCGGAGCAGCCTGGCGAAGTGCGGCAGGTGGCCGGGATCGAGGGCGCGGATGTAGACGCCCACCTGCTCCTCGCCGGCGTGCCGGCCCGGGGTGCCGCCGAAACCGCCGGTGGACAGCAGCAGGGTGCCGAACACCAGGCCGTTCACGGCGGTCAGCGCCCGCCAGGCGCCCAGGTCGTCGAAGCCCGCCGCGTACAGCGTGCCGACCAGGCCGTCGAGGGTCCGCAGGGCGTGCGGCGAGGTTGGGTTGGACCGGTCGGTCGCCAGCGCCAGCGGGACCACGGGATGGCGGCTGAACGCCCGGTGCATGTTGCGTGCCGTGACGCGCAGCTGCTCCTGCCACGGCAGCCCCGGGTCGGGCGGCTCCACCTGGCCGAACACCAGCTCCACGATGCCGTCGACCAGGTCGGCCTTGTTCGAGACGTGGTTGTAGAGCGACATCGCCTCCACGCCGAGCACCTTCGCCAGCCGTCGCATCGACAGGCCGTCGAGGCCCTCGCTGTCCGCCAGCTCCAGGGCTGCGGCCAGCACTTTGTCCCGGTTCAGTGGCTCGCGCCGCGCCATCGGCTCTCCCTTCGCGCTTGACAGAGCTTACGGTGTACGTGCTCTACTTACGACGTAAGCATACGGCGTAAGTAAGGAGTCGGCATGACCGACGTGATCATCGTGGGCGGCGGGCCGGTCGGCCTGCTGCTGGCCTGCGAGCTCCGGCTCGGCGGCGCCCGGCCGCTGGTCCTGGAGGCGGCCACGGGCGAGGAACGCGTGACCCGCAGCCTCGGCCTGCGCTCGCTCAACGCCCGCACCCTGCACTCGCTGGAGCTGCGCGGGCTGGTGGAACCGCTGACCGAGGCGCAGTGGAGGATGCTCGACGAGCTGGCCACCGGCCCCGGGCCGGACCGCTCCGACATGGTCGGCATGATGACCGAGCTGCTGAAGAAGGGCATGATGCGCGGCCACTTCGCCGGACTGCCGCTGCTGGCGCAGGACGGCACGGCCGAGTACGCCATGCTCAAGCAGCACCGGATCGAGGCCGTGCTGGCCGCGCGGGCCGCCGAGCTCGGCGTGCCGGTCAGGCACGGCCGCGCCGTCGTGGACGTCACCCCGTACGCCGATCGCGTGGTGGCCACCCTGGCGGACGGCGAGCGCGTCGAGGCCGCCTACCTGGTGGGCTGCGACGGCGGGCGGAGCCTGGTGCGCAAGCGGTCCGGGTTCGCCTTCTCCGGCACGCCCGCCACCATGACCGGCAGGACGGCCGTGGCCACGCTGACCGGGCCGGTCGGCTCGTCCCTGCGCAGCCCGGGCGGGCTGGTGAACCTGTCGCTGGTGCCCGGGGAGATCGCGACCATCGAGTTCGACGGCGGCCCCGGCGACACGCCCTCCGGGCGGGACGCGCCGATGACCGCCGAGGAGCTGGCGGGCAGCCTGCGCCGGGTGACGGGGGAGGACGTCGGGGTCGCCCACCTGGAGGCCGGCATCCGCTACAGCGACAACACCCGGCACGCCGACTCCTACCGCAAGGGACGCCTCCTGCTGGCGGGGGACGCCGCCCACGTGCACTCGCCGATCGGCGGCCAGGGGCTCAACCTGGGGCTGCAGGACGCCGTCAACCTGGGGTGGAAACTGGCGCTGGTCGCCCGCGGCGCGGCACCGGAGAGCCTGCTGGACACCTACACCGCCGAGCGTCACCCGGTGGCGGCCCGCGTGCTGCGCAACACCCGCGCCCAGGTGGCGGCGATGCGCCCGGGAGCCCAGGTGGACGCGCTGCGCGAGGTGCTGGCGGAGGTGATGGCGCTGCCGGACGCCGAGCGCCACTTCACCCGCATGGTCGAGGGCACCGACGTCGACTACGCGCCCGCCGCGCCCGACCCCCGCGTGGGCCGCTTCACCCCGTCCCTGACCGCCACCCCGCCGCCGGACTCACGAGCCGCGACGGCGGACCCGGCGGACCGGGCGGACCGGGCGGACCGGGCGGGGCGGCCGGTCGCGGAGCTGCTGCGGGACGGGCGGGGGCTGCTGCTCGACCTGTCCGGCGGCGCGGACCCGAGCGTGCCGGCTGACGTGCCCGCGGGCCACCGCGACCGCGTGCGCCCGGCCGTGGCCGACATACCCCAGGCCGGGGGCGGGGCGCTGCTGGTCCGTCCCGACGGTTACGTCGCCTGGGCGGGTGGGGCAGGGAGCGGTCTGGAGGAGGCGCTGACCGCCTGGTTCGGCCCGGCGTCATGAGGGCGTCGCCGGGCCGGGACGGTCAGGTGAGCAGGCGGGTCAGCACACGGGTGCCGAACTCCAGGCCCTCCACCGGCACCCGCTCGTCCTTGCCGTGGAACATGCCGAAGTAGTCCAGGTCGGGCCGGAGCATGAGCGGGGCGAAGCCGTACCCCTGGATGCCGATGGTGGCGAAGGACTTGGCGTCGGTGCCCCCGCTCATCACGTACGGGACCGGCCGCGCCTGCGGATCCTCGGCCACCAGCGCCCCCGCCAGCTCGTCGAAGAACGCCGACGGGTACGGCGCGGCCGGCGCCTCCTCCAGGTTCACGAACTCACGGGTGATCTTCGGCCCGAGCAGCTCGTCGATCGTCGCGAGGAACTCCTCCCGCAGGCCCGGCAGGTACCGGCCGTCCACGTGCGCCGAGGCCGTCGAGGGCACCACGTTGACCTTGTACCCGGCGTCCAGCATCGTCGGGTTCGCCGAGTTGCGGATCTGGCCGTGGAACAGCTCGCCGAGCGGGCCCAGCCGGGCGGCCTCGGCGTCCAGCCGGTCCAGGTCGACCGGCTGCCCGGTGATCTCCGACAGGCTCTCCAGGAGCGCGGCGACCGACGGCGTCAGGCGTACCGGCCACTGGTGCGCGGCGATCCGCGACAGGGCGTGGGCCAGCGTGGCGACGGGGTTGTCCACGGCGGGCCGCGAGCCGTGGCCCGCCACGCCGTGAGCGGTCACCTTCATCCAGGCGGTGCCGCGCTCGCCGACGGCGATCGGGTAGACGCGCCGCCCGCCGGACTCGACGCTGAAGCCGCCCGACTCGCTGATGGCCTCGGTGACGCCGTCGAACAGGTGCCGGTGCTCGGTCACCGCGTACCGGGAGCCGTGGTCGCCGGTCGCCTCCTCGTCGGCCAGGAAGGCCAGCACCAGGTCCCGCCTCGGCCGCACCCCGCGCGCCGCCATGTCCAGCACGGCCGCGAGCGTCATCGCGCACGAGCCCTTCATGTCCACCGCGCCCCGGCCGTACACGCAGCCGTCGGTGATCTCGCCGGAGAACGGGTGCATCCGCCACTCGGCGGGGTCGGCCGGCACCACGTCCAGGTGGCCGTGGACGAGCAGCGCGTCGGAGGAGTCGCCGTCGATCCTGGCCACGACGGTGGTGCGGCGGGGCGCCGACTCGAACACCACCGGCTCCAGCCCCGCGTCGGCCAGCAGCGTGGCCACGTACTCGGCCGCCGGGCGCTCGCCCGAGCCCGGGTTGGTGGTGTCGAACCTGATCAGGTCCGAGCAGATCTCGGCGACGCTCTTCACGCTCTCCCCTTCAGCGTCAGCGGCGGGACGCCGGGCGTCTCCAGGTCGAAGATCAGCCCGTAGAAGGCCAGCTCGGCCTCCAGCACCGCCACGATGGTCTCTTCCCTGCGCCAGCCGTGCTGCTCGCCGGCGAAGGTGAGCAGAGCCCACTGTTTGCCGTGCTTGTCCAGTTCGGCGGTGAATCGCTCGGCCTGGCTCACGTCCACGATCGCGTCCTCCAGACCGTGCAACATGAGGCATGGGCCCGATGCCCGGGCCGCGTTCAGGAGCGGCGAGCGGTCGGTGTACCGCTGCCGCGTCTCGGGCAACGGGCCCACCAGGCCGTCGAGGTAGCGCGACTCGAAGTCGTGCGTCTCGGCCGCCCAGCTCTCCGGGTCGGTGATCGCGTAGTGCGCGACGCCGCCCGCGAACACGTCGCTGTGCACCAGCGCGGCCACCGTGGTCCAGCCACCGGCGCTGCCGCCCCGGATCGCGATCCTGGCCGCGTCCGCCAGGCCGAGCTGCACCAGCCCGCGCGCCACCTTGGCGCAGTCCTGGACGTCGACCACGCCCCACTGGTGGCGCAGCCGCTCGCGGTAGGCCCGGCCGTAACCGGTCGAGCCGCCGTAGTTCACCACGGCCACGCCGATCCCCCGGCTGGTGAAGTAGGCGACCTCCAGGTCCAGCACGACCGGCGTGTTCCCGGTCGGGCCGCCGTGCACGAAGATCACGTACGGCGCCGGCCCGGCGACCCCGGCCGGCGGGTGGAGATGGGCGTGCACGCCCTCGATCGTCACCGCCTCCGGCGTGGGCAGCAGCGCCCGGTCCGGCAGCGGCTTGGGGGCCGAGACGACCTCGTGCCCGCCCGTGGCGAGATCGACCAGCGTGACCTCCAGCGGCGTGTACGGCGTCGCCCCCACCGCCACCGCCTTGCCCCCGGCCGCCGACACCGTCGAGGCCCAGTACGTGTGCCCGTCCCCGCCGACCTCGCGCAGGCCGCCCGTCGCCGGGTCGAGCACGCCCAGGCGGCGGTGGTCGGCGGTGCCGTACACGACGACCAGCTGCTCGCCCGCCGGGGCCAGGCAGGCCAGGCCCGGCTTCCAGGCCGCCGCGCCGAACTCCAGCTCCACGGGGGTGAGGTTGCGCGAGGGGGAGCCGTCGAGGTGCACGAGGTGCACGTTCCACCAGCCGGTCGGGTCGGTGACGGCGTACAGGGACTCCTCGTCGCGCCACTCGGCCTGGGTCACCGACTCCTCGGGGCCGCCGGCCACGACCCGGTGGGGGCCCGCGACGCCGTCCGGGGACAGGTCGGCCACGCACAGCTCGGTGCCGTCCCAGGGCATGTCGGGGTGGTTCCAGCCGATCCAGGCGATCCGGGTGCCGCCGGGGGACAGGCGGGGGTTCATGAGGAAATGGTGGGCGCGGGCGACGACCCTGAGCGGGCCGCCGTCCAGGGGGACCGCGACCAGGTCACGCGCGTCGTCGATCTCGCGGACCGCCCACACCTCGTCGCGGCCGGGCGGCAGGTAGAGGTCGCCGTACCGGGCCGGGCCCTCGGGCGTGAGGGCGACCGGGTCGGCGGCCTTCCCGGGGGAGGCGTCCAGGCGGTAGAGCCGCTGGTCGGCCCAGTTGGTGAAGACCAGACCGCCGCCCGGCAGCGGGCGCCAGGAGCGGCCGCCGTACTCGACCAGGCGGTTGCGGGCGTTCCAGCCCGGCGGCAGCGCGTCGGCGCGCGAGCCGTCGGGCAGGCGGCGCACCACGCAGCGCCTGCCGCCCTCGTGCGGGCGCGGCTCGTCCCACCACACCTCCACGCCCTCGGGCGTGGCCACGGCCTCCACCCACTGGGGGCCGCCGTCGGTACGCGCCACATCGATCGGTCGAATACTCATGAAAGATCACCAATTGCCGTTGGTACAGGGAGGCAGCGGGTGCCCGGGCGGGTGGAGGACGTACACGATGCCGCCGCTGCCCGAGCTCCTCAGCCACACGTTCTCGAACGCTGCCCGCGGGTAGATCCGCCGAACCCCGCCGTCCGCGGGCGCGGCGGGGTCGTTGACGACGACGTCGCCCCCGGCGGTGAAGCCGGTGACGACGAGGATGTGGCCGTTCGTGGAGTAGCCGGAGCCGGGAAGCTCGTGGGCCCGGAACGACAGCGAGGCGATCACCGGGATCCCCGCCAGGACGAACGCCTCCAGCTCGGCCGCCGACAGCAGCCTGGTCACGAAGCCGGTCAGCCCGTAACGCCCGGCGTAGGCCACGTTGAACGGCCAGTTCCCGGTGCCCTGGTAGCTGTCGTCGTAGGTGCCCATGGCCGCGTGGTCCACCGCCGGGGCGGGGTCGTCCGCGCCCACCCAGGCGAGCTCGCCGGGCTCGGGGCCGCGGCGCCAGAAGGCCAGCACCATCGCCACCGAGGCGGGGCTGCACCAGTTCGCGCCGCCGCCGTCCCAGCGCGGGTGGTGCCCGGCGTGCGCGTACTGGGAGTGGCCGGGCACGTCCAGCTCGACGTGCCCGGCCACCCCTGGCGTGCTCACCGTGACCGGACGCTGCGGCAGGGCCGAGGCCAGCACGCCGAGAGAGGTCATCCGCGCGCCCTCGCCGCGCGCGGTGACCCTCGTCTGGAACGCCACGACCGGCCGCCTGGCCACGAACGTGTCCACGGCCACGTCGCCGTCCTCGTCGCCCTGGCCGGGCACCGAGGTGCGTGGCCCGTGCTCGGACCACCGGCCCATGACGTACCACTTGGTCAGCGTGCCCGCCCCGGTCCTGGCCCGCAGCTCCACCTCGACCCCGCCGCCCGGCGGGGTGCGCGCGGTCCACGAGGGCACGAGCTGGGTGGCCGCGAAGCCGACCCGGTGTTCCTCGCTGGTCCACGTGCCTCCGGGCACGGTGAGACGGGTGAAGGCGACGCGCGCCAGATCGACGGTGAGCACCAGCCATATTGTGGTTTCACACCCGGTGTCGCACATCGGTTGGTTTACGTACCAGCCCGGACGTGCCCCCGGCGCGCGGGACGCCGGGGACGCGCGCGGCGCCCCCGGCGGGGTCGGATCAGAGGTAGAGACCGGTGGACTCGTCGGCGCCCGCCGGGGCGATCGCGCGGCCCGCGCGCAGGGCGTACAGCTCGGCGAGGGTCGCCCCCGAGGCGCCGACGCCCTGCGACGACCCCAGCCAGGCGACGGCCTCGTCCCTGGTCAGCGGGCCCACCTCGATCTGCGCCAGGCACCGGCCCGGACGGATCACGGCCGGGTGCAGGCGGGTCAGGTCTTCGTTCGTGGTGATGGCCACCAGCACGTCGCGGCCCTGGCCGAGCAGGCCGTCGGTGAGGTTGAGCAGCCGCGACAGCCCCTGCCCCGCCTGGGCCTTGGCGCCCGAGCTGATCAGCTCGTCGCAGTCCTCCAGCACCAGCAGCCGCCACCGCTGCGTGTCCTCGTCGGTGTCGTAGCCGACCGCCACCTCCATCAGGTAGCCCGGGTCGTTGAACAGCCGCTCGGGGTCGAGCACGCAGTCGACCTGGCACCAGTCGTGCCACTGCTTGGCCAGCGTGCGCAGCAGCGTGGTCTTGCCGGTGCCCGGCTGGCCGTGCAGCAGGATGAGCCGGCCGTTGACGTCGGCGGGCGTGGTCGCCATCAGTCGGCCGAGCGCCGGGCGCACCTGCGCCGAGTAGTTCGTGCCGATCTCGTCCCACGGCTGGGCGGTGATCGGCTTCTCCGACCGGTTGCCGCCGTGGGAGCCGCGCCACCAGAAGCCCATCTCGACGTGGTCGGCGTCGGGCACCGGCTCCTCGGCGCCGTCGATGCTCTCCTTCAGCACCGAGGTGGCCAGCTCCTCGCTCACCGCCGTCACGCTCACCGTGGCGGTGCGGTTGCGATGCCGCACGACCCGCAGCGTCCAGCCCTCGCCGCAGATGAGCCGCGACTCCGAACCGTCCTCCACCTGCGCGGTGCGCAACACCCGCCCCTCGGCCGGCCGCAACCGGGCGTCCGGACGTACGCGCTCCAGATTGGCCAGCTTGGACCAGGGCTGGACGCCGGTCGCGAACGGCGACAACGCCAGGGCGTCGATGACGTCGATCGCTGAGTCGGCGTCGTCGATCCAGATGTTCATCGGCAGCTCGGACGAGGAGTCCGCGCTGGGGAACGGCACCTCCCTGATCACAGACATAGGTAAAGGATCTCCTTCGTGGGCTCGGATGTCGAAGGGTTATGCGAGCGGTTCGTTCACTTCTTGCCGAGATCGCCGGTCTGGGTGACCATGCCCAGGCCGGGCACGTCCCGCCAGGTGTAGGTGAGAGTGTCGCCTTCAAGCTCCAGCCAGACAGTACCCGGGATGCAGCCGCCCGTGGACGTCCCGAGGGAGAAAGTCAGCCGGTCCGGGCGCACCTCGGTCAGGGTGATCGTGGCGGCGCAGTCGACCTGGGAGTCCTTCTCCTTCCAGGCCGCCTGCGACCGGCCGGCCTTCAGCTCCACCGTGTTCTCGGCGCCGTCGGGGTCGAGCGGGTTGGTGGTGTCGGTGTGGCCGGACCAGGTGCCGGCGAAGGCCGCCGGGATCTTCAGATCGCCGGTGCCGGCGGGGGGCGCGGTGGCCGTCCCGGAGGTGGCGGCGGGCGTACCGGTGGCGGTGGACGGCGGCGTGGACGGCGGGGTGGACAGGGCGGCGGCCGTGGACGGCGGCGGGGTGGACCGGGTGGCGGTCGAGCCTGGCGTACGGGTGGTCAGCAGGACCACGCCGCCGGCCACGGCCAGGGCCACCAGGACCGCACCGGCGCCGGCGAGTGCGCGGCGTCCCCGATTTCGGCCCGCGCGGCTCTCGCGCGTGTCGGCCGCCCCCGGATCGAGCCCCAGAGGCCCCGCTCCTGGCCCCGCTCCTGGCCCCGCTCCTGGCCCCGCGGCCGTGCTGGGGGCGACGAGGGTCATCAGCAGGGCCGCGGCCGTCGGGCGGCGGGCCGGGTCCTTGGCCAGGGCGGCGGCGACCGGCCCGCGCAGCCGGGACGGCAGCGCCGACAGGTCGGGCTCGGCGTGCAGCACCCGGTGCAGCACCGCCGGCACGGTGTCCGCCCCGAACGGGCTGACCCCCGTGGCCGCGTAGACCATCGTCGCCGCCCACGCGAACACGTCGGAGGCCCCGGAGGCGGGCGAGCCCGCGATCTGCTCCGGCGACAGGTACGCGGGCGTGCCGACCAGCCCCGAGGTGTGCGTCGCCGCCCCCTCGGCCCTGGCGATGCCGAAGTCCACCACCCGCGGCCCGTCCGGCCCGAGCAGCACGTTGGACGGCTTGAAGTCACGGTGGACGACCCCGGCCGCGTGGATGGCCGCCAGCGCGGTGGCCGTGCCGACCGCCAGGCGTTCCAGCTCCCCGCCGCGCAGCGGACCGCGCCCGGCCGCACTCCCGGTCGCATGCCCGGCCACCCGCCCGGCCACCCGCCCGGCCACCCGCCCGGACACGCGGTCGGCCACTGAGGGCCCGTCCACGAACTCGCTCACCACGTACGGCCGCGAGCCCCGCGTCGAGACGCCGAGCACGCGGGCCGTGCAGAAGGAGGCGATCGACTCCAGCGCGTCGAGCTCCCGCGCCAGCCTGGCGCGGGTCTCCGGGTCACCGGCGTTGAGCAGCTTGACCGCGACCGGCTCCCCGGAGGGGGAGTGGGCCAGGTAGACCACGCCCTGCCCGCCCTCGCCCAGACGCCCGGCCAGGCGGAAATCGCCCAAGAACGCCGGATCGTCCGGTGTGAGGGGGATCACCATGGCGGCTACGTTACCGCTCGCCATGCGGAAGCCAAGATCGCCCGGTACCTTGTGACGTCGGTTTAAATCACTCCTTACACGGAGGTATCGGGGAAGTGTCGAGGGTCACGGTCCGCGAACGGGTGCGGTACTGGTTCGACAACACCATGTCCAGGGGGACGGCCTCGCTCATCGGCTGGCTCGCGGTGGTGTCGGTCGCGCTCATCCTCGTGGTGGCCGCGCTCACGCTCTGGCTCGCGCCCGACGAGCCCGACGGCGTCAGCGGCCCGGGGCAGGTGTTGTGGGTCGCCCTCATGCACGCCCTCACCCCCAGCAAGGTCGCCAGCGACAAGGGCTCGTTCGGCTACATGACCGTCATGTTCGCCGGGTCGCTCGGCGGCATCTTCATCGTCAGCATGCTCGTCGGCCTGCTGTCCAACGGTCTCAAGCAGAAGGTGGACCGCCTGCGCAGGGGCCGCTCGCGCATCGTCGAGTCCGGCCACACCGTGGTGCTCGGCTGGTCCGACCAGGTGTTCACGATCGTCACCGAGCTCGTCAAGGCGCACGCCAGCCAGAAGAACTCGGTCATCGCCGTCCTGGCCGACCGCGACAAGCTCGCCATGGAGGAGGACATCCGCGAGCACGTCGGCGACCTGGGCAGGACCCGCCTGGTCTGCCGCACCGGACGTCCCACGGAGCCGCGCGACCTCGGCCTGATGAACCTCACCGCCGCCAGGTCCGTCGTCGTGCTCTCACCCGAGGGCGAGGACCCCGACGCGCACGTCATCAAGATCCTGCTCGCCCTGGCCAAGCGGGCCGGCTCCCACCCGCCCGTGGTCGCCGCCCTGGCCTCCGCCCGCAACCTGGCCGCCGCCCGGCTGGCCGGCGGCGAGGACGTGTACCTCGTCGACTCCGACGACACCGCCTCCCGGCTGATCGTGCAGTCCTCCCGCCAGTCCGGCATGTCCGTCGTCTGCATGGACCTGCTCAACTTCGACGGCGGCGAGATCTACCTGCGCGCCGACGAGGAACTGGTCGGCGCCACCTACAGCCAGGCCCTGCACGCCTACGAGACCGCCGCCGTCATCGGCTTACGCGGCCCGGCCGGCGTCGTGCTCAACCCGCCCATGGACACCGTCATCACGGCCAAGGACCAGATCGTCGTCATCGCCCACGACGACTCCCACATCACCCTCGCCACCGGCGAGCCCCCGATCGACGAACAGGCCGTCACCACCGCCGTCGCCCCGCAGTCCGAGCCCGAACGCACCCTCCTGCTCAACTGGAACGGCCGCGCCGAGCAGATCGTGCGCTACCTGGACGGCTACGTCTCCCCGGGCTCGGTCCTGGACATCGCCGCCGACCACCCCAAGGCCGGCACCGGCCTGACCGGGCTGCGCACCCTCACCGTCAACGTCAAGGACTGCGACACCACCGACCGGTACGCGCTGGAATCCCTCGGCGTCGGCCTCTACCAGCACGTCATCGTGCTCTCCGACGACCGCTTCGACCCCCACCACGCCGACACCCGCACGCTCATGACCCTGCTCCAGCTCCGCGACATGCAGAGCACGCTCGGCGAGCACTACTCGATCGTCAGCGAGATGCACGACGAGGGCAACCGGGCGCTCGCCGAGGTCACCGAGGCCGACGACATCGTCATCAGCGACACCGTCATCGGCCTTCTGCTGGCCCAGCTCGCCGAGAACCGGCACCTCGCCGACGTGTTCGGCTACCTGTTCGACTCGCACGGCTCGGAGATCTACCCCAGGCCCGCCGCCTCCTACGTCGGGACCGGCGCCGAGGTCACCTTCGCCACCATCGTCGAGGCGGCCCGGCGCAGGGGCGAGACCGCGATCGGCTACCGCGACAACGTCTTCAGGAACGTCCCGCCGCACTACGGCATCGTGCTGAACCCCGCCAAGAGCGACACCGTCGTCCTCGGCCGGCAGGACTCGGTGATCGTCCTGGCCGAACGCTGACCCCGCGGCCCGGCCCGGGAGCCGTGGGTTACCGTGTGCGGCGTGAGGACCATCGACTGGGCCGGCGACGCCATCGAGCTCGTGGACCAGACCCTGCTGCCCGGCCGGTGCGTGCGGCTGCGCGTCGAGACCGTGGCCGAGCTCGTCGCGGCGATCAGGCGGCTGGCCGTGCGCGGCGCCCCCGCGCTCGGCGTGGCCGGCGCGCTCGGCGTCGTGCTCGCCGACGGCGACCTCGGCCAGATCGCCGAGCTGCGCGCGGCCCGCCCGACCGCCGCCAACCTGGCCTGGGGCGTCGACCAGGCCGCCGCCCACCTGGACAAGGGCCGGCAGGCGGTGCTGGCGGCCGCGTTGCGGATCCGCGACGACGACATCGCCGCCTGCCTGGCCATGGGCGAGCGCGGTGCCGGCCTGCTGGAGGGCGACCGGCTGCGGATCATGACCGTGTGCAACACCGGCGGCCTGGCCGCCGTCGAACGCGGCACCGCCCTCGGCGTCGTCCAGACCCTGCACGAACGCGGTCGCCTGGCCGAGGTGCTCGCCCTGGAGACCCGGCCGCTGCTCCAGGGCGCCCGGCTCACCACCTGGGAACTGGCCAGGATGGGCGCGCCGCACCGGCTGGTCGCCGACTCGGCGGGGCCGTACCTGCTGGCCAAGGGCGAGGTGGACGCGGTGCTCATCGGCGCCGACCGCATAGCCGCCAACGGCGACACCGCCAACAAGATCGGCTCGTACGCGCTCGCGCTCGGCGCCGAACGGGCCGGAGTGCCGTTCATCGTGGTCGCCCCCGAGTCCACCATCGACGCCGCCACCCCGACCGGCGACCACATCGAGATCGAGGACCGCGACCCCGAGGAGCTCCTCACCGTCGGAGGTGTACGCCTGGCGCCCGAGGGCACACAGGCGCTGAACCCCGCGTTCGACGTGACGCCGCACGATCTGATCACCGCGATCGTGACCGAACGGCGGGTGATCAGGCCGTGAAATAGCGCGATCCCCGCACCTGTTCACCTCGCTGGCGTTACGCTCGGTCGTCCCGATATCTACTCTCGGAGAGCACTCGTGGACATCGATCTGGTGTTACGCCGCGACTGGCAGGCCCGCGCGCCCCGTGGCGCCTACACCCAGCTTGACTCGACCAAGGGCGTCAAGGTCCACTACACCGGCGGCCGGGTCGAGCCCGCCATCGTGTCCGACCACGCCGGCTGCGTCTCCCTCGTGCGATCGATCCAGGCGTACCACATGGACGGCAACGGCTGGATCGACCTCGGCTACAGCTTCGTCGCCTGTCCGCACCGGAAGGTGTTCGAGGGGCGGGGGCTGCATCATCTGCCGGCGGCCAACGGCCCCGGGCTCAACGCCGGCCACTACGCCGTGCTCGGGCTGGTCGGCAACGCCGGGCTCGTGCAGCCGCCCGACGCGATGCTCGAGGCCGTCCTCGACGCCGTCCAGTACGTCCGCGACCGGGGCGGTGCCGGCAAGGAGATCAAGGGCCACCGCGACGGCTACTCGACCGACTGCCCCGGCGACCCCCTGTACGCCTGGATCAAGCGCGGCGCGCCCCGCCCCGGCGGTGGCACCACCCCGCCGCCCAAGGGCGCGCCGCCCTTCCCCGGCCGGTTGCTGAAGTACCCGCCGGTCATGGAGGGCGAGGACGTGCGCACCTGGCAGCGGCAGATGAACAAGCGCGGCTACGACCTGACCGTCGACGGCGCGTACGGCGGCCGGTCCCGCGACGCGTGCCGCGAGTTCCAGCGCGAGCAGGGCGTCGAGGACGACGGGATCGTGGGCCCGCTCACGTGGAGGCTGGCCTGGGAGGCGCCGACGGCTGACGGGTAACCCCCGGATTACTGCGGCGGCCGGGCAGCGCCTACTATCCGTTGCATGGAACTGGCAGCGGGCTTTCCTCCCACCACTCGTGACGACTGGCGGAGGCTGGCGGTCGAGGTCCTGCGCAAGTCGGGGGTCGAGGCGGGCTCGCCCGAGGAGGCGCTGTCCAGCCCGACCTACGACGGCGTGCCGGTCGCGCCGCTCTACGACGCGGGCGACCTGCCGGGCGATCCGGGGCTGCCGGGCGCGCCGCCGTTCACGCGGGGGGCGCGGGCGCGGCCGGGCTGGGACGTCCGGCAGCGGCACGCCGTGGCCGATCCCGAGGCGGTGCTGGCCGACCTGGAGAACGGCGTCACCTCGCTCTGGCTGGTCGTCGGCGACGGCGCGATCCCGGTGGACGCGCTGCCCGCCGTGCTGAAGGACGTCTACCTCGACCTGGCCCCGATCGTGCTGGAGGCGGGGGAGCGCACGCGGGAGGCCGCCGAGGCGCTGTTCGGCCTGGCCGCCGCCAAGGGCGTCACGCCCAGCGGCAACCTGGGCGCGAGCGGCGGCGAGGGGGCGGAGCTGGCCGGGCGGTGCGTCGCGGTCCCGGGGCTGCGCGCGGTCATGGTCGACGCCACGCCGTACCACGACGCGGGCGCCGCCGACGCCGAGGAGCTGGGCTGCTCGATCGCCCGGGGCGTGGCCGAATTGCGCACGCTCACCGGCGCCGGCCTCACGGTTGAGCAAGCGCTAGGCCAGATCGACTTCCGGTACGCCGCCACCGCCGACCAGTTCGCCACCATCGCCAAGCTGCGCGCGGCGCGCCGGTTGTGGGCCAGGGTGGCCGAGGTGTGCGGCGCCGCCGAGCACGGCGGCCAGCGCCAGCACGCCGTCACCAGCGCGGCCATGATGACCGCCCGCGACCCCTGGGTGAACATGCTGCGCACCACCCTGGCCTGCTTCGCGGCGGGCGTCGGCGGGGCGGAGGCGGTCACCGTGCAGCCGTTCGACGCCGCGCTCGGCCTGCCCGACGCCTTCTCCCGGCGCATCGCCCGCAACACGCAGTCGCTGCTGCTGGAGGAGTCGGGGATCGGGCGGGTGGCCGACCCCGCCGGCGGCTCCTGGTACGTCGAGCGCCGCACCGCAGACCTGGCCGAACGCGCTTGGGCGTGGTTCCAGGAGATCGAGGCCGCCGGCGGCGTGGCGGCCGCCGGCGAGCTGATCGAGCGGCGCGTCGCCGCCACCCGGGCCCGCCGCGACGACGACATCGCCCACCGGCGCTTCCCGATCACCGGCGTCAGCGAGTTCCCCGACCCCGGCGAGAAGCCGCTGCGCCGGCCACCCGCCCCCGCCGGGCGGCCCGTGGCCCGCTACGCCCAGGAGTTCGAGGCGCTGCGCGACGTCGCCGACGCCCTGCCCGAGCGTCCCAAGGTGTTCCTGGCCACCATCGGGCCGGTCGCCGCGCACACCGCGCGGGCCTCCTTCGCCGCCAACCTGTTCCACGCCGGCGGCCTGGCCACCGAGACCGCCGGGCCGGGCGCCGACCCCGAGCAGATCGCCACCGCCTTCGCCGTGAGCGGCGCCGCCGTCGCCTGCCTGTGCTCCACCGACAAGCTGTACGCCCAGCACGCCCGCGCCGTGGCCGCCGCCCTGCGGCACGCGGGGGCGAGACGTGTCTGGCTGGCGGGGAAGGGAGACTACGAGGGCGTGGACGCCTGCCTCTACGCGGGGTGCGACGCGCTCGCCGTGCTCCGTCAGACGTTCGAGGACCTGGAGGTGCTGCGATGATCCCCGACTTCTCGGGCGTCCCGCTCGGGCCGGGGGCCGGCTCCGGCGCGGAGGCCGTCCCCGGGGGCGAGGTGTGGGAGACGCCGGAGGGCATCGGGGTCAAGCCGCTCTACACGGCCGCCGACCTCGACGGGCTCGACTTCCTGCGCACCTATCCCGGCGCGGCCCCGTACCTGCGCGGGCCCTACCCCACCATGTACGTCAACCAGCCGTGGACGATCCGCCAGTACGCGGGCTTCTCCACGGCTGAGGACTCCAACGCCTTCTACCGGCGCAACCTGGCGGCCGGGCAGAAGGGCCTGTCGGTCGCCTTCGACCTGGCCACGCACCGGGGCTACGACTCCGACCACCCGCGCGTGGCCGGCGACGTGGGCATGGCCGGGGTGGCGATCGACTCCATCTACGACATGCGGCAGCTCTTCGACGGCATCCCGCTCGACCGCATGTCGGTGTCGATGACCATGAACGGCGCGGTGCTGCCCGTGCTCGCGATGTACATCGTGGCGGCCGAGGAACAGGGCGTCGCGCCGGAGGAACTGGCCGGGACCATCCAGAACGACATCCTCAAGGAGTTCATGGTCCGCAACACCTACATCTATCCGCCGGCCCCCTCGATGCGCATAATTTCGGATATTTTCGCTTATACGAGCGAAAAGATGCCGAAATTCAACTCGATCAGCATCTCTGGGTATCACATCCAGGAAGCCGGGGCGACCTGCGACCTCGAACTCGCCTACACCCTCGCCGACGGCGTCGAGTACCTGCGCGCCGGGATCGCTGCCGGGATGGACGTCGACCGGTTCGCCCCCCGGCTGTCGTTCTTCTGGTGCATCGGCATGAACTTCTTCATGGAGGTCGCCAAGCTGCGCGCCGCCCGGCTGCTGTGGGCCAAGCTGGTGTCGCGGTTCGGGGCGGCCAACCCCAAGTCGCTGAGCCTGCGTACGCACAGCCAGACCTCCGGCTGGTCGCTCACCGCCCAGGACGTCTTCAACAACGTCGCCCGCACCTGCGTCGAGGCCATGGCCGCCACCCAGGGCCACACCCAGTCGCTGCACACCAACGCCCTCGACGAGGCGCTCGCGCTGCCCACCGACTTCTCGGCCCGCATCGCCCGCAACACCCAGCTGCTCCTGCAGCAGGAGTCGGGCACCACCCAGGTGATCGATCCCTGGGGCGGCTCCTACTACGTCGAGCGGCTCACCCACGACCTCGCCGAGCGCGCCTGGGCCCACATCGAGGAGGTCGAGGCGGCCGGCGGCATGGCCAGGGCCATCGAGGCGGGCCTGCCCAAGCTGCGCATCGAGGAGGCCGCGGCCCGTACCCAGGCCCGCATCGACTCCGGCCGCCAGCCGGTCATCGGGGTCAACAAGTACCGCGCCGCCGACGACGAGCCCATCGAGGTGCTCAAGGTCGACAACAGCGCCGTACGCGCCCAGCAGCTCGACAAGCTGGCCCGGCTCCGGGCCGAACGCGACGGCGAGGCCGTGCAGCGCGCGCTCGACGCGCTCACCAAGGCCGCCGAGAACCCCGCGCCGGGCCTGGAGGCCAACCTGCTCAAGCTGGCCGTGGACGCCGCCCGCGCCAAGGCCACCGTCGGTGAGATCTCCGACGCCCTGGAGCGGGTGTTCGGCCGGCACGCCGAGCAGGTGCGTACCATCTCGGGTGTGTACCGCGACGAGTCCGGCCCCGTCGAGGCCATCGAGCGCGTCCGCCGCGCCTGCGCCGACTTCGAGCGGGACGAGGGCCGCCGCCCGCGCATCCTGGTCGCCAAGATGGGCCAGGACGGCCACGACCGGGGCCAGAAGGTGATCGCCACCGCCTTCGCCGACCTGGGCTTCGACGTCGACGTCGGCCCGCTGTTCCAGACGCCGGAAGAGGTGGCCAGGCAGGCGGTCGAGGCCGACGTGCACATCGTGGGCGTCTCGTCGCTGGCGGCCGGGCACCTCACGCTGGTGCCCGCGCTCCGGAGCGCCCTGGCCGACCTCGACGCCGGGGACATCATGATCGTGGTGGGCGGCGTCATCCCGCCGGGCGACCACGACGAGCTGCGCGCCGCCGGCGCCGCCGCCATCTTCCCGCCGGGCACGGTGATCGCCGACGCCGCCCTCGACCTGCTCCGGACGCTCACCGGCCGCCCCTGACCCTCGGGGCGGCTCGCCCGGCTCAGAGGGCGTCGTCGCAGATGGTGACGGCGATGGTGCGCCGGCGGGCGACCGGCGCGGTGATCCGTAGCGTGACGCTGTGGGGGCCGGCGTCCGTCAGCGCGGTCGGCGAGGTCAGCTGCCGGGGGCCGTTCTCGGCGACCGTTGCCGAGGAGCGGGCGGTGACCGTGCCGTCGACGATCCAGGTGTACCGGAGGGTGATCGGGTCGCCGGTCCTGGTCACCGCCGCCTGGAGCCGTACCGTGCCGTCCCAGCAGTCGCCGTTCCTGGTGCCGCCGGACGGGCGCAGGGGGGCCAGGGTGAGGCGGTCGGGGGCCGGGGTGGTGCCGGCGGTGCTCTCCTCCCGCGGCCCGGGGACGGGGGAGCGGGTGTGCCGCGGGCGTCGCGTGGGGGAGGTCGTGGTGGCGGGGGTGGGTGCTGGGGTGGGGGCGGTGGTCACGTCGGCCACGTGGGTGGCCTTGGGCGTGGGCGTCGAGGGAGTGAGCCAGACGATCGCGCCCGACAACACCAGCACGGACACCCCGGAGACCCCGGCGACCATCGCCGTCTTCACCCGCCGCCGCACCCTGACCGTGGGCGCGGCCCCCGGCTCGGCGGCCTGCGCGGCCGCGGCCGGGGCCGGGGTGGGAGCCGGGGCCGGGGTCTGCGGTCCCGGGGGTCCCCCGTGGGGGAGGGGCGGCGTGCCCGCGACCAGGCGCAGCCCGGCGGTCCCCGACGCGGCATCCGGCCCCCCGGCGCCCGCCGGGCGCGCCGACGCCCCGGCGGAGGGCGTCGGGCGGGTCGGAGTTCCGGAGGGTGCCAGGTGGGGCGAGGGGCCGGAGGGCGCCGGGCGGGCCGGGGGGCCCGACGGTGACGGGTGGGGCGAGGGGGCGGAGGTGGCCGAGGAGATGGTGAGCAGGTGGCGGAGGACGTCGGCCATGGGCGGGCGGCGGGTGGGGTCCTTGGCCAGGCCGGCGAGGACCACGCCGAGCAGCGGCTGCGGCAGGTCGCCGGTGCGGGGTTCGTCGTGCAGGATGCGATTGATGACCGCCGGCAGCGAGTCCTCGCCGAACGGCGGCATCCCCGTCGCCGCGAAGACGATCACCGACGCCCACGCGAACACGTCCGCGGGCGCGCCCGCCTCCTGCCCCGAGAGCTGCTCGGGCGCCATGTACGCGGGCGTGCCCGTGATGGCGCCGGTCGCGCTCACCCCCGTCCCGAACGCCGCCGAGACGCCGAGGTCGGTCACCCGCGGACCGTCCGGCCCGAGCAGCACGTTCGACGGCTTGAAGTCGCGGTGCGCGACGCCCGCCCGGTGCGCGTCGGCCAGCGCCGTCGCGGTCGTCACCGCCAGCCGCCGCAGCTCCTCCGCGCCGCGCAGCGCGCCGGCCTCCTGGAGGGAGGGCCCGTCCACGTACTCGGTCACGACGTACGGCCGGCCCCTGACCGAGGCGTCGAGCACCCGCGCGACGCAGGACGGTGCCACGGCACGCGCGGCGGCGATCTCCCTGGCGAACGGCTCACCGGCGATGACGCCCTCGGCGAGCACCTTGACGGCCACCGGACCGCCGTCGCGCCCGCGGGCGAGGTAGACGACACCGTGGCCGCCCGCGCCGAGCCGCCCGGCCAGCCGGTAGGGTCCCACCGCCGCCGGGTCGCCCTCGCGGAGGGGTTCGACGTTGGGCATGAGGGGAGTGACTCCTGTGACGGCTGTGATCAGAACTCCAGCACCTTACTGGCAAATAACCGGACTTGTCAGAAGTTAGGCTGATCAATGAGAAGAAAGGGGTGAACCGCGTGCGCTCGCTGGAGGACTACGCCCAAGGCGTACGGGCAGGCTCCCGTACGTGGATCGCCCGCGCGATCACCCTGGTCGAGTCGACCAGACCGGACCACATGGCGCTGGCCCAGCGGCTGCTCGTCGAGCTCACCCCGCTGTCCGGCCGGGCCCGCCGGGTCGGCGTCTCGGGCGTGCCCGGCGTGGGCAAGTCCACGTTCATCGACGCGCTCGGCACGTACCTCACCGGCCAGGGGCACCAGGTGGCCGTGCTGGCCGTCGACCCCTCCTCGACCAGGACGGGCGGCAGCATCCTCGGCGACAAGACCCGGATGGCCCGGCTGTCGGCCGATCCGGCCGCGTTCATCCGCCCGTCGCCGACCTCCGGCACGCTCGGCGGCGTCACGAAGGCGACCAGGGAGGCCATGGTCGTGGTGGAGGCCGCCGGGTTCGACGTGGTGCTGGTCGAGACCGTCGGGGTCGGGCAGTCGGAGACCGCCGTGGCCGACATGGTGGACACCTTCCTGCTGCTCACCCTGGCCCGCACCGGCGACCAGCTCCAGGGGATCAAGAAGGGCGTGCTGGAGCTGGCCGACGTGATCGCGGTCAACAAGGCCGACGGCGAGTACGAGCTCGCGGCCAGGAAGGCGGCCAGGGAGCTGGCCGGAGCCCTGCGCATGTTGCGTTCGGACCCGCGTTCGCCGTCGGGGCCGCCGCCCGTCCTGACCTGCAGCGGGCTCACCGGGGACGGCCTGGAGGAGCTGTGGCGGCGGGTCCTGGCCCATCAGGACTCGCTGGACCTGGCCGCCAAGCGCCGCCGCCAGCAGGTGCAGTGGACCTGGACGCTGGTCCGCGACCGCCTGCTCGCCGAGCTGCGCCACGACCCCGAGGTGGCGGCGATCACGGCGGACGTCGAGCGGGAGGTGCTGGCGGGGGAGCTGACCCCGGCGCTCGCCGCCGACCGCCTGCTGTCGGTGTTCAAGCGGCCCTGACGTCCGGCGGCGGTCGCCGGGAGCTCTCCACTCCCCGGAGGAACAGACTTGCGCCCGGGGGAGAAATATCCGTATCCGCAGCGTCATCTCCGATCCGACGGCTTGAGCGGGACATGTCACGATGTCGCGCAACCGACGTGGGGAGAAGCGCAGATGTGTGCGGAACCGATGCTGCCCGAAACGGTCGCGGGGGCCCTGGAGGAGTACGGTCGCCTGCTGGCCGAGCACGGCATCACCTGGGGCGAGCCGGAGATCCACTACGTGAAGTTCTTCGCCCGGCGCAGGGTGCTGCCGCCCTCGCTGTTCGGCACGTTCTGGCGCCTGGCCTTCGAGGAGGCCGGGCGCCTGCACCAGGGGCAGCCGATCGACCGGCTGGCCGCCCACCTCGCCGAGCCCGACTACGACCGGCTGCTGCGCGACACCCTCGCCGGCGAGCTGCCGCCGCACCTGGCCGCGTTGCGCGTCGGCCCGGACCGGATCGAGCTGCGGGGAGCGCCGATCACCGTCCTGGCCCCGGGGGAGCCGCCCTCGGGCCCGCGCTGGGTGGGCGAGGTGCCGGTCGCGGACGCCCGGCCCGCGAAGGCCGTTGAGGCCCCGCCGCCGCCCTCCGGGCGCGGTGCGGAGAAGATCTTCCTGCTCGTCGACTCCTCCCGCGACACCCCCTGCCCGGTCAGCGTGGACGACGCCTGCCGCGAGCTGGCCCCCCACGGGGCCTGGCTGGTCGAGGCGGACGCCGGCAGCGTGATCGTGGCCGACGGGCAGCGCGTCCTGCTCGATCCTCTGCTGCGCCCGGTGCCCGCCGCCCGGCTCACTCTGGTGGCGGGGGAGCCGTGCCGGTGGAGCGTCGCCTCCCGGGACGGCCGCGGCTGGTACCCGCCCGGCGTCCCGGCCCGTCACGACTACCACGGCAGGCCCTACTTCCACGGTGACGGCCGCACGCTCGACGTCCCGGCCGAACCGCTGACGATCATCGTCACCCGGGGCATGGAGTACGCCGAGTCCACCCTGGACCTCGCCCTGGCCCCGGGCGAGGAACGCCTGGTCCGGCTCTGCCCGGAACGCCTGTACGACGCCGCCGCCCGCGGCTGGTACGGCGGCGACCTGCACGTCCACCTCAACTGGGCCGGCGACCTGGTGGGCCTGCCCGCCGACGCGGCCGCCGCCCAGCTCGGCGAGGACCTGCACGTGCTCAACCTCCTCGCCGGGAACGTCTCCGGGCCGCGCGTCTACGACCGGGAGGCCCTCGACCACTGGGCGGGGGAGGACCTGCCCTGGTCCGACGCCACCCACCTGGCCCGCATGGGCGTCGAGTACCGCAACGACCTGCTCGGCCACGTCTACGCGTTCGCCCCGGAGCGCGCGCCGGGCCGGTTCCACACCGGGTTCGCCGGCGACGCCGACTGGCCGCCGAACGCCGAAGGGCTGCGGGAGCTGCGCGGCCTCGGCGCGGTCCTCGGCTACAGCCACCCCTTCGCCACGCCGCTCGCCGACGGCGATCCGCCCAGGGCCGTCGTCTCCCCGGTGCCGCGCAACTGCGCCGCCCGCGAGCTGGTCGCCGACGCCGCGCTCGGCCTGGTGGACAGCCTCGACGTGCTCACCCACGCCTCGATCCCGTCCACGGCGGCCGTCTACCGGCGGCTGATCGGCGCCGGCAACCGGCTCGCCGTCACCGCCGGGACCGACTCGATGATCTCCTTCACGCGTTCGGACAACCAGTCCAACCCGCCGGGCTGGGCCCGCGTCTACGCCCGGGTGGAGGGCGAGCTGACCGCCCGCGCGTTCGCCGACGCGGTACGGGCGGGCCGCACGTTCGCCACCACCGGCCCGTGGCTGGAGCTGACGGTGGACGGGCACGGCCCCGGCCACGTCATCGACGCCCGCCCCGGCGACCACGTCCGCGTCACCGCCACCGCGATCGGCCCGGAGGTGGCCGCCGTGCGCGTCCGTACGGCCGAGGGCGTGCGCGCGGGCGCGGAACGGCTCCCGGCCGACGAGCGGCGCCCGCCCGGCGAGGAGCGGCTGACCGTGACGGCCGACCTGCGCGTGGACGAGCCGACGTACGTGGTGGCCGAGGTCGTGTGCGACCCGCACCCGCGCACCATGACCGGCACCGGCTACGCCCTGACCAGCCCCGTCTACGTGGACATGGCCGGCCGCCGGGTGGCCAGGCGGGACGACGTGCGCTGGTGCCTGGAGTGGCTGGACCTGCTGGAGGAGCTGATCAGGTCGCACGCCCGCCTGACCACCCCCGGCCAGCTCGCCGATTACGTCGCCCTGCTGGACCAGGCCAGGGAGGTATACCGGGGCCGCCTGTCCTGACCTCCCGCGGTTCCCGTCCCCCCGCACGATGCCTGGCCCCGCGCGGTCCCTGAGCGACGCGCGATGCCCGCCCCCCGCACGATTCTGGCCGCCTGTGCTAGATTTTGGCCATGCGGTCAGAAAATCAGTCGGGCGGCCAGAAGGCGCGCTCGTTCATCGAGGAGGCCAGGCGGGCGCAGATCATCGCCTCGGCCGTGGAGGTGATCGCCGAGGTCGGGTTCGCCCAGGCGTCGCTGGCTCGCATCGCCCGGCACGCGGGCATCAGCAAGGGCGTCATCTCCTACCACTTCGCCGGCAAGGAAGAGCTGATGGAGGAGGTGGTCAACAGCGTCTACGGCGAGATCGCCGCACACGTCATGGCGCGGATCGAGGGCGTCGAAGGGGCCACCGCGGTGGTGCGTACGCACATCCTGGCGGTCGCCGAGCACATGCGCGAACACCGCACCCGGCTCAAGGCCCTCGGCGAGATCTTCTACAACCTGCGCACCGCCGACGGGGAGCCGCGCTACGGCGTCAACGCCAGCGAGGAGCTCTACCAGGTGATGGAGCAGATCTACGCCTACGGCCAGTCCACCGGCGAGTTCCGCGACTTCGACCGCCGCGTCATGGCCATCACCCACTTCTCCGCCATCGACGACATGTTCGCCTACTGGGTGGCGAACCCCGACCACGACCTCGACGCGCACGCCGCGGAGCTGGCCGACCTGTTCGAGAGGGCATGCAGGCGATGAAGACAGAGACCGGGACCGGGACCAGACTGCTCGCCGTCGACAACCTGCGCGTGCTGCTGACCGCGCTGGTCGTCGCCCATCACGTCGCCGTCACGTACGGCAACATCCCGCTGTGGTACTACAACGAGCCGGCCGCCGACCCCTCCGGGACGGCGCTGGACATCCTGGTGGTCTTCAACCAGGCGTTCTTCATGGGGTTCTTCTTCCTCATCTCCGGCTTCTTCACCCCCGGCTCCCATGACCGCAAGGGCGGGCGCGCGTTCGTCCGCGACCGGCTGGTCAGGCTCGGGGTGCCGCTGCTGGTCTTCCTCGTGCTGCTGCGGCCGCTGCTCACGATCGGCGAGCACGGCATGCCGTTCTGGAAGTGGTACATCGTCTCGTGGGACCCGGGGCCGATGTGGTTCGTCGAGGTGCTGATCGTCTTCGCCCTGCTCTACGCGTGGTGGCGGCGGGCGGGCCGGTCCGACGGGCAGGGGGCCGGGGCGCCGAGCCTCAAGGGGGTCGTGCTGTTCACCCTCGGGCTGGCGGCGGTCACGGTCCTGTGGCGGATCCCGGTGCCGCAGGGCACGTACGTGCCGGTGCTCGGGCTGCCCACGCCCTACTTCCTGCCGCAGTACGCGGCGATGTTCGCGGCCGGTGTGGTCGCCTTCCGGCGCGGCTGGTTCGAGGCGCTGCCCAGGCGGGCCGGGCGGGCCGGGTTCGTCGTCGCGGGCGTGGCGAGCGTGGTGTTGCTGCCGCCTGCGGCCCTGACCACGGGCCCGGTGGCGGTCGCGATCAACGCGCTGTGGGAGTCCGTGTTCGCCGTCGGCATGATCGTCGGCCTGGTGGTGCTGTTCAGGGAGCGGTTCGCCCGGCAGGGGCCGCGCGGCAGGTTCCTGTCCGGCAACGCCTACGCGGTCTACGTCATCCACCCGCTGGTGCTGGTCGCCGTGGCCTGGGCGGTGCGGGGGCTGCACGCGGCGGCGATCGTCAAGTTCGCCCTCGTGCTGGCGGTGTCGCTGCCGTTGTGCTGGGGGCTGGCGTACGCGGTCCGGTCGCTGCCCGGGGCCAGGCGGATCCTCTGACCGCGGGCTTGACTTTGGGCCTTGCCGGGCCCTTGGCGGCGTGCCACCATCGCGCTAACTCTTAGGAAACTTTCTTAAGAGATTTCGTGAAGGGAAGTGATCGGGGTGCGCCGGAGCCTGACGTTGTTCGCCGCCGCGCTGCTGGTGGCGGGCGTCCTGTCGGCCGTCGTGCCGGCCCCGCCGGCCGGGGCGGCCACGTGCGCGACGCCGTGGAACGCCTCGACGGCCTACAACGGCGGCGCGGTGGTGTCCCGCGGCGGGCACAACTGGTCGGCCAGGTGGTGGACGCAGAACGAGACCCCCGGCACCGCCGCGGTCTGGACCGACCAGGGCGCCTGCGGCGGCGGTACCCCCACACCCGGCTGCGACCACCCGAACTGGGTGGCCGGCCGGTACTACGCCACCGGCAGCATCGTGCGATACACCGACGGCAACCATTACATCGCCGTCCACGACAATCCCGGCTACGACCCCGTGATCAGCACCTGGTACTGGGACCCGTACGCGTGCGACGGCGGCGGCGGGCCCACCGATCCGCCGGACCCGGGAGGCTTCGTGGTGAGTCAGGCGCAGTTCGACCAGATGTTCCCCGGCCGCAACTCCTTCTACAGCTACAGCGGCCTGACCACGGCGATCGCCGCCTTCCCCGCCTTCGCCGGGACCGGCTCCGCCACCGTCAGGAAGCAGGAGGCCGCCGCCTTCCTGGCCAACGTCAGCCACGAGACCGGCGGGCTGGTCTACATCGTGGAGCAGAACACCGCGAACTACCCGCACTACTGCGACGCGACGCAGCCCTACGGCTGCCCGGCCGGGCAGGCCGCCTACTACGGCCGCGGGCCCATCCAGCTGAGCTGGAACTTCAACTACAAGGCCGCCGGCGACGCCCTCGGCATCAACCTGCTGAACGACCCCTGGCAGGTGGAACGGAACGCGTCCGTGGCCTGGAAGACCGCGCTGTGGTACTGGATGACCCAGAACGGCCCCGGCACCATGACCCCGCACGACGCCATGGTCAACAGCCGCGGGTTCGGCGAGACCATCCGCAGCATCAACGGCAGCCTGGAGTGCAACGGCGGCAACCCGGGCCAGGTGCAGAGCCGGGTCGACGCCTACCAGCGCTTCACCCAGATCCTCGGCGTCGCCCCCGGCGGCAACCTGTCCTGCTGACCGCCTCCCCGGCGCCCGATCAGGCCGGCCGCCCGCCCCCGCGGGGGCGGGCCGGCGGGTGCGCGCGGGCGGCCCGGGGGGGGGGTGGGGGGGTTGCCGGCCC